>JAJRUW010000050.1 GCA_024277615.1 Fidelibacterota bacterium | reverse complement strand
TCTCCGTAACTGCAACGGTTGCTTCTCCCAGAGTTTGTATGTCGTAGCCCCCCTCAAGCCCTACTAACACTTTCGGTATGTATTCAAGGCAGTTGTAAAGCATTTCGGCAAAATCCTCCGGGAGGAGATTCATCCCACCCAGAGGATCATTTTGGGCGGCATCAAATCCGCAGCTGATCAATAGCAGATCCGGCTCAAGGGTTTTCAGATAAGGGATGACCTGCCGACGCATTGACTGCAGGTATTCAGGCCGGCCACTCCCTGCCGGAAGAGGTATGTTCAATACATTCCGGTAATATCCCCGCTCGTCGGCGGCTCCGGTGCCGGGGTAAAAAGGGTATTGGTGAAGCGAACAATAGTTTATTGATCTGTATTTTTCCACGATTCGCTGGGTTCCGTTACCGTGGTGCACATCCCAATCCAGGATGAAGACACGCTTTGCAAGACCTTCCTCAACAGCATTGACGGCAGCCAGAGCACAGTTTGAAAACAGGCAAAAACCCATAGCCCTGTCGCCCTCTGCATGGTGCCCGGGAGGCCGTGAGAGGACCAGGGCTGACTGCCCGTCATTCGCTACCGTTTCCAGGGCCTTCAGCCAGGCACCCGCACTGAGTTTGGCCGCCGCAAAGCTTTATCCGCAGACTGGTGTATCCGGGTCGAGATAGCCTCCGCCGGCTTTACAGAATGCCCTGACCCGTTCGATGTACGACCGGGAATGAACTCTTAACAGCCGACTGTCGGTAACCGGTTCCGCAGCCTGCCAGGATAATTCGCTTGCTGCTGATGACCCCTGCAGGGCCGTTGTGCAGGCGGTGAGACGCTCCGCTCTCTCGGGATGCCCGACACCCGTATCGTGCAGCAGGCAGCGTTGATCATAGAACACTGTGAGCATATTTCCTCCTGTAAACTGCCTTTTTTGAAGGCTTGTAAAATTACCCTCCCTGGCAAATACAGACAAACCCCGCACGGCAATGCGGGTAAAATAAAAATCTATGAACTTTTGTGGTTAATTGAGTAAGTTCCATCCGGCTTTTGGTTTCAATTAATTACCTTATCATAAATAAAATCAAATAAGGAGACCTCGATGAGACGATCTACTTTTATTTACTTAATCTTGATCATTTCCACTACCCTGTTTGCTACGGGGAACCGTGTTGAATCTCTGGGAAACTTCGCACCTATGATTCGCGGTGATGTACAGAACCTGTATTTTTTCCCGCAGGTGCTGCCACAGCATAATCTGCTGTACATCCAGGGTGTTGGCAATGAAAATACTCAATTCATGTTCACCCTGGGCACCCCCGAAAAACGCTGGGGAATCGCCAGCGGCAGAATGTATGAAGATAATTTCATAACTGCCATTCATTCCCTGGGTGAAAACCGGGCAGTGGGTTTTGAATTCAAATTCAATACAATGAACCACTCCGAAGTGAACGATATTTCGAATCCGCAGGAGGGGTCAAATAAATACACTGACTTTGCCCTGAATGGTATTTACGGCTGGAACAGCGGGAGTAACGAGCTGGCCGTATATGGCGGATTTTCACGCGGCCCCGGATCGATCAACTACCACTCCATACGATCAATGTGGGGCAACTGGTCCCCAAACGGAACTTTCAACTACCATCAGCCCGGAGACTACTATGGCGGTGAGGGCTCGGCATCGACGACTGATGTGGCATTGGGCGGACGCCTCCGCCGACCCCATGAAATGGATATTATGGGAATTCGATTTGCTACACTCTATGCCAACATACTGTTCGATTGGTGGGGTTCAAAATCCCAATTTTCCAGTCTTGAAGGAGATGATTCTTCAGTTGACCGGGAAGATCTGAACAACTCTAATATTTATGTGAACGGTGACATAAACCTCTTTAACCAGGTATCCGTGGCGGGGGGTGCCGTCCTGTTTTATGCTCTGGGGGCGGATATTAGTTTTATCTCCGGCACTACTACTGATAAAATTGCTGAAACTGAACAGACGGGCAGTCAGTTCGTCGTGGGAGGCCCCAATTGCAATGTGGGTTTTGAAACGGATCATAAATTCGGACACTTCAGGTTTGGCCTTGAGAGTGGTATCAATATCTTCTACCGTAACAAATCAACCTATACCGATACTGCCGGTGACCTGATGGATGAAACCAAAGATACGGCCATCGGACAAGGCGGATATTATGATCTCTCCACTGGATGGGGAGCCAATTATGGTAACCTGTATATTGATATTTCGCTGAATCAGATGTTTTGGACGGCTGGTCCGCAGATGATCTTTAACGGAGATTGGGGTACCCTCGGCGGTACGGCCGATATTTATTATCTGTTTGGCAGGAAATAACTTTTTACAACGGGGGGATGGGTTTCTGCTCATTCCCCCGCTTCACTTTACCCTGTTTCAATCCGTGACCAAACCGACGATTGCTCAAGGGAAATTGCAGCAAAGTATGAATCCGTTCCTGTTTTCTCTCATTTGCGGTCTTGTTTTTGGCATTGTCGATGTATTGATGATGCTGCCGCTCGATATACCTGGCAAAACCCTTGCCATGCTTGCAGCTTTCTTGAACAGGTTTGCCATCGGCTTTATCATTCCACTCATTCATGTATCACTGCCCATGTGGCTGATGGGGGCGATTGTCGGTTTTATGGTCAGTCTGCCCGATGCCATTGTTACATATGTTTATGCTTCCATCATCGCCGTCGGGGTTATTGGGGGTTTGATAATAGGTTGGGCTGCAGGGAAATGGATTACAGGATATAGTGAAAAATGATTCCCTTTGTTAAAAAAAGCAGCCAACCCTCTGACGGACAACAGACGGCCGTCGCCGGATAAATCCATTAAGCTCTTGGATAGTTAAATTTCAACTTCTTCCGGCTAACGGCTGTTGATATTGACCCGTCTGAAAGAATCGGCCATGTACACGATGACATTCAGGCCATTGTCATTTGTTATTAAATCAGGACATAAATGAAAACAATAGAAGAATTTATTCATAAAGAATCGGCCAGCGGGATATTGTTGATCTCTGCAACAATTTTGGCGCTTATCTTAAGCAACACATTTATATCACCGTTGTATCAATCCTTCCTGCATATTCCGGTAGCGATAAGGGTCGGTGCTTTGCATCTCGATAAATCACTCTATCACTGGGTCAATGACGGTTTAATGGCCATCTTCTTTTTATTAATCGGTTTGGAAGTTAAACGAGAAATTCTTGAGGGTCATTTGTCATCTCTGAACCAGGCGGCACTACCCGGCATTGCCGCCATTGGCGGTATGCTTGTTCCTGCTATTTTCTATCTGGCGTTTAATGCCGATAACTCCATTGCCATCAGGGGCTGGGCAATACCCACAGCAACGGACATTGCTTTTGCGTTAGCGATTTTATCGTTATTGGGATCCCGGGTCCCCCTTTCTCTTAAAGTGTTTCTAATGGCTCTGGCCATCATCGATGATTTAGGGGCAATCGTAATAATTGCTGTTTTTTATACAGCCGAGCTGTACACGACATCAATTGTCATTGCGCTTGTTTGTCTGGTTTTATTAATTATGCTGAACAAGTTTGGCGTCATTAAAAAAGCCGCTTACTTCATTATCGGGACAATCCTGTGGATAAGCGTCCTTAAATCAGGTGTCCATGCAACTTTGGCCGGTGTAGCTCTGGCATTTACCATTCCTCTCAAGGCCAAAGATGAGCGCGGGCAGACCGTTTCACCCCTTAAAGAGATAGAGCACGGTTTGCATTTTTGGGTGGCCTTCCTGATTTTACCGCTATTTGCTTTTGTGAATGCAGGCGTGAATTTCACCGACATCTCTCTTAGGCAAATGTCAGGACCCGTACCCTTGGGAATTATGCTGGGGTTATTTCTTGGCAAGCAATTAGGTGTCTTCGGCTTCAGCTGGGTGGCCATAAAACTGAAACTTGCGAAATTACCCGCTGGCAGCAATTGGAGGCAGCTTTATGGTGTTTCCGTTTTAACGGGTATTGGCTTTACAATGAGTTTATTTATTGTTTCACTTGCATTTGCAGATGATACTCTTTTTCAGTACACTGATAAACTGGCGATACTGGCAGCATCTTTTATGTCCGGTATTATCGGTTATCTGATCTTGAAAAAGAGTTGAAATAAATTTGATGCCGGGTGAACACTGAACTACGTAACAGAACTGTAAAATCGTTGATTACGTTCAATCCTGTAAACACAGGATATCTCTGAAAGGCATCTGTTTTCAGCTCCTGGAACTGCAAAACATCTGTTTCCTCCCGGTAAGTTGCTTTAAATTTCTGCCCATATCCGATGCGAAATCCGGATTGTTTCCCGAAAATAAATGCAGAATCCGACAACAGAAATGACCTTTTCTCAATTAGAGCAAATCCTTGAAGATGCTTCTCTGGCGGGCAACATTACCACACATTCCGTCAAAAAAATCGAATCAGCCACCTTTACAAAGTTGCCGGACTCGCTGCATCCGGTATTGGTCAGAGCCCTGTGCGAAACGGGAATTAAAAACCTGTATGTTCATCAGCGGGAAGCTCTGGCGCATATTGCCTCCGGGCAGCATACTCTCATCAGCACGGGTGTGGCCAGTGGCAAATCCCTGTGCTATCAACTACCGCTGCTGAATCAGTTTTTGGAAGCTCCCGCTACCCGGGCGCTGCTGCTTTTCCCAACAAAGGCTCTGGGTAATGATCAGAAAGAAAACCTGCAGAAGCTGTTGGGTGCCTCCGGGATAAAAGGTGCCGGAACGATGGGTGTATATGACGGCGATCTGCCGGCAGGCCGGCGGGAGGCCGTTCGTAATAAGGCGGCCTTCGTGTTTTCGAACCCGGATATGCTGCATCTGGGCATATTACCGCATCATACCCGCTGGGCCGGTTTCTTCAAAAATCTCAAATATGTCGTAGTGGACGAAGTGCACATGTACCATGGGGTCTTCGGCTCTCATTTTGCCAATGTCCTGCGGCGTTTTCAACGTATCGCCGGGATTTATCACAGCAATCCCCACTTTATAGTCACATCCGCCACACTCACGGGCGGCCGGGAATTCGTTGAAAAATTGTTTGAGGTAAAGTTTGCAACAGTTGAAAAAAATACTTCAGCATGCGGTGAAAAGCATTTTTTGATTTACAATCCACCACTGGTTAACCGGGAATTGGGAATCCGCCGGCCGGCTGCCGAGGAGTCCCTGCGTCTTGCCCGCAAGCTGCTCCGAACGAAGGGACAGACTCTGATCTTCGCCCATACACGCAAAGCCGTGGAATTGCTGCTCACCGAACTCCGTAACAGAGTCGGAGAGAAAGGGCTGGTCTGCGGCTATCGCAGCGGATATCTGCCACATGAACGACGGGATATCGAGCAAAAGCTGCGCCGGGGAGAGATCCGCACTGTGGTGACCACCAATGCCCTGGAACTTGGTATTGATATTGGCGGAATAGACACGGTTATCATGAGTGGATACCCCGGCAGCATCACCTCAACGAAACAGCAGACCGGCCGGGCCGGGCGCAAGGGCCGCCGTTCACTGGCCATTTTTGTAGCCTCCGGCGGCCTGATGGATCAGTATCTGGTAAAACATCCTGAATATTTGCTTGACCGCAACCCTGAACAGGCCCTGATCAATCCGGACAACCCCTACATTCTTCTCCGGCATCTGCAATGTGCCATTTTTGAAAAAGCTTTTACAGAGGGAGAATCCTTTGGGAATCTGTGCGCCCAAAAGGTCCGGGAGTTCATGCAGCTGCTGGAAAAGATCGGCAGGGTTCACAAATCCCGTCAGACCTGGTTCTGGGCGTCCGACGGCTATCCGGCCAATGAAATTTCACTGCGTACGGCAGCATCAGACACATATATCCTGCAGAACGCAGAGAACGTCGTTGGTCTCATTGATCGTGACAGCGCTTTCTGGTTTACTCATCCGGGAGCCGTCTATCTGCACAATGGTGAATCTTACCAGGTAAGTTCTTTGAACCTGGAGAAGAAAACGGTTTCTTTAAAACCGTTCCAGCTCTCCTATTACACCCAGGCTGTCTGTGATACACGTTTTGAATTGATGGAAACTTATGAGCATCAACGATTTCGGGAATGGGAGAAGTTTGCAGGACAGCTTAAAGTTGAAACCCGGGTCACGGGCTTTAAAAAACTGAAATGGCATATGCGGGAACTGCTGGGGCGGGAAGAACTGGATCTGCCACCGTCTCAACTGATCACCGCAGGCTGCTGGTTTGTCCTTGGCGTGGAACTCGTGAACAGACTTAGACAGGAAAAACTTTGGAACAATGACGCCAACCGTTACGGTCACGGCTGGGAGGACCTTGCAGCCAGCATACGTGAGCGTGACCGATACCGCTGTACAAACTGTGGGGAATCAGCTAAAAACAGCACTCTACATGTCCATCATAAACTTCCCTTGCGGTCTTTTTCGTCGTCAGCGCTGGCCAATCGGCCTGAAAACCTCATTTCTCTCTGCCCGGTCTGCCACACTGCGGCGGAAAAACAGATATATATTCAGAGCGGTCTGGCAGGACTGACGTATCTCCTCGGGCGTCTGGCACCTTTTTCCCTCTTGTGTTCCGGTACGGATCTTCACATATTCGGCGAAGCGAGGTCCGCAATATGTGAAGATCAGCCCGCCGTAATCTTTTACGACAGCGCCCCGGGAGGTGTGGGGCTGAGTGAAAAATTATACTCTCTGTTGGAAGGGCTGTTCAATCGGGGACTGGAGGTTGTCAGTGACTGCGAATGCCGGAGCGGCTGTCCTGCCTGTGTAGGTCCGGAAGCTGAAAACGGCGTGGGAGCCAAAGCACCTGTGGCTCAGATGCTGAAATATCTAACGGCTGCCTCAACGGCATCAGATCAAGAACCTGCTTGAAATGAGCAAACTGGATTATCTCATCAAAGGGGAGCTGCCGGCGGAAAAACCGATACGCAACACCGCCGGGATACCCATCCACAGCTTGCTGGACGGAAATTACTGTTCACCCGATAAACTGGTCTATCTCGCTACGGTTACAGCGACTGCCGACTCCATGCCAGGTCTCAAACGTAAATTACTTGTACCGGAGGTGTCGCCCTATCTCTTGCGCCTGGCCGGCTTTGACCGGGAGAAAATATGCGTCGAGGACCTGCTCTTCATCGATACTGAAACCACCGGCCTTTCAGGGGGAACGGGAACCCTGGCATTCATGGTGGGGCTGGGATTTTTCGCAGCCGGAGAGTTCATAATTGAACATTATTTTTTAACCGATCCGGCGGGAGAACCCGAACTGGTGAGAATATTAACAGAAAAGTTTCGACAATTTACGGCGTTGGTGAGCTTCAACGGCAAGAGTTATGATCTGCCCCTGCTGGAGACCCGCTGGATTATTCAGGGGGCAGATTTCAACCCCCGTACCCTGCCACATTTGGATCTGCTGCCGCTGTCACGCAGGTTCTGGGGCCGGACACTTCCCGGTTGTTCGCTGGGGCAGCTGGAAGCTTACATTCTGCACAGTGGTCGTAACCCGGCAACGGATGTGCCCGGTTCAAAGATTCCACAACTTTATTTTGAATATTTGCAGACCAGGGAGTTCGCCCCGCTGATCAATGTTTTTTATCACAACCGCTTCGATATGGTGAGCATGGTACTGCTGCTGACCCTGATCAGTCGGGCTCTGGACAAGCCACATACACTCACAGCCGATGACAGAGTTTTTCTTCCTGGGGTTGCCCGACTGCTGGCTGATATGGGAGCGTTGGAGTCAGCCCGGGTGTTATACAGCGCCTGCATTGAACAGGGTATTGCCGTTTCTCAAAGTACCCGGGAACTCTCCTTCCTGTATAAACGCTGTGGGCGGCGGGCTGAATCCCGCAGGCTCTGGGAAACTGCCGTGCTGAATAACAAGACCTATGCCTGTATCGAACTGGCAAAATTGGCTGAACACCGAGAAAAAGAATATCGCCGCGCCTGTGAACTCACCGGCAAAGCTCTGGCAATTGAAAACGGGCTTTCACCGGTAAACAGTAAATTAGTAGCCGAACTCAGGCATCGTCTGCAGCGCCTGGTACATAAACTTGAGCGGCGGCGGGACTAATCCGTAATTTTTTTATAACCCGGTGTCCACAGAATCGTCTGCGCAGCTTTGTATCAAACATATGGACCGGTCCGATTGTACATTCTTTTAAGACCGGCTTGTTCAGGCAGCCTGAATATCCGTTTTCTTAATATATCAGCTCCTGTTAATTTCCAAAGTCGTTATCGGCATAAACTGACCCCTCATAAATGACCTCAACAAAACATATCAGGGTATTATTCTTCAGCGACACCCATTTGGGCTTCGATTATCCGCAAAATCCCCGGGTCGAGCGGCGCCACCGGGGAGTTGATTTTTTTAACAATTTCCAGCGCGTATTGATATATGCCACAACTCAAAAAGTGGATGTTGTTATCCACGGCGGAGATCTGTTTTTTCGTGCACGAATTCCACAGTTTATCGTTGACAAGGTTTACAGCCTGCTTCTGGAGTTCGCTAAATCGGGCATTCTCTTATTTATCGTACCCGGTAACCACGAGTATTCCAGATTCCCGGGACTTTATCGGCTGACCCGCCCGAACATTCATGTTTTTACAAAGCCGCGGACATTCTTACAAACTGTCAAAGGTGTGGCGGTCTCACTTTCAGGCTTTCCCTATGAACGCAGGAATATCCGCAGCCGTTTCGGAAAATGCCTCGCCGAATGTCGGGCGGAAGCCGAAACTGCCCAAATTCGACTGCTTTGCCTGCACCATGCCATAGAAGGTGCACGCGTTAAAAACTATACTTTCCGCAGCGGGCAGGATGTGATCCTGAGCCGGGATATTCCAGGCCGTTTTCACGCAATTCTGTCCGGACATATTCACCGCCGGCAAATCCTCACTTTCAAATCTGATGACGGAGCCGGTGTGCCCGTGATCTACAGCGGCTCTATTGAACGGACCTCGGCAGCTGAGAAGGATGAAGAAAAAGGATTTTATCTTTTGGATTTCACACCGGATTCAAACAATTACTGGAAAATTGCCAACCTCGCATTTAACAAACTGCCTGTACGGCCGATGCTTGATCTCATGATTGATATGTCGGCGCTCACTCCAAATACGCTGCGCCCTTTCCTGCGTCAGAAACTACTGTCACTGGACTCCAATGCCATTGTGAGACTCACCTGCACTACACCACCTGTCGGGGAACTGGCCGGTGTGTTAACAGCCCGACTCCTGCGCGAAGTCGCTCCCAAAACTATGAATGTATCGCTGTCTGCAAAGTTTTTCAAACATGTACAATATGACAAATCCTCCCGAAAACACACCCGCCGAGGGCAGATAAGGCTGGAACTGTTTTGAAGCGGACCTTTCATGTTCCCGCCAGAGAATTGGCCGAGTTCTGTTGCCGCCGGGGAGACCTGAAACGGGGAAACTTTAGTGCTTCTGCTTTGCAAACGGGAATTAAAGCCCACCGCAAGGTTCAGCAGTCACGGGGTGAAAACTACCAGGCAGAGGTCTCCGTTTCACGACTGATACAGCGCTCTGACTATGATATTCTGGTTGCCGGTCGGATTGACGGTCTTTACAACGACAGAAACCGTTTCCGCCTGGAAGAGATAAAATCCGTCAGAGTATCCCCGGATGATCCGGAAGGGGATACTTACCAGGTACATTGGGCACAGTTGAAGGTCTATGGAGCAATCTTTGCCCACCTGAAAAAACTTGAGCGGTTGGATTTACAGCTTACCTATTATCGGGTTGATAACGGGACAACCCGGGAATTTATAAAAACCTGTACGACTTCGGAGTTGGAGCTGGCTTTTGAAAAAATGATCGCTTTTTACATTGACTGGCTGGAGCGGATTCTTCTGCACCTCAGTAACCGCACTGAAGCCTTGCACAAACTGACTTTCCCGTTTAAAAAATACCGGCCCGGACAATTTGCCCTCATGCATGAAATTGATACGACCATCAGCTCCGGGGGCCAGCTGCTGGTGGAAGCTCCCACCGGGCTGGGAAAAACTATGGCCGCCATATTCCCTGCAATAAAATCACTGGCGGATTCCCGGGCTGATAAAATATTTTTTCTGACCGCACGTACTCCCGGCCGTAAGACGGCTGAATCAAGCCTCAGTGCTCTGAAATTCCGGGACCGTCACGCTTTGAAGTGGTTATCCCTTACCGCCAGGGAAAAAATCTGTTTTCAGACTGCAAAGCCCTGTATCGCCGAACAGTGTGAATATGCCCGGGGATTTTACGAGCGGATCAAGTCTGCCCTGGATGCCTGTTATTCAAGCGATGCATACACACAGGCCTTCATAGAAAAGCAAGCCCGTCTGTACCGGGTGTGCCCCTTTGAATTGTCATTGGAGCTGGCTTTATTTAGCGATGTTATCATCTGTGACTACAATTATGTCTTCGATCCCCGGGTTTATCTGCGCCGGTTTTTCATGCGGAAAAATTTGCTGGAAGTAGGCAAGCGTTATATATTCCTGGTGGATGAAGCCCACAATTTACCCGAGCGGGCGCGGGGAATGTATTCGGCGAGATTGGAAAAACGCCTTTTCCCGGAGTTGAAGCGGACGCTGGGTAAGACCTGGCCGGCTCTCGGGAAAGCCGCTGGTGAGGTCAATGGTTGGTTTCTGAAGTCAAAGAAAGAACTGGAGTATAGCGGTTCAAATGGAGTACAGCAAGAATTACCGTCGGAAATTCTTCCGATTCTACAACGGTTCCTGAAACACTGTGAGCACTATTTTATTGACACTGCCGGCGGTGAATATTCCGATCTGGCATATCGGCTCTATACCGAAGTTCAGCGATTCATGTTTGTGGCAGAAAGCTACGACGGACACTACGCAACCTGTTTTGAGAAAAACCAGCGGGGGCTGGCTGTGAGTCTTTTCTGCATAGACCCGTCAGAACAGCTGCAAACTTGCATCGCCAGGGCCGGGTCCTCCGTATTTTTATCCGCAACATTGAGCCCTGCAGATTATTTTCGCAGATTGCTGGGATGCCCTCCGTCGGCCGGAGTACTGTCTCTGACTTCGCCCTATCCGGCGGATCATCTCTGTGTACTGCAAATGGAGGGACTCTCCGTGCGCTATCGACACCGCCGGGACACTGCCGCCCGCGTAGTTGCGGCATTATCCGCATTTATCGCAGCCCGGAAGGGCAACTACCTGATTTATTTCCCATCGTATGCCTATCTTGAGTCCGTCCGGGCCGAGGTGCAGCGGCTGCATCCGGATCTGACCTTGCAGGTGCAGACTCCCGAAATGACCGAAGCAAGTCGCAGGAAATTCCTGGACAAATTCAAATCCCCGGGCGGGCAGACACTGGTCGGATTGGCAGTGATGGGGGGTATCTTTGGCGAAAGTATAGACCTCGGCGGGGAATGTCTCACCGGAGTCGGTATCATCGGTGTAGGTCTGCCTGCAATCACCGTATCTCGTGAACTCATCAAATATTATTTCAATGAAGGGGGTAACGGCTATGAGTTTGCGTATCTGTACCCGGGGCTCTCCCGGGTCGTACAGGCCGCCGGGCGTTTGATACGATCGGAAGAAGACCGGGGGGCGCTGCTGCTCATCGATGACCGCTTTACTTCTGACTGCTATGCCGAATTACTCCCCGAGGGCTGGAAGATACAGACCGTCTGGGATGTTCAGATGCTTCGGAAAACCCTGGAGGTGTTCTGGCGTGAATGATCTGCGCAAGATCATCCATGTAGATATGGATGCTTTTTACGCCTCCGTGGAGCAGCGTGACTGTCCCCGTTACCGCAATCGGCCGGTTGCCGTAGGCGGATCTCGACACCGGGGAGTGGTGGCTGCCGCCAGCTATGAAGCCCGAAAATTTGGAATTCACTCGGCCATGCCCTCGGCAATCGCTTTGCGGAAATGTCCCTCTCTGATCTTTGTAAAACCGCGCTTTGACATCTATCGGGAAGTTTCACATCAGATCCGTGTAATCTTTAAAAGATATACAGACCTGGTTGAGCCCCTTTCACTTGATGAGGCCTATCTCGATGTGACGGAAAATAAACTCCGGCAGCCTTCGGCAACCCTGATCGCCCGGGAAATCAGGGCATCCATTAAAACCGAAACCGGCCTAACAGCTTCTGCTGGCGTTTCCTTCAATAAGTTTTTAGCGAAGGTTGCTTCTGATTTTGATAAACCGGATGGTCTGACCGTAATAACACCCGAAAAAGCAGAGATCTTTTTAGCCGGGCTGCCAATCCATAAATTTTACGGTGTGGGGAAAGTGACTGCCAGACGTATGGCTGCCATGGGAATTCGAACCGGTGCAGACCTGAAAAAATGGAGCAAACCGGAACTCGTCGAGAAATTTGGCAAGACTGGAAGCTGGTACTACAAAGTTGTCCGCGGCAGAGATGACCGTCCGGTAAAACCCGGCAGAATCAGGAAATCACTGGGTGCGGAGCATACTTTCGATACAGATCTGGTAGATTTGGATTTCATGCTGCTCCAACTGAAGAAAATCATCAGGACGGTCTGGAAACGCGCCGGCAAGGCCCGACTATCAGGAAAGACAGTAACCCTGAAAATTAAATATTTTAATTTTGTTCAGACTACCCGCAGTACAACATTGCCGATCATGATTTCATCCGAAGCACAACTCACTGAGGTGGTTTACGGATTGCTGCAAAAACCTGCATCGCCGGATCAGCCGGTTAGATTACTGGGAGTTACCCTGTCAAATCTATCCACCGAACAGCCCGATTCCCAAGAGGGTCAGCTGGAGTTGAGGCTGGAATGAACATATCGTTTCGGGATGTACAGGTTATCAGCATTTCCGAACGTTCAGGCATATAACCATTTGTGGTTTCGAGGTCTCTCACTGCGTTTTGAAAGACAACTCATAAGTGCTTCGATTTTTCTGCAAAATCATTAGCGGGCAATTCTGATGACGGCCTAAATTTCCCGGCCTTTCCGGGGACCAAATTGCCACCGTAGCTCAGTTGGTAGAGCAACGCATTCGTAATGCGTGGGTCGGAGGTTCGACTCCTCTCGGTGGCTCGAGATTTTTTTGATTGTGATATTATAAAAAAGTCCGGTTTTGACCGGACCTTTTTATAGCTGAAATGTCTGTGAGGGATTAGTCGTCCAGTTTGACGAACATGGTGCCGTCCCATCTGAAATTGTCGTATTCGAAACCTTCAAACTGTTCCACCGAGGTCACATTGTGCTCAGCCATGAAGCGAATAAACTCACCTTTCACGGCCTTGCCATAGTGACCTGCCGTTTTCTTTTTACCCTTGGACATTACCACAAATTCCACTTCAACCACATTATCACTGGATTGGTAGGCTTTGCGGTGCACCTGTGGCAAAAGGTCGATGATCATGTCTTCTTTGGCCAGGATATCCGTCAGAATGGGTCTCCAGTGATATTGCAGTGACATCACATTCATCTTCAGTTTATAATCCGGTATCAATGTCATCGGCGTGACCATGCCAAACAGTCCACTAAAAATACGGATGTGTTTTTCCATATATGCCCGGCCTTCTTCGGACAGTGTATTCCAGCCGATATGTTCGTACACAACCCCAGAGTATCTCTCGATGGCCGGCCAGACACGACTGTTCATAACGTCCTGGTTTTGGCGGTGAAAAATCAACGCCTTTTGTTTTGACGTCCCGTATATTGAACGGATATCCTCGTCATCAA
This sequence comes from Fidelibacterota bacterium, assembly GCA_024277615.1. GTDB lineage: Bacteria > Fidelibacterota > Marinisomatia > SCGC-AAA003-L08 > JACNLC01 > JAADGM01. The sequence goes on along the minus strand of JAJRUW010000050.1, from coordinate 25,441 downwards.
TTAAACTCAACAGACGAACTACCTGCCCCACCTCTTTCATGAGCGGAAAATCCGTGTCTTCGAATTTAAGTTCCAGGGGTTTTCTAATCCTGACTTTGCCCTCACTCGGCGGAACTAAAACTATCATCCAGCATCCTTTCTCTTTCCCTTACTGTAAAAAATGTCCCGGTCCTCACCCGGATACAACCCGAATTTTTCTAATTATTCTCCCGTTTCCGGAGCCTTGCCCACCGGGGGTGGTGTCTCCGTTTCTACCTCAGGTGCAGTCCCCAAAGAATCTGCTTTAACCGGTGGCGGCTTGGGTACCTGTCCCCAGAATTTTTCACCGGTATTTAAACTCGAAATGACATTTTCACTGGTGAGATAAACTTCCGGGCCTTCTTTAAACCGGATGTAATTGTGAGACCAGTCTGATTTCGATCTGCCAAAGACAAAATACCCGATGGTATCGTCATTTGCATTGATCAGGGCCAGGTGTGTTCCGGTAGAATCATCAATAGAAAAAGTTTCCCATTTGTCAGGATTAGCGGAAACCAGCGTTTCGCGTTCAACATCGAGAACCTTATTTAACAGATTGTCAATTCGATTCTGGCGGATCTCCAGGGTATCATTCCCTGATATTTCCCAGCTTGTATCAACGCGGGCCAGCTCAATAGCCTTATCACCTTTCTGGATAAGCACCTTAACAATGTCCGCTTTATCCCCGGTAAAGATCGGAGACGATTTTGTAATTCTTTTTTGCTGTCGGTTTTGAATAATAAAAAAAATACCCAAAAGAACAACAATTATAATGATTCCGTTTCGAAGCGATTTACTCATAGATTTCCTCCAATACTTTGGCACGACCGGCTTCACGTTTCCAGTGCAGGAAGCCGAAAGCAATAACCAGTAATGACGGCAACAGGATATTGATCCATTTCCAGGTTGCTTTAGTGGAGTCTTCCAATTCTTTCAAAGGACGGGTTGTGATCTCTCTGGAACGCAGGGCCACCATATCACTGTCACCCATGAGAACATCTACGGCGTTCAAGACAAAAATCCCGTTTTCCGGTATGCGGCCGCCACCGTCATCCGTCAGAAAATTGGAATCACTAATCAAAACCACGCGGCCGACGCTTCCGGTGCTGTCATTGGTCACATCAACCAGAGCACCCACCAAACGCCCCGGCTGGTTGAGATTTTTGAAGGCCGGGTTCTCGATGGGGTTCAGATTATAAAACTGTTCCACAGTTGTGGAGTGATCCGAAGTATATAACAGAGGCACAAGTTTATTTCCGGAATCAAGAGTATCCGGCACTCCCGGGGACAAGTCTTCTATTTCACTGGTGAAAAGCAGTCTCAATTGTTCCAGACCTTTGACCATCACATTGTCACCGAAGGACCTGACCAGAGGGAAGAAGGGGTAATCCACCTGTGAGTTCATCCTGAAGAAGCCCCTGTTCTGAGAAATGGTTACCTGCCCGCACTGCCGGTCAAGGACGAGGTTTTCTTTGAGTTTAAGCCCGTATTCATCCAGCAGGGAAAAAATATTGGATTGAATCCCGGAGGCCGTCTGCTGTTGAATATCCGCCTTTACCCGGCTCTGAGCAATTAAAATATTACCGCCCCGGGCAACAAACTGTCGCAGGTTGGTCATTTCATCAGTGGAGAGAGAGTCCTCCACACCATTAATCAGGAGCGTTGCGATATCTGCGGGGACGGGGCTGCTCAAGCTGACCGGCATGACCTTGTAGGTCTCTCCTATGGTCTGTCGCAGGTTATCATTTTTTACTTCCTGATCCCCTATGGTAGCCAGGCCGACTGTGCGCTTTTGATCATTGATCAATTTTTTAATGGTTGTGGTAATATCATATTCAAGTCCGGTTGTTGTCTGAATTACGGGAATGGCCTCCCGTTTATCTTCGTAGATACAGACCAGGCCCATATAGACCTTTTTAATCTCCACTTTGTCGTTTTCAATGACTTGCAGCTGCACCGGCTGGATACCATATTTCTGGGCATCCTCTTCAAGCTTTTCATCATTATCGGGCGGAAAAAATTCAAAACGAATATTCCCTTTTGAGAAAGCTTCGTATTCCTCCAGGATATCCTGCAGATAGCGTCTGTTGTTGCCGTATTCACCCGGGAGATTCTCCGAAAAATAAACCTTCATGGTCAGCAGGTCATCAATTTTGTCAAGCACTTTTTTCGAAGAGTCTGACAGGGAATACATATTATTGTCTGTAAGATCCCAGCGGAAAAACCAGTTCTTTGAGATCATGTTCACGAGGATAACCGCTGCAATTGTAATTACAATAAAAATGATAAGTGATTTCTTGTTATCGATTGTCATCCCGGGCTACCTCCATTTCCGAATTTCAATTGTTCGAACGGTAAAGATCAGAAACATAGCGATCATGCTTCCAAAATAAACCAAATTTCTGGAGTCGATGACACCCTTGGAGATTCCCGCCAGGTGATAGTCCACACTGATGTACTGTATGAAACCGGTCAGTGAGGAGGGCACGAACATTAGCATTTTATCCATCAGGAAGAATGTGATCACTATGGCGATACCCACGATAAATGAAACGACCTGGTTTTCCGAAATACTGCTGCTGAAGACGCCCACTGCGGCATAAAATGCTCCCAGCAAAAATAAGCCGAAGTATCCGCACAACAGAGCTCCGTAATCGATGTTCGTTCCCACACGGACCAGAGTGAAGAAATGTACCAGAGTAAACATCAACCCGACAACGATCAGGGTTAATCCGGCGAGATATTTCCCGATTACGAATTCATATTCCTTTACCGGCATGGTCGAGATCACCTCTATAGTGCCAACATTCTTTTCTTTTGCTATCAATCCCATTGTCACAGCCGGGATAAAAAATAAAAAGATCAGCGGAACCACACTGAACAAGGCACGCATATCCGATTGGTTGATCAGAAAAAAGGTGTTGGTGAAAAAATAGCCGTTAATGAGGGCGAAAATTACCAGGAAGATATAGCCCATGGGGCTGTTGAATATAGATTTCAACTCCCTTTTATAGATGGCTTTGATGTTATGCATGAGCACCTCCTCCCACGGTCAGATTTCTGAAGATATCTTCGAGTTGAGCTCTCTTGGGACTCATCTCCAGAATCGTCCAGTGATGCGCCAGGGCGTGTTGAAATATTGCCTCCCGGGGATCATTCTTTTTATCGTACTCGAGCTTGATGAAGCTGCTGTCATTTTTTGAATCCACGCTCTGTATCTCCAGGGACTGGATAGAAGTACTCAGGGCTTCGATATCTTCTGCTTTGGCATTTTTAACTTCAAGTAATAGCTGGGTTTTCCCATGAAACCCTGCCATCAGTTCTGCGGAGGTACCATCAGCCACGATCTTTCCCGTATCGATGATTACAATCCGATCCACGGTGAGTTCTATTTCCTGGAGAATATGGCTTGATATGATCACCATTCTTTCTTTCCCCAGCTCTTTGATGAGATTTCTGATTTCCACAATCTGGTTCGGGTCCAGACCAGTTACCGGTTCGTCTAAAATCAGAATGCGCGGATCGTGGATCATCGCCACTGCCAGGCCGATTCGCTGTTTATAGCCCTTGGAGCAGTCGGACACCTTCCGGTGAATTACACCTGAAAGTGAACACAGATCAACCACTCGCGCCAGGGCTTTTTTGTAGGCTTTGCCCTTGATGTTTCTGACATTTGCAGAGAATTCCAACAGGTCATAGACCATCATTTCTCCATAGAGCGGATTAAGTTCCGGCAAATAACCAATCGTCTTTCTGATTTCGAGGGAATCGTCGAGAATATTCAAATCATTGATATGGATATTCCCTGAAGTCGGCGAAAGATATCCGGTCATAATTTTGAGCGTCGTTGATTTTCCGGCACCATTGGCACCCAGAAAACCGACGATCTCGCCATCATGAACTTCAAAATCGATTCCCCTGACAGCTTTTACGTCTCCGTAATGCTTTACAAGGTTTTCAACTCGAATCACGTTTAGATCTCCTTTTCATGAGTAAACATAATGAAAATACAATTAAAATACTCTATGAATTATAAACTTTGCAAATTGTTTCAAAAAAATTGCGCTAAATTTAACTCTTTCACCTTAACTAATATTAACATTATATGCCTCATGATTTCCGTCGCCGCTCAACAGCCTGATACCAACGGCTACAGATTAATTTTTGAACTGCATATACAATAATGCTTAATATTGCATAAATATCATGAAACCCGATTTACTTATCAAACTGTGTTTCCGCCTGTTGATTTCTGCCCTCATCTTTAGCGCAACTGCCGGAGCAAACCTCGACAACTCTCAAAAGAATGCCAATATGGAGCAACTGGCGGGGCATATTTACCGAAACTTCCTCCGGCAGCTTCAGACAAATACCGGCACACACCGCACTCTCGGTTTTGCCTCCCATCTTTTTGCCGGCGCACCCAATGACAGTATTGTCATACAGTTCCTGCCCGAACCGGAGCTTGTACTCCAATCTGCCATCGCATTTGTCTCTATGGACGGGCAGCAGTCCTGGCATTCCGGTCCCTGTCAGGTGATGGCCGGGCAGCCGGGATACGAAAACTTCCGGGACTGTACCGTCATGACAGGCGGGGGAGATAATATGGCCTGGTACATCCGGCTGGTGACAGCCGAGAATACGGGAATCGAACTGCTCACACAGTCTCCTAAAAATATCAGCGGTGAGTTTCCACCGGGTGATAACTATCTCATACCCGTTGCAGATGAGCCCATAGGAGATGTTCAGGGGGACAATGCCTTTCTGGATATTTCTGCTTTGTCTGCAACCTATAACGATGATTCGCTGTTTGTCCGGCTAACCGTAAACGAAGGCGGTTTTTACGAAGGCGATTTTTTCGGTCCCTGGTATCTGTACGGTGTGGGTTTCAGCAACCCCGAGCAGGACCTCTCAGCCGATACACTGGTCGTGTACTCGCTGGGATACGGGAACGGAGCCTTTGGTAATCTTTATCCCGGTCTTCTGAAATTATGGGGTACGGCAAATGGTGATTTTATTGATTACCAGTATGTTACGGAAGACATTAATTGGATTATCTCTGATAATAATCTCGATATGACTATTGCCACACACTATATCACGGATGACCCGGATTTTGGCACCTGGCCCAATCCTGAAAATGCGCTGCTGATTTCGGGAATGACCGCTTCGACGACTTTGGATATTGATTTTGAAATATTCGATGATACTCCCCCTGCAATGCTGATCCTTGAAACCAATTTTCAAGATGGAAACCAGGCACCGTCCCTCTCATTACCGGTTTATAACGCCGACAATCGCAGCCTTGAAATCAGTTATGCAGACAGCGATCACAACCTGGCGGTTGCCCGTCTGGTTAATCTCGATCAGGCATATCCTATGATTCCCCTCGGTCATGACTTCGATTCGGATGTTATTTTTTCCTATAACGTGGGCAACCTCGATCCCGGTAATTATACTGCTCTGTTTGAATTCTCAGACGGCTCGGCAGCAACTACGCTCGAATATCCTTTCACCATTGTCTATTTCGAATGTGACACGCCGGGAGATCTTAGCGGTGACGGGGCCCTGGATATTCTCGATGTTGTGACGGTAATAGCCATGATAATAGACCAGCATTTCGAACCTTGCGGCGACCTGAACGAGGATGGTACTCTTGATATTTATGATGTTTTAAGCATGGTGACTATCATCATGGGACCCGGAATATGAAAAATTTCTTTATATTGTCTGTGAAATGCTTCATTTTACAGGGTGTCTCAGTCTCCGTAAATTAGGGCTGTAATAAACACGGTAGATTCCTTTCATCCCAATATATGCGACAAATAAAAGTGATTACTCGGCTGTGCGGTGGACTCAAACCGGACTTTTAATTAATACTCGTACAAAAAATGGCGGCTGCCTATGCAGGTCTGTTATAAATGACTAAAATAACAATACAATCTATTAAACAGCTCAAGCACAAGCCGGAGCCCTTTGCCGCTTTAACGGCTTACGATTATACTTCGGCACAGCTGGTTGACAGGGCCGGTATTCCGTTAATCCTTGTGGGTGACAGTGCGGCCATGGTAATGATGGGTTATGCAACCACAATCCCGGCTTCGATGGATGAAATGCTAATGCTCACGGCTGCAGTTGCCCGGGGAGTTCAAAGCGCCCTTGTAGTTGCCGACATGCCCTTTATGAGTTATCAAGCCTCTGTGGAAAGCGCCATTCAATCCGCTGGTGACTTCATTAAAAAGGGCTCGGCCTCTGCCGTAAAACTTGAGGGTGGTCAGCACATGGTGCCGCAGATATCTGCCATTGTGGATTGCGGAATTCCGGTTATGGGCCACGTGGGCCTGACACCTCAGTCTTTTCATCAGATGTCCGGATATAGGATACAGGGGAAAACCGGGACTGCAGCCCGGACAATTCTGCAAGATGCTCTGGCGGTTCAGTCGGCGGGGGCTTTTTCGATTGTACTGGAGGGAATTCCTGCCGAACTGGCCGAACAAATCACATCCGAGCTCGACATCCCAACCATCGGCATCGGCGCCGGTCCCCATTGCGATGGCCAGATACAGGTGTTTCATGATATTTTAGGGCTGGGTGATTTTGCACCCAAACATACACGTCAATTTGCCCGGCTGGGAGCTCTCATCACTGACAGCGTGCTGCAATACAAAAAAGATGTTGCTTCGGGGAAATTCACCGCCGGAGAAAATTACACACATTTATCCGAGAAAGCCCAAAAAACTCTTTCCGCTACGGATTATGGAACTGATCCAAAGCGTTCGTGAATGTCAACTTTGGCGCAGACAGATAACCGGCTCTGTCGGACTTGTGCCCACCATGGGGGCTCTGCATGATGGGCATCTCTCATTGATCAGAGCGGCTGTCCGAGCCTGTAACCACACGGTCGTAAGTATCTATGTAAATCCGACTCAATTCGGCCCTCGTGAAGACCTCAGCGCCTATCCGCGCACACTGGAAAGGGACCTCTCCGCGCTCAGAAACCTGCAGGTGTCCGCCGTATTTTTGCCGGAGGACCGCGAGATATATCCTGACGACTATTCTACTTTCGTCTCGGAGGGAGAACTCTCACTCCGGCTCGAAGGACAAAGCCGCCCGGGTCATTTTCGCGGAGTTACTACGATCGTCTCAAAGCTGTTTAACATCTTTCGGCCGGACTATGCCTATTTCGGCAGGAAAGACGCCCAGCAGCTGCGGGTAATCCGGAAAATGACCAAAGACCTGAACTACGACATTACCATTGTTGATTGCCCCACAGTCCGGGATATAAACGGTTTGGCTTTGAGCAGCAGAAATCAATATCTCACCAAAAATGAACAGCTGCGCGCCGCCGTTATTTTCCGTGCCCTGTCCGAAGGGAAGGAGCTCTTTGAAAAAGGAGAGCGAAACGCCGGAATTTTACGTAAGGTGATTGAAGCCCGGATTCTCACCGAACCGCTGGCCAAAATTGATTATATTTCTATTGCCGATGACGTGTCATTAACTGAATTTGAGGGAGAGATTACTGCAGATGCTCTGATCAGCCTGGCCGTATTTTTCGGTCCGACAAGATTGATCGACAATCTGAACCTGCCATTGAAGATCTGATCCTGTAAGCGTCAGGATGACCCGCCCGGGAGCAGAATGCTGAAATAAATTGCCCAAAAATGACTGATGCTTCCTCCCAGGACAAACAAATGCCAGACCGCATGACTGAAGGGCAAACTTTTCCATCGATAAAAAATGACACCCAGAGTATAGAAAATCCCGCCTGACAATAACAGTATCAGTCCCGAGGCCGGCACACTTGCAAGCATGGGTTTTATCGCCACAACCACAACCCATCCCATCAAAACATATACAACCACCGAGAGTGTGTTATAGCGGCCCGTAAGCACCGTTTTGAACAGGGTCCCTATAATTGTAAGACCCCAGATCACGCCAAATAAACTCCAACCCCAGGGTCCGCGCAGGGAAATCAGTGTAAATGGTGTATAAGTCCCTGCTATCAGCAGATAGATAAAGGAATGATCCAGAATATGAAAAAAATGTTTAAGCTTTTTGGATTGAAAACTGTGGTAAAATGTGGATGCGCTGTAGAGCAGTATGAGGCTTGTACCGTAAATGCTAAAGCTGACTATTTTCCATGCATCGCCCTGTCGGGCAGACATAACAACCAGTATAACCAGGGCGACTATACTCAAAATAACTCCAATTGCATGGGTAATGCTGTTGGCTGTTTCTTCTACCTTTGTTTCCTGATGTTTTGCCATTGGAAAAGCTTTCAGTCCGGTTCTATGTTGGCATTCCCGGAGAGTGGATTCAGCCGGCTGGAGTATTCACCAGACAGGCTGATATCTCACTAAAATTCATCGCCCGGGCGATAATTGAAACATTGCACAACCAGGCGCTCGGATATTCGAAGTCAGTTCCGGGAAATCGAGCGCCGAGACAATCCGTCACAATGCCGTCCGGAGTTTGTGTATAAAGGCCGGTAAGATCGGTGAAATCTACCTGCAGGGCCTTCTGCCGTCCAATTAAGGGGTTCATACCCGTGCGGTTAATGTGGTCCCTCACGGGAAATTTTATACCGGGACGGCTGTTCGGTACATCGGTCAGGTCGTAAATAATTATTTCCCTCATTTTAACAGTCTTCAGGACTTTGAGCACGGCATTTACATCAGACGCATCAATTAGGATACCCTTCGATTTATAGGCAATATTGCGTGCAGCCAGTTGTTGTGTGACCAGGATTTGAGACATCAGTTTCTTTTACCAAACAGAACTGTTCCCAGACGAATATGGGTTGCTCCTTCCTGAATCGCAATTTCATAATCGGATGACATGCCCATTGAAAGAGCTTCTATCGAGGAACATCCCATTTTATTCAGACGCTCTTTCAGTTTGCGTGTCTTTGAAAACGTCCGGTGCAGGGTGGCCGCATCTGTCGTGAGGGGAGCTACAACCATGAGGCCTTCAATTGAGAGATTTTTCAACTCCTGAAGTTTTTCTGCCGCAAGGAGCAGATCATCTTCCTTAAAACCATATTTAGCCGGGTCATTGCCGGTATTAACTTCTAGGAAAATACGCTGCACCTTGTCCGTGTCACCGGCAATCCGATCAATTCTTTCGGCCAGGTGCGGGGAATCCACGGACTGTATGACATCATAGATCTCCAGGGCTTTACGAACTTTATTTTTCTGAAGATGACCAATGAGATGAAGCTCGATCTTTTCCCGAAAAGGAAATTGAGGGAGTTTTTTTTCCGTTTCCTGAATTCGGCTTTCTCCAAGGGTTGTTAACCCCCAGTCACAGGCAGCTATCATAGCTTCAACCGGATGACCTTTGGTAACGGCAACCAGTGTAATTTCTTCGCGCATGCGGCCGGCTTTTTTAGCTATCCCGGATATCCGCTCATCAAGCTTTTTAAATATACCGGAGTCCCTTGTCGTTACCGAAAACATTCTCTGTTTTAATTATTCTCCTCATCCTCGTCCTCGTCCTGCCGGTCTTCATTTTCCATGACCCGCGTTATGGAGGATATGCTGGCACCTTCGTCGAGGCGCAGAAGACGAACTCCTTGCGTATTTCGTCCGATGGTCCGTATATCTTTTACCGACTGTCGTATCATTACCCCGGAATCGGTTATAATCATGAGGTCATCGGTATCAACCACTTCCAGCATGGCCACCATTTTACCGACCTTATCGGTTGTTTTTACCGTAATAATACCCTTACCGGCTCTGTGCTGAACCCTATATTCGAGGATGCCCGTGCGCTTGCCGTATCCCTTATCCGTGGCAACCAGAATCGTCCCCTCTCGTTTTACAGCTATCATTCCGATGAGTCGGTCTTCTGCCGAACTGAGCGTAATGCCGCGAACACCCATGGTTTTTCGGCCGGTAGGGCGAATATCATTTTCATTGAACCGGATGGATTTTCCATTTCTGGTCCCCAGAATGATATCCTCATCCCCGGAAGTTACTTTTGATTCAATCAGTTCATCGCCTTCACGGATCTCGATGGCGTAAATTCCGTTTCGGCGGGGCCGCCCATACAAGGACAAATTGGAGCGCTTGACCAGGCCGTTTTTGGTGGCCATTACAATATAGTTGTCAGCCGAAAATTCTTTTACGGAGACAAAAGCCTTCACCTTTTCACCGGTTTCACAGCCTATCAGATTTACGATTGCGCGTCCCCGGGAAGCCCTGCCGGCAACGGGGATCTCATGTACTTTTAACCAATAACATTTACCTCTGTCCGTGAAGAAAAGCATGTAGTTGTGAGTCGAAGCCACGAAAAGATGTTCAACGAAGTCATCTTCCTTTGCCTGAGCTCCCTGCATACCACGGCCGCCTCTCCGCTGACGCCGCCAGCCGGACGAGGGAATGCGCTTGATGAATCCGTTATGCGTTATGGTCACTACCATATCTTCGTCTGCAATCATATCCTCAATGCTGAGGTCACCACTGGATTTAACGATGTCTGTGAGTCGATCTTCTTTATATTTTTGGGCAATTTCAAGCAACTCTTCCCGGATGAGATCACTCTGTTTATTGTAATTATCAAGAATGAATTTCAGCTTTTCTATGAGCATCAGGATTTCTCTGTATTCTGCAACGACTTTATCTACTTCCAGTGAGGTCAGCCGCTGCAAGCGCATATCCAAAATTGCTTTTGCCTGTCGCTCTGACAGTTTAAAGTTCTCCATGAGTCCGGAGCGTGCCTCATCGGGGTCTTTTGAGGCCCGGATAATCCTGATCACTTCATCAATGTTATCCAGGGCAATTTTTAATCCTTCCAGGATATGTGCCCTGTCCTCGGCCTCTTTCAATTCATACCGGGTGCGCCGGATAATAACCTCTCTTCTGAAAACCAGAAAATGTCCCAGAACCTCTTTAAGATTCATGACTTTCGGAACACCATCCACCAATGCCAGCATGATAACACCGTATGATTCCTGAAGCTGAGTGTGCTTGAACAGATTGTTCAGAACCACACTTGCCATAGCATCCCTCCGACATTCAATAACGATGCGGATGCCATCCTTATCGGATTCGTCCCGCAAATCCGAGATACCTTCCAGTTTTTTGTCTCTTACCAGCAGAGCAATTTTTTCGATGAGATTGGCTTTGTTCACCTGGTATGGCAGTTCATTGATGATGATCCGCTCGCGGCTGTTTTTCATTTCCTCAATGCTGGCCTTAGCCCGCATGATGATCCTGCCCCTGCCCGTAAGATAAGCATCCCGAATCCCGTCACTGCCTAAAATAATACCGCCCGTGGGGAAGTCCGGACCCTTGACATGGTCTGCGATCAGCTCCTCTATTTCAATATCCGGATTTTCCAGCATGGCAATCAATCCGGACACCAGCTCGTTCAGATTGTGTGGAGGAATTTTGGTGGCCATGCCAACGGCGATACCGTCCGCACCGTTCATGAGCAGGTTCGGAATAACGGAGGGAAGAACGGCCGGCTCTTTGAGAGTGTCATCGAAATTCGGATTCCAGTCCACAGTCTCTTTTTCTATATCCCGGAGCATTTCTGAAGAGACCTTGGCCATGCGGGCTTCCGTATATCTCATCGCCGCAGCGGAATCTCCATCGATAGAGCCGAAATTACCCTGTCCGTCCATGAGGGGATACCTAAGCGACCACGGCTGAGCCATCCTCACCAGGGCATCATAGACAGAAGAATCTCCGTGTGGATGGTATTTACCCATCACTTCACCGACAATCCTGGCACATTTTTTATATGCCCGGTTCCAGGCTGCCCCCAGTTCCGAAGTTCCAAATAAGACCCTGCGATGGACGGGTTTCAAGCCGTCACGGACATCCGGCAGGGCCCTGCTGACAATGACCGACATTGCATAGTTGAGATAGGATTCGTGCATCTCCCTGACAATGTCCCGGTCCTTTATATTACCACCAATAATATCCATTAAAATTCCTTATACGTCCAGATTTGAAACAAATTTTGCATTTTTCTGTATGAATTTCTTCCTCTCGCTCACATCTTCGCCCATGAGGTTTGAGAAAATCCTGTTGCTCTCAATTACATCCTCCACGGTCACTCTGATGAGGGTCCGTTTTTCCGGATCCATGGTTGTGCTCCACAGCTGGTCGGGATTCATCTCTCCCAACCCCTTATAGCGCTGAAGGGTTATCTTTTTATTGGGATTCTCTTTTTTCAGGCGCTTAAGTACTATGCTCTGCTCATTTTCTTCGTAGGTATAAATTGTCTTTTTCCCGATGGACATTTTGTAAAGCGGGGGTTGGGCAATGAAAATGTGGCCGTTATAAAATAGCTGCGGCATTTTTCTATAAAGAAAGGTGAGCAGGAGTGTCCTGATGTGACTTCCGTCAACATCCGCATCTGTCATGATAATGATCTTGTGATAGCGCAATTTTTCAAGATTAAATTCACCAACAGCGCTTCCGTCCGACGAATCATCGTTGAACCCGGCACCCAGGGCGGTGATGATAGTTTGGATTTCATTATTTGCCAGTAGTTTATCTATCCTGGCTTTTTCGGCATTGATTACCTTTCCCCGAAGGGGCAGGATGGCCTGAAAGCGTCTGTTTCGGCCCTGTTTTGCAGATCCTCCGGCAGAATCACCCTCAACCAGATAAAGCTCACATAACTCGGGCGATTTTTCAGAGCAGTCGGCGAGTTTACCGGGAAGCGCCGAAATCTCAAGAACGTTCTTACGTCTGACGAGTTCTCTGGCTTTTCTGGCTGCATCTCTTGCACGGGCAGCTGTTTCAGCCTTTGTAATAATCTTTTTTGCAATGGATGGATTCTGTTCGAAATAATCAGTCAGGCCTTCCATGATCACAGAATCACAAATGCCTTTTACTTCGCTGTTCCCCAGTTTCGTTTTTGTTTGCCCCTCGAACTGAGGTTCGGCAACTTTGACCGAGAGCACAGCAGCCAGTCCTTCACGGGCATCATTACCGGAGAGAGAGAATGTTTTTCCCTTAACGGGCTTGAATAAATTGTTTTTCTGGGCATACTGATTCAGCGATCTCGTAAGGGCTGATTTAAACCCCGCCAGGTGACTGCCTCCCTCAATCGTGTTGATATTGTTTACGAAAGTCAACATGTTTTCTGTGTACGAATCATTGTAGCGCATTGCCAGTTCTACAGAGACATTATCTTTTTCACCGCTGATATTGAGAGGTTTTTCAAAAAGTGTGGGATGCCCGCGGTCAATATGCCTGACAAATTCTATCAGACCACCTCGATAATTATGGATCACTTCCCTCTTTATTTCAGGCCGTTCATCGATGAGTTTTATTGTCAGACCACTATTCAGAAAAGCCAATTCGCGCAGGCGTTCATCAATGATTTCAAAATCGAAATCATGTTTGGCAAAAATATCGAAATCAGGATAAAATGTAATAATTGTACCGGTTCTGTTGGTAATTCCGATAACTTCAACTCCCGTTGTGGGTATGCCTTTTTCATAGGTTTGGTAATATACTTTCCCTTTGCGGTGAATTTCGGCAGAGCATTTTGATGCCAGGGCATTCACCACCGAAACACCTACGCCGTGGAGCCCGCCTGAAACCTTGTAGGAATCTTTGTCAAATTTGCCGCCGGCGTGTAAGTATGTCATCACAACCTCAAGGGCAGACCGACCCTCATCTTTGTGGATATCAACCGGTATCCCGCGGCCATTATCTTCGACCCGGACACCCTCATCGTGTAAAATCTGGACTTTAATAGTGTCGCAGAAACCAGCCAGGGCCTCGTCAATGCAGTTATCAACGACCTCCCACACCAGGTGGTGCATCCCCTTTTTATCCACATCCCCGATATACATGGCAGGGCGTTTTCTAACCGCCTCTAACCCTTTCAGGACGGTTATGTTTTTTGCACCGTAACCCTCTTGCTCTATTTGTGTATCATTCATATAAATCGAATATCCTTGATTTTAATTAATTTCAATTCTTTTTTCAGATTTTGTAATAATTCATCTTTGCGCAGTGACAGTTCGTTTCGCCATACAGGATTGAGGGCTTTTACCGTCAGAATTCTGTTTTTAAATCCGAAAATCTCGGTGTTTTGACGAATTGGTTTTCCAATTGCTTTGAACCAGGCTGCACGAACCTGTTCTTCACTTGTATCAATGTGATTATCTTCAAAATAAGTGTTTATAAGCTCTTTTAATTGCTGAAACATGCCGTTTTCCTGGAAAGCTTGATCTGATTAATGTTTGCGCCCTCTGCGTCAAATAACCCGCTTATATTTAAATCTGTGGACGTTATAAAGGTCTGGAAATTTTTCTTAAACAGATGTACAATCCTGTGACTTCGTTCCTCGTCCAGCTTGGCGAACAAATCATCAAGCAGGATTACCGGTTTCTTATTCAGTTTTGAGCTGATGAAAGCCGCCTCTGCTTTTTTCAGAACGGACAGAAAAATCTTTTTCTCTCCCTGCGAACCGAAATTCCTTAACTCGATACAATTAAGCGAAAAATAAAGATCATCCCGGTGCGGGCCGTATGAATTGCGCTTATTTGTATAGTCAATCTTCCGATTTTCACGAAGCTTTTCGAAAAATGCTTCCTTATTTGCACAGTTTAAAGATTTATACTCTATACTTGCTTCCAAATCGGGAAATGATTCTTTCCAAAAAAGTTTAAAAAGGGTTATAAACGCCTTGATATATTTGCGCCTTTTTTGCCATATTTGGAAACCGGTCTCAACAAAAGGTGTTTCCCAGGTTATGGCCTGGTCGTAATCTCCTATTTGTAAAAGGACATTTCGATGTTTTCGGATTCTTTCAAAATCTTTGAGTGTTTTCAGGTATTGCTTATCAACAATGGAAAATAATCTGTTAATGAAATTTCTCCGGTTCAAGGCAGATCCTGAGATAATATCTTCATCCTCGGGAGACATTATCACAACCGGGAATAAACCAATCAGGTCGGTTACCCTGCTGAGTGTATCTTCATTTATTTTGATTCTGCGTTCCTCACGAAACTTATAGTAGTCAATTTTTATTGATTCCCCGTTGTCATCCGAGATGCAGCCTTTGATTGACAGATTCTCCGCACCTTGTTTCACTATATTTTTTCGCTTACCGGATCGGAAACTCTTGGAAATAGACAAAATATAGATTGATTCCAGAATTGTAGTTTTACCGATTCCGTTACCGCCATAGATCAGATTTATGTCTTCAGAAAAATCGCACTGAAAATGGGAAAATGGCCGGACATTCTCCAACTCAAGTTTTGACAAATACATAGAGTTCGTTGTATGATTTATCTTATCGGCATGAGCAAGGTTATAATATCGTCCTCGCTGTTTTGCGGGATGAAGATTCCTGCACTGACAGTTGTTTTAAGTTTTATCAGGATTTCATCGCTGTTTTGATGCATGAGAACTTCCTTTAAATAAGCTGCATTGTAACTAATAGAAAGGGGTTCCCCTGAAAATTTACAGTTAATGGTTTCTTTACCAGTCGTAATGTTCTCCGGATCTTCTGTAGAGATTACCATTTTATTTTCAGAAATGGACAGTATTATCTGTCTGGTTGATTTATTAGAAAAAATTGATACTCGTCTTACCGATGCCAAGAATTCAGCCCTGTCAACAATAATTTTTTTATCGTTATCTGTTGGAATTACATTTTCATAGTCGGGATATTTCTGATCAATAATTCTGGTTGAAATAGTGGTTTCATCCAAAGAAATTTTTACATGATGTTGGTCCATCAATAAGTTTATGGCTTTATTTGGCGGCAGATAGTTTTTAATGATGGATAAAAATTTAGCGGGAATTATTACTTCACCCTGGAAGTTTTCAGAAGTCACATCATTGATTGTATATCGGACCAGCCGATGGCCGTCTGTCGATACGATCCGCAGCATGTTTTCATGTATTTGAAAATAGACACCTTGTAATGCCGGTTTTATTTCCTCACGACTGACGGCATAGGTCGTATGCTCAATTATTTTTTGCAGCAACTCGCTTTGAAGAGAGATTTCCCTAGCATCGGTTATAATTTGTTTAGAGGGATAATTATCAGCAGATTCACCCATGATCGTGTATTTACCATAGGCGCTTTTAATAATTACTTTTCCCACGTCTGAAATTTCAAAATCTATATTGCCTTCAGGCATCTCATTTGTAATTTCCAGAAGTTTATGGATAGGTATAGCTATTTTTGTTTTTCCATCAGATTGGATCGGTAGTCTTATCGTGATAGATATTTCGAGGTCGGTAGTTCTTAATTCGAGTATGCCATCCCCTGATTCAAAAAGAATATTACTTAACACCGGCAGGGTTGACCGGGGTGGTATGGCCTTGTTTAATTGCTGCAGCGAATTTAAAAGAATTGATTTTTCAATTGAAAACTTCATTGTATTTCCTTTTCTGAATTAGTAACACACTAAATAAGTTAATATTATAATATTAGTAATACTTTATTATATTACTTATTATATATGTTTAATAATGTGGATAAAAAATTATCGACACTGTAAACATATTATATTTAATAAATTGTACTACCACTTAAAGTCATTTTTTAAGTTAATAAGTTTGTGCATAAACAACAAAACAAACAAATTATATCGAATAACTTTACTCAAGTTAATAAAACCTGATGTAGGCATCTTCCTTTGTTTTGTTTATCCACTTTTGAAATTGATCATTGATCTTATACTGAAGTGCAAGCTGTTCTATATCGTCCCAGGAGTTTTCAAGGGTTGGTGTCTTGCTTGCTTTGTGGTCATATAAGAAACCAAGTAAAAATGAATTATTACTGGATTCCTTGGGATAAGTGTAACCCTCTTCAGTGGCTTCCTTAAGAAGATCTGATATTTCTTCACCTAGTTCACTGTCATTTCTCCACCCATATACTCCGGAAAGATTATTATATTTTTTCATGTAGATAGTTGCCAGTGAATCAAAAATGGAAGGCTGTTGTTCAATTTCGGAGAAGATTTTTCTAACTGTAACAAGTGCGTTTTCTCTATCGGCAGATGTTGGCAAAACCTGCTTTAGGATATGCCTAGTGCGAATTTTTTCACCCTGCTTATCCATCAATTGAATAATGTGGTAACCATAATCTGTCTTAATCGGTTGACTGATTTGTCCGATTTTCAGGGAAAAAGCGGCCTCTTCGTATTCCTTTACCAGTGTCCCTCTGTCGATAAACCCCAAATCACCTCCATAGGGAGCCGTGCCGGTGTCATCGGAATATTTTTTTGCCAGATCAGCAAAATCGGCCCCCATTTTTAAACTATCCAGAAGTTGATTAAGAAAAGCCTCGGCCTGATGTTGAGATGTTAACCCCGGCTCAATGGGAATTTCAATTAAACTGAACTTGGACTGTGGGGGAATTGTGGGTATTGAATCTCTATAGGTATTGTAAAAATCGACAACTTCTGTTCTTGTGATATCCTGATCCTGGTAAAATTTTTGGCGGTATTTATCGATCAACATCATTTTATTCAGTTCATCTTTGTAATCTTTTTTAATTTTTTTGATCGATTTTCCTAAAGCTTCCTCGAGTTTTTCTTTAGAACCGGCCCTGTCAACCATTGCCTGTATCTGCTGCTCAAGGGCTGAATCCAATTCATCATCAGTCAGGGAGATCAGTGTGTCCTCTTCAGCAACTTTGTAAACGACATATTGATTTACGAGGGCGTCTAGAGCATCTTTCATATATTTATCCAGGAGATACTGGTTGGAACCTAAATTTACCTGATCCTGCATAGCCTGGAGCTGAGCACTTTGCAGGACATCGCTCTGCAGAATCGCCTCCCCCTCAACTACAGCAACGACTTTGTCAACCAACTGTTGAGCTGTAAGCAGCTGAATCAGTGAAAAAAAGACGATAAAAAGGGAGCGGACTGAACTATAATTCATAATTGAAAAAACCGGGATTAACCACGACGTTGTATTTCTGATACAGTTCAACAAAGGAGTTCTCCTTAGTTGAGTTCTGTAATTCCCGTTTTAAAATAGAGATAATTCTATTTTTTACCTTGTCCACCGGTGTGTATTGAGCCGGAACCTTTTCCTCTAATAAGATGACAGACCAGGTACCGTCAAGATTTTCAATTTTATCAGATATTTGACCTGGTTCCAATTGGAAAGCCGCCTGCCCCATAGGCCCGTATCTACCCTCTGCAAAGGGGTCAATTTTACCTCCTGAATTTGGATTCGTTAAACTATATTTCCCGGCCAGAGATTCAAAATTTGCCCCATTAATGAGTTTTTTGTAAATAGAGTCCAGCAGAGCTTCTTTTCTAACCTTTATTTCTCTGACAGCAACTTTTTCCGGCTCATGAAATTTTTGATCTTTGTTCTTTTCATAATACTCATCAATTGATTCTTTGTCAGGTTCGGGGATATTATTTAACAGGTATTTGACATAAGCATCAAATAATACACTTGACCGGAAGTCTCCAAAATGTTCCTTAAAGGTATTATTTTTTTCCAGATCATGTGAAATGGCAGCCTTCACGGCAATCTCCTGCAGGATGATCTTCTCAAAAGCGGCTTTAATATCTTCGACAGTTTCAATTTTTGGATGCCTTGAAGACGGTACCCTGTTTAGCCGCTCTGCAAACCATTTTATTCCGTAACCACGTCCGCTGAAGGTACAGACAACACCAGCATCCGGGATACTATTAAAAGTCTGAACCAAATTTAATTTAGATGAACCGACTATTTTATTTTTATTAATTTTATCTTTAATAGCAGCAAGAATTCTCTGAAGCGACTGTTGATTGAATTGTACATTGTTTATAATCAAAGTGCTTTTATCGTAATTTTCTGCCAGCCCCTTCAGCTTGGAGTAAATCGCACCCATCGCGGCGTTGTAAACCTCCTTCTCGTAAGCAGTAGAATCCAACTCGCTATATTGTGACGGCCGATCTTTGTCAACCAGAATGACATGGTAACCATACTCCGTTAAAACGGGTGCGGAGATATCGCCAACAGGTGTATTAAATGCAGCATCCTGAAATTCCTGTACGGTCTTTCCAACACCAAGCCAACCCAATTTACCTGAATTTTTTGTCACACTGGGATCATCAGAGTATTTGGTTGCCAGATCATAAAAGGAGTCCCCGTTGTGAAAATAATCTATAATATTTAAAGCCAGTCTTTTAGCCTCTTCTTTTGAGCGATCGATGGTTTTTCGGAGATTGCAGCCCTTATATCCAATCAAAATATGATTGACGGATATTTCCCGAGATAAATTCTCCCTTGTGAAGTTCAGCAGAGTGTCAGAAATTGCCTTTCTGGCGACGAATTCTTCGTAGGCCTCATTCACTAAAAAGTGATATTCCTGATTTCTTAGTTTTATTCGGGTTTTAGGAAAATTTTGTAAATTTAATTCCGTCGCAGCTAAGGTTCCCGTCATCCGCTTAATGAAATCCGAAAGCATATCGTGTTTTCGTGTGCTGTCAGCAGCATTCCATTCGTCAAGAGAATATTTTGAGTAAAAATATGAATCAGAATAATCGACACCGTCAATTGTGACGGCAGTCTTTTCGGTAGAAACAACCAAAGCGAATAACAGTAATATTGCAAAAAACCTCATAAAAACTCCTGTAAAATTCAGTTCAAAAAACATTCTGTAATTTATTCAGAAAACCTAAAACCAAAGAAGTAATATCTTCCAAAGACACAGGTGTTATGACCAAGCTCAAGGCATGTTCCCCGTTCTTTTTAAACCAATGTTTACATTTTGTATATAAAAAATATTCATGTGTCACTTCAAAGAAACGTTCAAGCTTTAATCTTATTGGGAAAGGTTCAAAATCAAGTATGAGGTTTTGCTGTTTGAAAACCACTTTTTGCAGAGCAGTTTTTGCACCCAGAATTCTTATTCTGGTTGTGGAAAACAGTTGATTTACTGATTGCGGTGCAGGGCCAAAACGATTTAAGACTTCATACTCAATCTGGTTTACTTCAGAAATGTAATTGGCCTGAGAAAGCCTTTTGTAAAAACTTAATCTTAAATTTGTTGTTCGAATATAATCTATTGGAATTGTTGTATCTGCAAACAGTCTCACCGAAACCTGATTAATTCTGCTGATATAATTATTCTGATCTCCGGATGTTTGTTTTTGAATTGCTTCATTAATAAACTGCGAATATAGTTCGAACCCAACACCTCCCGCTCCACCACTTTGCTTAAATCCAAACAGTGTCCCGGCACCTCTAATTTCCAGATCGTTTTTTGAGATATTATAACCGGAACCCAGACTCGTGTTTTCTTCAATTGATTTTAGACGTTTAAAGGCATCAGGACTGAGTTGGAGAGCTTTTGGTATTAACAAATAGGCATATGCCAACCGGTTTCCGCGACCAACACGCCCCCTCATTTGATATAATTGAGACAGACCAAAGAGATGAGCTCTATTAATAATAATTGTATTTGCATTTTGGATGTCGATACCAGTCTCAATAATAGAGGTCGTCACAAGGACCTGTATCTCGCCCTTTATAAATCTGATCATGGTATTTTCGAGCTTTTTGGGTGGCAGCTGACCATGAACATAATCAACAGATGTTCCCGGCAGAAGGGATTGTATTTTTTCCGCTATATCAGGAAGACTCTTGACATTATTATGGACAAAAAAGACCTGCCCACCGCGTTTGATTTCAAATATAATTGCCCTTTTGATAAGGTCTGTATCATAATACGAAATTTGTGTATTGATTGGCAGGCGAGTCTTTGGAGGCGTAAAAAGAGTTGAGATATTCCTAATACCGGTTAGAGCCATATGCAGCGTTCTCGGAATGGGGGTCGCCGACATGTACAAAACGTCGACAGACTTTTGTAAAGACCTTAACTTCTCTTTTTGTGCAACACCAAAGCGATGTTCTTCATCAACTATTAATAAACCAATGTTATTATAGGTTATATTATCTGAAAGCAGGGCATGCGTACCAACAATTACATCAATGATTCCCTGTTCCATTTTCGATTTAATTTCATTGATTTCAGAGGTTGAGCGAAATCTTGAAATAATTTCAACATTTATCGAAAACCCATTTAATCTTGCATCAAAAGCCGAATATAATTGATTAGCCAGGATTGTAGTAGGGGCTAGAACAACCACCAGCTTTCCACTGTAAGCAACCCTGAAAGCAGCTCTGATCGCTATCTCTGTTTTACCAAATCCAACATCCCCGCACAACAGTCGATTCATGGGCTTTGATTGGGAAAGATCAGATGAAATATCACTCCACGACTGATGCTGATCCGGCGTATCTTCATAATTAAATTGACTCAGCAGGATACGTTCGGCCTCGGGCTCTACAGGATATGGCTGACGCTGCTGAGCAGACTCTTTGGCATACAGATCAATAAGGAAGGAAACGGCTGCATCGGCCTGATGTTTAGCGGCTGATTTTTTTCTTTTCCAATTTGCTTTTTTATTCAGACTGTCCGGAATAACATTCTGCTCATTCTTTGAAGCATAAAAGCTAATGCGACGGAGTTTTTCGGTAGAAACATAGATAAGGCTGTTATCTGAGTATTCCAAAATTAAAAATTCATTAACTCCATCGTCAAGGACTTCTAATTTTAGCCCTCTGTAAATTCCAACTCCATGATCTCTGTGAACAAGGAAATCACCGGTCTGAAGATCTTCTAAAGCGATCTCCCGAGTTCTTTTTTTATGGCCGTGGCCTTATCAAATTTTTGAGAGAGCCGGCCGATAAACCACGGGGGAATAACAGTTCTTCCCGAATTATCAATAAACCCGTTATTTACCAGGTGTTCTGAAACAAAGTAATTCTTGGTATTGAGCCTGAGAAAACAGTCAAGATCGATTGTATCAAGAGGAAAATCAAATTTTGATGAATGCTTTTTGCCGCCTATTAAAAGGTCTGATTCATTTGGAAGATAAATTTTGATGAAAGAAGGATCAAAAATATCAAAAAGTGAAATATCTCCGCTTTCACCTGATTTGTTAACCAGCGTTAAAGATTTTAGATGACCGGTGGTAACCTGGGAATCTACATCAAATGTAAAGAGCGATGGCGTATCTTCCGTAAAGTTAATTCTGGCAGGCACGTGACTGGTTATCGAAAAAACATCGATTATCCCACCTCTAATGGCGAATGTACCCGGAGTAGAGACAACGTCCGATTGGGCATACCGTGATTCTTTGAGCCAGGCTCTCAGCGAATCATAATCCGTTTTGTCATTGATAATATAGGGCTTATTTCTAAAATTGGTAAAGCCGGGTTCACGGGCAGCATTTTCGGTAGTTAGAATAAAAGAGATCTGTTCTTCAAAGCTCCTTACAACTGATGATGTTATGAGCCGGTGTCTCGAATTGAGCGATTGAAATCCTGTAGGTGTATTATTTGGCGAATCCATGGGAGGGAAAAACAAGCCCCGATTTAACTCCCAACCGGGTTGAATAGTCTCAAAGACAGACATCAGATGCTCTTCTGCTACCAAAACCAGGGAAGGCACACATATTTGTTTTATTAATTCGAAAAGGGCTGAAACATGGAAATTGCGAATCAAGAGGGGATTATCGCGTGAAGGACTGATCGATGCCAGCATTTCCTTAATATTCGCGCTTAATATATTGTCGTGTTCCACGTGAAACAGTGTTAGCGTTTCAGATAGATGGCGAGGACATTTATATCAGAGGGACTGACACCGGCAATACGGGAGGCCTGACCGAGGGATTCAGGTTTTATTTTTGACAGTTTTTCGATACACTCAGCCGACAGATTACTCAACTGGTGATATTGAAAATTCTGTGGGATTGAAAAATTTTCTAAATTATTGATATGTTCGATACGTTTTTTTTCCCGTGCAATGTACCCATAGTATATAAGGTCGGTTTCAGCTGTAAAGAGATCTTCCTGACTGAATTTTTTTAGGTCCGGGATGGCAGCTGATAGGAGGTCAATAGAAATGTCTTTTTGTAAGAGCAATTTCTCTGCCGGGAGCGTTTTGCCGTTAGCGCCACCAGCCACTTTTGTGACACGCAATATTTTTTTTATATCGGAAATTGCTTCGATGCGCTTTTTAAAGCTGTCATAATGTTTTTCAGTAACTAACCCGAGATCATAACCTAGTTCCGTCAGCCGCAAATCGGCAGAGTCAGAGCGAAGAGAAAGCCTGTATTCGGCACTCGATGTGAACATTCGATAAGGTTCATCAATAGTTTTAGTAGTCAAATCATCTATCAAAACTCCAATGTAGGCATCACTTCTTTTTAATACCAATGGGGATTGATTCGTGCATCTTCTGGCAGCATTAATGCCGGCGATTAACCCCTGAGCGGCTGCCTCTTCATATCCTGAAGTACCATTGATTTGCCCCGCGCAGAACAGTCCCTGAATATGTTTGGTCTCGAGAGATCTCTTTAACTGAGTGGATTGGCAGTAGTCATATTCAATAGCATAGCCGGGCCGTATGAGCTGAGCCTCCCTGAGTGCGGGAATTGTCCTCAATGCAGTTAATTGAAGATCTCTTGGCATACTTGTAGAAAAACCGTTTAGATATATTTGATTTGCCCCAAGCCATTCAGGTTCTAAAAACAGTTGATGATGATTCTTCGAGGGGAATCTAACGATTTTATCTTCGATACTTGGACAGTATCTGGGGCCCACGCCTTTTATTTTGCCGGAATAGAGGGCAGAATATTCCAGAGAATCATACAAAACTTCATGGCATTCTTTCCCCGTCAAGACAATGTGACACGGTTTATTGGGAGGATTGAACGGTTTTTCTGTATGCACTGAGAAAGGTAATGGTTTGATATCCCCGGAGGAAAGGTCTGTTTCATCCCATTTTATCGACGAGGCTTGCAATCTGGGGGGTGTTCCCGTTTTTAGACGGCCGACAGAGAATCCATGTTCAATAAGGCATTCAGTCAAACCGCGGGATGGTTTCTCTCCAAATCTTCCTGCCGGATATGTTTCCTTACCGATATGGATTAAACCGTTTTGAAATGTGCCGGTAGTGATAATCAGGGCCGAACAATCAAGTATAACCCCATCCGAGAGGACGACTGAAGATATAGCTCCGGCCCTGGTATGAAAACCAATAACTTCACCTTCGCGAATTGTTAAATTCGGAGTTGAGAAAATCGACTTTCTGACAAACTGTGAATACAGTTTTTTATCAACTTGTGCCCTGGGACTCCATACGGCACGACCTTTGGACGTGTTAAGCATTTTGAATTGAATACCAGCAATATCTGTGGCGCGACCCATAATACCACCGAGGGCATCAATCTCTTTAACAATTTGGCCTTTTGCCAGACCTCCGATAGCGGGATTACAAGACATACGGGCTATGGAATCAACGGATAGCGTGATTAACAGCACATTTATATTTAATTTTGCTACAGCTAATGCAGCTTCGATGCCTGCATGACCGCCTCCTGCTATAATGATAAGCCCTCGCATTATTTACCAACACAAAAAGAAGAAAAAATATTATCTAAAATATCTTTATTTGTGATTTCACCGGTTATCTCTCCAAGAAGATCAGTAATATTGCGGATCAATGAAGAAACAATATCTAGTCCAATATTTGTTTTAGTAACATGGATAACCTCTTCGATCAGATTATAGGACTTCTCTAACAAAATGCGCTGTCTGTTTGAAATAAGATTCTCTGATTGAGCAGCAGATCTTTTGGAAAGGACATCAATTGCTGTTGATAAACATGTTAGCAATTTGTTAAAACCAATATCCTGTCTGGCAGAAGTATAAACAATATTAGCTTTTTTACCAACCGTTTGGTTAATATCCTCTTTGGTTTTTATCAGAATAGTACTCTTACCGTACAACTCTTCTGAAAACGCTTCAAATTGCTTATCAGGGTCCTGGTCATCAATCAAAAGAATAATATCTGCAGTATTTAATTCATTTGCCGTCCGGTCAACCCCTAAATTATCGAGATAATCGTTCGATTCCCAATATCCAGCTGTATCAACCAGACACACAGGAATTCCTTTGATCTCAAACCAAGTCTCAATAGTGTCACGAGTTGTTCCGGGCAGGGGGGAGACAATGGCTCTTTCATAACCCAATATGGAGTTATATACACTTGATTTACCAACGTTTGAATGCCCGATGAGAACAATCCTTATACCACTATATAGCGTTTCTCCCAAAAGGGTGGATTTAAGAAGACCATCAATTATTTTTGAAATATCTTTTAATATCTTTAATAACTGTTCAGTTTTTGTAAAGGCGATTTCATCCTCACGGAAGTCAAGTTCGTGTTCAATAGTTGAAAGGAGATGAATTAACTGCTTTTTTATAGAGGAAATTGTCAGGGACAATTTTCCGGAAAGGTTTTTCAGATTCGCAGTAACATGTAATTCAGACCCTGAGCTAATAAGCGCAGCAATTGACTCTGCCTGGATTAAATCAAGCTTGCCATTCATAAATGCTCTGAAAGAAAATTC
>JAJRUW010000049.1 GCA_024277615.1 Fidelibacterota bacterium | reverse complement strand
GGATGTTGTTCTGATAGTGGAGATCATCCTGGATACTCTCTGCCCTGTTTATGAAAACCAATGTGACCCGTATGAGCTGGATTGCTGCACGTCACACGATGTCGATTTCAGTGTGCATACATTTGGGACATTTGGTAGTGATATTTTTGACTCATGGATATTTTCGGAAGATTATATAATAGCTGGTGGAGATCTCAGTGTTGCAGGTGTGGGGCCGTATACCGGTGTTTATTGGAATGGAGAAATCTGGGAACTATATCAGATAATAGAGGACATATTCAATACGGTTATGCCGATACGTGGCATGTGGGCTTTTTCTCCCAATAATATCTATCTTTCTACAGGAAGCATCCTGCATTGGGATGGTAATTTTGATAATTCAGCACATGCTGTTTGGACCGTTAATTACGAGAATTATCCCGGTGAAAGCGTTTTCAGTATTTGGGCCGCATCTGAAAACAGCATGTACTTTGTAGGACCCGGAGGATGTATTATTCATTTTAACGGTGAAGTATTTACAAGGATGGAATCCGGAACTGATATCTGGCTCAAAGATGTTTGGGGATATGTTGATCCGGATACCGGTGAAGAAACAGTCTGGGCTTGTGGTTGGACGGATATGGCTGAATCTGTTTTTCTGGTTTACCGCGGGGATGACTGGGAACCGGTTTATGATGTTCAGGAACATTTCTGGGATTATCTTTATGATCATTTGTCGGGGCCGATTGGCGGTATTTGGGCATCTGACAACTATCTGTATGTGACAACAGGGAATGGAGTTTATAAATGTTCACATGATACTCTGGGTGAAGCTGAATTAGTATTACCGTCCGAGTGGTTTGTAAACTATTGGTACAGCATCAGAGGGACAGCTGATAATGATATATTCCTCGCCGGTTATAATCAGGAGATCATGCATTACAACGGACAGACTTGGGAGCAAATCAATTACAGTGCAGGTGATCTTCTTGATAACATTCGTGTAAACGAGAATATTGTCATTGCAGGAGGGAATCGTGCTGAAGAAATCCCTGTTGTGAGAGCATTACTATTACATGGTATGCGTAATAGATGAGTTTTCTAACTATAAATCCAGTGGACGGCTTTACTGGCTCCGCCTGCCTACCAGCAGGCAGGTGGATTTTGGAGATTGAAGTATGAAAACAGTGATTGATAGAAAAGGTAAATATTTACCGGCCGCCACTGATTATTGGCCTTAGGCGCACAGAGAGGTAGATCACAAGATGAACAGGAGCGTGAAAGTCAAAGCAGTGCTTGTCGCTGCAAGCCGGGAACTGGGAGTTCAGCGGAACAAATCACACCAGAGGAGCCTGCGGATGCCCGGTGAAGGCCGTCTTGCGAGAAGACCTCTTTATCCGATACCAGCCTTCATGCAGGAGTCTATGAAGACGGCAGCACTCATGGATGCGTACAAGGCGCGGCCACCCTGTCAGCAGAACGACTACAGCGGCTGGTGATAAACCTCTGCCCTTTCAGGCCGTCCGTAGAGAAACATGAAGGGCGCTCCGGGTTTTCAAATTTTGGAAAAGGCCGAGAGAATCTCAGCTGGAATACGCGCCGGCCGGCCGTTGCGGACGAAGGCTCCATTCACGATTGCCATGCTGCAGAGCTCCCCGTCAGGATTGAACATCTCCTGAAACCAGTTAAATCTGACTCTGGTAGTTTCCCGGGCAGCCGTTTTTACTGTCAGGAGCGTGCCGGATTTAATCTCCCGGATGAATTTCAAAGTAACATCCGTAAGATACAGGCTGATACCTTTTGCCATCAGGTCTTCCAGTGGAAAACCCGATTGATCTAACACGATTGAACGAGCTTCTTCGTAAATTTTTAAATATGCGGCATTGTTTAAATGCCCGTAGATATCACACTCAAAACTGAAAACTTTACGCTCATAAGTTGACACGGCGACTCCTTTCTTTCCGTTATTAACCGGCAGCGAGTTTTTAACAACAAGCGCTTTCATCTGCCTCGCCAGCGCTAAAACTTACACAATTCCCGGTGACTCAACGGGATAAAAAACAGCCGTGTAAAGCCTTTACAGCCCCGGGGCAGGCTTTCGCCGGTGTGGGCACCAAAGCTCTTCCCCGGGGACTGGTAATCTCACTAAATTTCCCCTATGATCCGACTTGATTCTATTACGAAATCTTTTGGCGACGCAGTCCTACTGGAGAATGCCTCTCTGCATATCAAGCCCCGTAACCGCATCGGACTGATTGGCACTAACGGAGTTGGTAAAACAACTCTTTTCAGGATCATCCTCGATCAGGAACCCGTAACGGAAGGTTCCCTTTTTCGCCGCGGAGGCCTGCAGATTGGCTATGTGCCTCAGGAAGTAGATAACCTCAGCGCCGATACAATTCTGTCCGAGACCCTGTCCGTATTTCCCCGGCTGTCGGGTTTGGAAACGCAGATGCAATCCCTGACAGAGCAAATTCAACACACGGCTTCGGACAAATTATTGAAAAAACTAGGGAAGCTGCAGGAGGAATTTGAAACGCTCGGTGGATATTCTCTGGAAGTAAAAGCAAAGGTTATTCTTTGCGGATTGGGGTTTCAGGAAGCCGGATTGCTGAAAAGTGCCCGTAGCCTCAGCGGCGGCTGGAAGATGCGGGTAGCCCTGGCAAAAGTTTTGTTACAGAACCCTGACTTACTTCTTCTCGATGAACCTACGAATCATTTGGATCTTGAGTCCCTGATTTGGCTGGAGAAATTTCTCTCGGATTACGAGGGGTCCATGATGATCATCAGTCATGACCGCTATTTTCTGGATCGGTTGGTGACGCATATTGCTGAAATCCACCACCTCCGCATCACGACCTACACCGGAGACTATTCGCACTTTGAAAAATATAAGTCCCAGCGTCTTGAACTGCTCTCCCGGCAGGCGAAAAATCAGGAGAAGAAAATTGCCCAGACGGAGCGTTTTATAGAGAGGTTCCGGGCAAAAAATACGCTGGCCACACGCGTCAAAAGTAAAATCAAACAGCTCGAAAAACTCGAAAGAGTAGAAATCCCGGGAGGCTCACAAAAGAAGATCAAGTTTACATTTCCCCAGCCGCCCCGCAGCGGCCTGAAGGTTGTGAATATCTCAAAAGTCCGTAAAGCCTACGGTGATGTGGTGGTTTACGATCAATTGGATTATACGGTTGAAAGAGGCGACCGTATTGCTCTGGTAGGCCCTAATGGAGCGGGGAAATCCACACTGATGAAATTGATGGCGGAGGTCATTTCACCTGATGAAGGCTGCCTGACCATCGGGCATAATGTCAGTCGGTCGTATTATGCCCAACACCAGCAGGACGGTCTGGATCTGCAGCGGACGGTATTGCAGAATATCGAAGGACTGTCAGAACACGCAACCGTTACCAGTGTGCGATCCTATTTAGGGGCATTTCTCTTTTCTGGCGATGAAGTAAATAAGAAGGTCTCCGTGCTGTCAGGCGGGGAAAAAGCCCGGCTGGCGCTGGCACGATTACTCATCAATCCGGCTAATTTTCTTTTACTTGATGAGCCTACTAACCATCTGGATATTCAATCGCAGGACGTATTGATCAACAGTCTGAAACAGTACACGGGTACGCTGGTTGTGATCAGTCATGACCGCCGGTTCATCAATGAGATCTGTAACAAAGTGGCCGCCATCGAAAACGGCAGCATTCGGGAATATCCGGGGAATTATGATTATTACCTTTGGAAAAAAAGTGAACAGGAAAAAAGCGTCATAAACCGGGAAGCTCCCGCTGAAGTCTCCTCCAACAAACTCAGCTATGCTCAACGGAAAATCCGTCAGAAACAGCAGCGAAAGCAGCAGCGAAGGATTGAAAAATATGAATCTGAAATCGCCTTGATCGAGGGGCGGATTCAAGGGGTTGAAGAGCAGCTGCAAGATCCGGCAAACGCCAGAAATTATGTGCAGCTCCAGGAGCTTATGGCGGTAAAGTCAACGCTGCAGACCGAACTCGACCAAAAATATGAATTATGGGTTGAAGCACAGGAAGAGACCTTATGAAAGTCGAAGCAGGAGTCAAACCGTCAGCGGCCTGCATACCGCTCTGTTTAGTCATACTTGTGTCACATCTGCTGGCTTTGAACGGAAGCATACTCACCGAATCTTTTTACAGTGAAAGCCTTGGGAGTGACAGATCCTTTACGATCTA
This sequence comes from Fidelibacterota bacterium, assembly GCA_024277615.1. Lineage (GTDB taxonomy): Bacteria > Fidelibacterota > Marinisomatia > SCGC-AAA003-L08 > JACNLC01 > JAADGM01. Next base: position 6,387 of record JAJRUW010000049.1, on the reverse strand, counting down.
CCTCCCGGAAACTTATTCCGACGGAACCGAAAATTATCCCGTACTGTATTTTCTGCACGGGTTTGGGGCCAATCATCTCTTTTATGAAGCAGTATTTGATACGGCCGATGATTTGATCTCCGACGGGAGCATCGGAGCAATGATAATTGTCAAACCGGACGGGTCCGCCAGCCCTTACCTCGGCAGCTTTTATACCAACTCCGACCTCTATGGCCCTTTTGAGGACTATATAGTCTATGATCTCGTCAACTATATCGATGCCAATTATCGGACCTTGCCTCAGCGCTGTTTCAGAGGGATCAGCGGCCATTCCATGGGAGGCTTCGGTGCCATGGAACTGGCTTTGAAGCATCCGGATCTCTTTGGTGCCGTCTCCTCGCACAGCGGCCCTATTGCACTGTCAAATGTTACCGACCTTATCCCTGATCTCATGGCCGAAACCTGGTTCGGCGTGTTTCTCCCTGCTAACGGTATTGTTTCCATGTTCATGTTCGGGGCCTCCGGGGCTTTCTCCCCGAACCTGCTGAATCCGCCTTTTTATGTGGATCTTCCGGTCACAACGGACGGGGCCGTCATCCCGGAAATCTTCGACCAGTGGATGCTTCACGACCCCCTGACCCTGGCAATGGCGGATATCCCCGGTCTGGATTCTTTGGCGATTTACATTGACTGTGGCGATCAGGATGATTACTATTTTGATGTGCAGGCCGGGGAATTCAGCGACTCACTGACAGCGGCAGGTATTCCCCATGAATTCACGATTTATCCCGGTGATCATCTGAATAATCTTGCCCAGCGTTATCCCTTTTCGCTGGGTTTTCATGCCTTACAATTCCGGCAGAATTCATGTATGCTGCAGTCCGGGGACCTGAACGGGGATACCTTGATCAACATTGTTGACATTATAATACTGGTGGATTGGATTCTCTCGGAAGACCCGCCCACCGATGCCGAACTGGCAGCCGGCGACATCTCTCAGGATGGCCTTTTGAATGTGGTGGATGTGGTTCTGCTGGTGAATATGATCTTGAGCGGGTGATACCCGAATATCAGTTGGAACTAACGGCGTCCGGAGTAGGAAAACTTGGTGTGTATTGCTGCCCTCCGGCTGACCCCCGATAAAGCCTTACAAGCTGCCGGTTTATTCCGGATACGACAATTTTCTCAGCAGACTCAAATCCAAATTGAATAACTAATTTCGGTTGCATCATCGGGCAAGCGGTTGACTGAAGAAAGCAGGCTAAAGCCGGTCAGGCGGTTCAGATTAGAAATTTATAAATAAATTGTTAGGTTTGTGAAAATCAGCAACTGTAAATTGTGTTAGTGAATATTAACTAATAAAAGGCGATGACATGAATTCAATATCTCACAGCGACAGACAAAAACAAATCATACAGGCCTCGGTCCAGTTGATTGCCCAAAAGGGCATACAGGGGCTGACGATTAAAAATATTTCACAGGCTATCGGAATCTCCGAACCGGCAATTTACCGGCATTTTGAAAATAAAAATGATATTATCCTGGGGATTATCTCCGTGCTGAGGGAATCTATAATTGAAAAAACGGACGCTGAAACGGATGATAATAATACCATTGATTCGATAAAAAAGATATTCCAAAGTTATACTGACCGCTTCACAAAAAACCCGGCACTTACCGCTATTGTATTTTCAGAGGAAATTTTTACTAATAACAGCCTGCTGGCCAAACCAATCTACGCCATGATGAAAATGAATCATGATAAATTGATTGCGCTAGTCGAAAAAGGCCAGTCCGGCGGGGATATTCGTGCTGATATAACCGCAACTCAAATTTCCAATATGATAATCGGCAGTTATCGTTTTATTGTGAGCAGGTGGCATTTGACTAAATTTGAATTCGACTTAAAACAGGAAGTAAACGAACTGCTGAATTCTCTCGAGAAAGTTCTAATCAAATAATTTTTTTCACATAAGAGTTAGTGAACATTAACTAATAAAGGAAAGACATGCTAAAACTACTTGAAAAATTACTGAAACACCCTGTTCTCGTCATGCTCGTTTTCATTGCAATGACAGCTATCTTTGTATTGAAAATGAAAGGCAACACGAGGATGGAAACGGATCTTGATAAATATATGCCTCAGGACCATCCTGCATTTATTTATAGTGATCAGGCTGAAGAGTGGTTTGATATTAAAGACGGTATCATCATCGCTGTTGAAAATCCTGACGGAATATACAACCCGGGAACTTTGACTAAAATAAAACAGCTAACCAAAGATCTGCAGAAAACGGAGGAGATTGAAAAAAAGGATGTAACATCCCTCTACACTGCCGACAACATTGTCGGTACCGATGATGGCATGGATGTGAAAGCCTTTTATAAACGTATCCCGAGATCAAAGGAAAAACTTGCTGAACTGGAAGAAAAAGTCCGCACCAATGAAATGGTTTTCGGGCGTCTGGTATCGGAGAATGAAAAGGTGTCGGTCATCATAGCTCGCATCAACGATGATGTATTCACACAGGAATTTTACAGCCGGATACTGGAACTTGGGAAATCATACGAAGGACCGGAAAAGGTGTATGTTGCCGGACGTCCCATTGTTGAGGGAACCATGGCTGAATTGGGACCTGCGGATATGAAGCGGATGGTCCCGATAGTCGTTGGTGTCATCATACTTATTCTGTTGATACTTCTTCGCAGCATGAAAAATATGATACTCACTATGACTGTGGTTCTTTTCAGTACTATATGGACATTCGGCTTGCTGGCCTTCGTAGATATTCCCATTTATGCGGTATTTACCACCATTCCAGTGATGCTCATTGCCATAGGAGTGGCGGATGGTATCCACCTTTTCAGTCATCTGGATTTATACCTGGTTACCAACCCCAAAGCAGGCAAGCTGGAAGCAACACATAATATGCTTAAAGAAATGTGGAAACCGGTTGTCATGACATCCGTCACCACTGCTGTAGGGTTTATCTCATTACTGACATCGGAAGTTTATCCCATTAAATATTTCGGGATTTTCACGGCTTTCGGCGTGATGGCAGCCATGCTTTTTTCACTTGTACTTATACCTGCCGGTATAATGTTGTTTGGCCTTCCCAAAGTACGAAATATAAAGGTTCAAAGCGGCGATAACATACATGCTGATACATTTGCCCACCGTTTTGCGAAAAGCCTTATTAAATACAAATGGTTCTCTCTGGGAGTGACCGCTGTAATAATTGCCGTTTCTATTTATGGCACTACCAAAGTCTGGATCAATTCCAGTTTTCTTGATAAATTCGAAAAAGACAGTGAAATCGTTCTCACCGATGCCTTCATCAATGAAAATTTCGGAGGCACTTCCACATTGAATCTGATATTGGAATCCCGGAATAAGGATGCATTCAAAGATCCGGAGATATTGACTCTTGTGGATGAGATGCAGTCAGAGGTGGAATCCATCGATGTGGTTGGGAGTTCCTTTGGTTTAACCGACTATTTAAAACGCATGAACAAGGTGATGCACGCCGACGATGAGACCTATAATACCATCCCGGGATCTCCAGACTTGATCGCCCAATACATGTTGCTGTATGAAATGTCAGGAGACCCTGAAAATCTCTGGCAGGTCACAGATTTCGACTACAGTAAACTGAATGTGACATTTCAGCTAAAGAGTGACGATTCAAAAAGCATCAACCAGGCTTTAGACCGAATTGAAACCTATCAACAGAATTTTTCTGATCGGAATGTGGAAATGAATTTTGCGGGTTCGGGTTACAAGGCACTTGTGTTTACCGACCTTATTTTGAAAGGACAAATAACCAGCCTCCTCATGTCACTGGTCATTGTGGTAGTATTACTCAGTTTCATGTTTAAAAGCATCACAGCCGGTTTGATCGGTACCGTTCCCATTCTCATCACTGCAGCCATCAGTTTTGGGGTGATGGGGCTGCTGGGCATTCCCCTGAGTACAACCACGGCCCTAATGTCCAGCATTTCCATCGGGATAGGCATTGACTACGCCGTTCATTTTATTGACCGTTATCGGGAAAATATGCATCTCTCAAAAAATATGGAATTGTCCATCCAGCAAACCATGCATCACAGCGGCCGGGCTATTGTATTCAATGCAGCCGTTGTTATTGCCGGGTTCTTAGTCTTACTTTTTTCAGTTTTCCCTCCAAACCGTGAGTTGGGATTTCTGGTTTCCCTGAATATGTTCACCAGCTTTCTTGGTACGGTGACAGTGATGGTAATAATCATTGAGCAGAAAAAACTTTTTTACAAGCGCATTAAATCAAAAACGATTAACAATTAATCAGAGGAGATGATTATGAAATCAATTCTAAGCTTTATTGTTTTAAGTAGCATGTCAGGGTTCGTCTTTACTCAGGATCTAACGGGTCTGGAAGTGATCCGGAAGGTCTATGAACGACCCGTCGGTGATGAAATGACAGCCAGTCTTACGATGACCATTGAGAATTCCCGGGGGAATCAGCGTGTCAGGGAAATAAAGCAATACATCAAGGATTTTGGTGATGTTGAAAAAAAGATCATGTTTTTCCTTTCACCTGCCGATGTGAAAAACACATCTTTTATGAACTGGAGTTATGATGAGCCTAACAAAAATGACGACCAGTGGATTTATCTGCCGGCTTTGAAAAAGGTGAAGCGAATCTCCAGCGACAGTAAAAGTGATTATTTCATGGGGTCTGATTTTACTTATGATGATCTGGGTGACCGTCATCCGGATGAAGACAGCCACAAAATAATTCGGGAAGAAGTTATAGACGGACTCGAGACCTATGTTGTGGAAAGTATCCCCAAAGATGAAGATTACATGTACTCACGCACCGTCACGTGGGTAGTGAAAGACTCCTGGGTCGGCCTGAAAAAGGAATTCTATGATGAGGACGGCGAACTTCTGAAAATTCTTACAGTAGATGAACAGAAAACCTTCGGGGAGGTGATCGTGCTGACCAATGTAAAAATGAATAATGTACAAAATAATCAGTTTACCATAATGCAGTTGGAAAATGTTGAGATCAACAAAGGTGTCCCGGAAAATATTTTCACCGAACGCATTATGAAAAGGGGAATGAAATAATGAGCTTTGCAAAGAAATTATTTTTAATAGTGGTGATAGGTGTAGTGGTTCAGGGGCAGGAACCGGATATTAACGGTTATGTGCGTACTTATCTGGGGGTTCTTAACAATGAAGATTATGACTATGCCATCAATCAAAATACATTTGATTTGAGATTTAATCAAACTGCCGGGGAGGTAGCTTTTTTTGCCAACCCCTATATTTATCAATATCCTGATCAGGGCATGGAGATCGGATTGAGAGAGGCATACATGGACATCTATTTTGACAATATGGACCTGCGGGTTGGAAAGCAGCAAATCATTTGGGGCAAGGCCGACGGTGTATTCATTACGGATATCGTCTCCCCTAAGGATTTGACGGAATTCCTGCTGAGGGATTTTGATGAAATTCGCATCGGTGTCACTTCTTTAAAGGCGGATTATTATCGTGGGAACCAAACCTTCGAACTAGTGTGGATTCCCACCTTCACTCCAACTCTCATGCCGGATGAAACATCAATCTGGTCCAGGTTTCCTGAATTTGATGAAGCCTACGTACTTGATCGGTCGAAGGTAAAAGTCCCCGGTCGGCTGGGAAATAGCGAAACCTTTATCAAATACTCAGGTATGTCTTCCAGCCTTGATTATGAACTCATGGCCGGAACGATGTGGGATGACGATCCTACTTTACATTTGACTCCCGTCCTCATGCCTGATTATAGTCTGATAATTGCACCCCAGCATCATCGTTTGACCTTGGCAGGGGGCAGTTTCAGCACTGAATTGAAAGGCGTAATATTCCGGGCCGAAGGTGCCTATTATCAGGGGAAAAAATTCATCTCAAATAATGATTTCGGACTGCCCCTTGAACTCCTTGAAAGGGATTATATTCATTATTTATTGGGAACTGATTTTTCCATCGGTGAAACCCGGGTGAGCTTCCAGTTCATACAGCGGGTAATATTCGCTTACGAAGATGCCATTGTGGATGAGAAAACAGATGATACGGTGACTTTTCTGGCCAACCGGACTTATTTTAAAGATACACTGACTTTGCAGCTGTTTGGTTATGTGGGCTTAAATCGTGAAGATGCCCTGATACGTCCCAGCCTAACTTATGATTTGGCGGACGGGTTTGAAATCCTGGCCGGTGCTAATATCTTCGTCAGAAATGCCGGTCTTGGCAACCCGGGTCTCTTTGGATATTATGATGCTAATGATATGCTCTATGTCAAGGTTAAATATAGTTTTTAGGAATTACCGGCTAACCGCCGATAAGGCCAAACGAGCCGTCTGTGCATCCGTGGCACTTTTTTT
>JAJRUW010000048.1 GCA_024277615.1 Fidelibacterota bacterium | reverse complement strand
TCCCGAAGAGCGACATCATATTAATGGTAATCCCGGCCAGACTGCCAACCAGAAACATACCCATAAAAGCAACCGGCAACCCCAGGGCTACCCAGAACCCCAGGCGCGGATTGAGAAACAGAGCTAAGAAAAGAACCACGAAAACAGCCCCGTAACTGCCATTCTTGACCAGTAATCCGATCCGCTGTTTCAGAATTTTGGCACCGTCCCGTACCAGTGTCAGTTTAATATTTTCATGCTCAGCGTTGAACTTTTCCATGTATTCACCCACCAGGTTGGAAACCGTGATGAGGTCTTCGGTTTTTGTATTGTTTACTGTAATGCGGACGGTCCTTTTGCCGTTAAGATAGGTCCGATCCGGCGAATCGGCCCATTGATCCCGGATCTCGGCTACATCTTTGAGACGTACAATTCTGCCGTCGGCCGTGGCTTTAAGGATGATATCCCCGAGTTCGCTGCCATAATATTTTTTCGACAAGGCCCTGATCAGCAGCTCTTCCTTAGCCCCCTTGACCTTACCGCCAGTCATGTTTAAGTTTGCCTGTCGTACCGCCTGTTTAACCCGGTCAAAAGTCAAATCGTAGGCCCGCAGACGCTCTTCTTTCAAACTGATCTCTATTTCCTCATCCGGAAATCCGGCAAGGCTGATCTTGGAAATACCATCAATTGCCAGAAGATCAGACTCTATTTTCCGGGCTGTTCTTTTGAGCGTTTTCAGATCAGTATCGCCACTGACGGCAAATCTACTACAAAGGTCAAACCTTCAGTCTTGAAAATGACGGGAGGTTCCATTCCAACGGGAAAAGAATTGATTCTGTCCACTGCATTTTTTATATCGGCCAGTACACGATCACTATCATAATGTTTCAGGACTTCAATTTGGATTGTAGCAAAATTTTCACTGGATTTTGAAGTTACCCGGTCAATCCCCGATAAACCTTTTAAATTGTCTTCAATTTTTAGAACAACACCTTCTTCCATCTCTTCGGGAGAAGCACCGGGGTAAGTGATCTGGATGGTGGCGTTCCGATCTTCATTCACCGGGAAAAAAGTTGTCTTCATCGATTTGAGGCCGAACCAGCCGAAAATGAAAACCAGAAATACCAGCACATTGGCATTAATACTATAACGGATGAAATACTGAATTAGGCTCTTCATCTGCTCTGGTCCGCGCTGATTACGGAGACGGTCATATCCGCTTTGGCATCCACAACGACATCACCCAGCAGAAGCGTTGCATCCGGCAGACCCGAAACCATTACCTTGTCCTCAAAGGATTTGATAACTTCCACGGGTTTAAGGGTCAGTTTGCTGCGTTCGATGGAAAATACTTCGTTTCGTCCTATCAGCAGGTCACGAGGCAGTTCGAACACATTATAAAGTGTATCAGAAGTTACAGTACCGGTCAGATACATTCCGTCAAGTAACTTACTCCGTGAAACATCCGTAAATATTTTAACGGTCTGTGTTGACGGGTCGATTTGTTCGCTGATTCGCAATACTTTACCCACCCATTCACCGGGAATATCACCGGAAACGAACCTGACCAGGTTTCCAACCGATACGAGTTCGATGTCTTCCAGTGACAGGGCGGCCTCTACTTCAAAAGCATCCGTGTTCATAAATGATCCCAAATTCTGGCCGACCCGGACGAGCGTCCCCGGTGTGACCAGGGCCATTGTCAAAATTCCGTTATATGGTGCCCTGATGACATATTTTTCCAGACGCACTTCACTGCTTTTGATCGCATAATATGAATTATATATGTCTCTCATGGCCAGAAAATATTTCTCTTTGTCATTAATCGGTCCGGGGAGTTCTTTAAGGGGTTCATCCAATTGAATGTTCTGGAGGTAGTTTTCCCAGTTCTTCCAGCTTTCCGGGAAATCGAGTTTGAGGTCCGGCAAAAGTTGTGTCACGGCATTTAAAAAAGTGCTCTTGCGGGCCAGAAGATTCAGTCTGAATTCACGGTCGTCGATTTGCAGGAGAATCTCACCTCTGGTAAAATGAATCCCTTCTTTAAAAGCTTTTGAGGTTTGAAGAAGCACACCACCAACCTCTGTAAATATTTCATAATGGTCAGTCGCATTAACTTTACCGGTGAGGGGAATCTCTACGGTAAGATTGCGATTTGTAACTTTTAGAGCGTGGACCTTTTTTATGCTGTTTTCGGTGTTTCCATGCTTGCTCATAGCAGGTTTTTGACTACCCATGAAATTGGAGATCATCACGGAACCGATGAGTATTACCAGGGCAATTCCGATTGAGAAATTTCGTTTTTTCATTTAGCTTTCCTATTGCTTGGTGTTTGTTGTGTCTGCAACTATATTCTGTTTTAAAGTTGCAATTATTTTTCTTAATACTTTTAGACAGCATTCAAGTTCATTTTGCGGAATATTTTCCACAATATTATTATTGAATTCATCAACTATCCGGTAAATATCAGGCCTTATTTGTTTTCCGTAGGGTGTTAAATAGATCAGCTTTACGCGTTTATCAGTTTGTGCCGGGATGCGGACTACCAAATTTCTATTTTCCATATTATTGATAATACGGGTAATAGCACCCTTATCCTTTGAAAACAGTTTGGCAAACTCGTTTTGGCTCAGACCATCATTGCGATAAAGTATTTTCAGGATAATCATGTGTTCCATACTGATATCAAAACCTTGCTCCTGGAGCCTGTGGTTCAGATTATTACGCAGTAATCTGGCTAATGTGGAGAAAGTATGACCAAAATTTGCTTCTGAATAATTCATTTTTATTTCCATTTTATTAGTTGAATATACAACTAATATTATTACATGGGACAAAACATTAATTGCGATTCGTTATTAAATTCAAGTGGTAGATTTCTTCATTGTCTGAATCACGGATTCCCACTGATGACACCGATTTCACGGATTAATCCCAGCTCTCAAGATTGGTTGATTTGGAGTGCAGCGACCGTTCACCCCGCCGGGACCGGCCTAGGGGTGTCGCTGCGTCATCAGGGTGGTTTCGACCCCTTTCGAGGGTGGCAACAGCACATCGGTTTTAATTCCAAGGCATCCTGAAAATCGTAATTCGACAGACGAACACTTTTAACTCTTTTTTTCTTTTGACTTTTGACTTTTGACTCTTTCGCCCTGCGGGTTGCTTTTCTAAAACACGAGGCCGGAAGTTGATTACTCCCGGCCCCGTTGTTAAAACTACGACTGTTGTTTATTTTTGCCGACTGCACTCCGGATTGCTCGGTAAACCCGTCACCGTTCAGCTGTGTCGGCCAGGCATTTTTCACTTCTAACTTTTAACTATGTTACTACTTCACCAGCATGAGCTTCTGTGTGGCACTGTAATCGGAAGTGGTCAGTTTCACAAAGTAGAGACCCGAAGCCCTGGCGGAAGCATCCCAGGTTATAGAATGATAACCGGCGGATAAATGACCGCTCACAAGGTCGGTTACACTTTTACCGGTTACATCATAAACCTTCAGGGATACATTGCTATCTTCCGGCAATCCAAAGCGAAGGGTCGTTACCGGATTAAAAGGATTTGGCCACGGATTGTAAAGCTCATACCGCTCGGGAATGGTGTTATCCCCATCC
>JAJRUW010000047.1 GCA_024277615.1 Fidelibacterota bacterium | reverse complement strand
GGCAAGACCGGAAGTGTTTGAAGTGATGACTGCCTGTTTCTTCACATGGGGCAGGATTTTTTGATAAAGTTCCCTTTTCCAATCCAGACGTTCGGCGATGACCTCGATCACCCAGTCACATTCTTTCAGCTTTTTCAAATGGTCATCATAATTCATGGGTGTGATCAAATCAGCCGTACGGGGGTTGTAAAACGGGTTTGGCTTCAGCTGTTTGCAGAAGGCCAATCCCTTCTCGGCAATTTCCTGTGAAATGTCATAGGCATAGACGGGAATACCTGCATTGCTTAAATGCGCTGCAATCTGAGCCCCCATCACACCGCTACCCAGCACAGCGACTTTTTTAATTTGAGCAGACATATTTATATCCTTTCAATAATCGTCGCAATTCCCTGTCCGGTTCCAATGCACATCGTAGCCAGGCCCGTTGAGGCTTTCTGCTGTTCCATCACATTCATCAGTGTCACCAGGATCCGTGCACCTGAACAACCCAGCGGATGTCCGATTGCCAGCGCCCCGCCATTCAGATTGATTTTGTCCATATCCCAGCCGCCCTTCCGGATGACGTACAGACACTGAGCGGCAAAGGCTTCATTCAGCTCAATAACATCGATATCTTTGAGTTTCAGGCCGGCTTTTTTCAGGGCTTTTTCCGTTGCCGGCAAGGGCCCCGAACCCATTTTGGTCCAATCCACACCGGCCACTGCCCGGGATACTACCCTGAATTTCGGTTTGATCCCCAGAGATTTCACTTTCTCCGCTTCCATGACCAGGATGGCAGCGGCACCAATGCTGATGGGGCTGGAGGTGGCAGCCGTCACGGTTCCCCTGGCATCGAATGCGGGTTTTAAAGATTTGATCTTTTCGATATCAGGCTCCCTGGGTCCTTCATCCCGGCTGATTTTGGTTCCGTTATGGGCGATGGGTATGATTTCATTTTTAAATTTACCTGCTTTGTAAGCTGCCAGCACTTTTCGATGGGAGGCCATGGCAAATTCCTCCTGATCGGCCCTTGTTATTTTGAGTTCCCGGGCCAGGTTTTCGGCAGTCTCTCCCATTCCCATATAGTAGCCTTTTTCGTACAGCTCAGGCTGAAAGGTTGGATTAAAACCGCCCATGGGTACGCTGAACATATCCTCCACGCCGGCGGCAATGCCCGTTTCAATATCTCCCGCAATGATGGCCTGGGAGAGTTGGTGAACAGAATCCATTGAGGATCCGCAAAAGCGGTTTACGACCTTGGCACCGGCTTCTTTCGGGATATCCGCCAGGACTGAAACTCCTCTTGCCATTAGCATTCCCTGACTGCCTTCGGGAAAGGCACACCCCAGTACCACATCCTCGATAAATTCCGGTTTGACTTTAGGGTTTCTCTTAAAGATCGCTCTGATGATCTGCGCCACGAGCTCTACGGGGCGGATTCCGACCAGCTGTCCCTTTTTAATACCCACAGGACTGCGGACACCATCCACTAAAATTGTTCCTCTTTCCATTTTATCTCCTTTTTAATCCAGAAAATATTGTTTATGCCGATACAGCAAATCGATGATAGTTTGTTGGCAGGCAATTCGCTCAGGCGTATAATTCAGCAATTTCTTTTGGGCCTCGACAATGTCCAGATGCACCCTGCTTCCGGAGTCCGCACTTACCAGTTGCAGCAAATCTATTCCGGCTGAGAACAGGTTTTCAAAATGATCCATCACGGAAAGTTTCACGATTACTTCCGTAGCAGACCGTCTTATATCATTTTCCGGAATCAACCGGTAACGTTTGAAACCGGTGTCCATGACGGCCAGTGCAATGAGCATATTTGCCAGCGGCTCAAGGGCCCATTGCTCATTTTTAAGGTCCTGACCGTATTTCAGGATGAGCCGATTCAGCACATAAAACAGCATCGATCTGCTGAATTCAATCACCTGTGCTTCTTTATACAAGGGATAGTCCGGGGCGAACTTTAGATCAGGGATCCAGTTTGTTTCTCTTTGGCCAATCATCTCCCGGATGGGGATTTCCTCCAAAATGGCCTTTTTAAGTGTCGTTGAACCGATGATGAGACGGTTGATTTCGTTAGTGCCCTCAAAAATACGGTTGATCCGTTCGTCGCGGTACATGACAGATACCGGGTAGTCTTCTATATAACCTGCTCCTCCGAAAATCTGAACGGCTTCGTCAATGTTGTAGGCCATGGCTTCCGATGCCACGACTTTTGACAGAGAGGCCTCTATTCCGTGATCTTCGATGACCTTCTGCAGGATTACATAATATTCCGGATCTTCCGGCTTGATATTTTCCATCGCTTTGTCAATGGAGCCTACTGTAATGTAGCAGATCGTATCCGCCTCCCACGAGCGTACAATCATCTTGGCAAATTTGCGTTTGATCATGGCAAATTCCGCAATGGGACGGTTGAATTGTTCACGCTCAAAAGCATAGTTAAGAGCAATATTCAAGGCGTATTTTGAACCTCCCATGGTAGTTGCGCCCAGTTTATAACGCCCGGTGTAGAGTACATTGAGAGCAATGGCTGTGCCCTGTCCTACTTCACCAAGGCGGTTTTCGACGGGGACTTTGCAGTCCTCATAAAAAAATGTGCAAGTGGAAGATCCTTTTATTCCCATTTTGTGCTCTTCCGGTCCGATAACCCAGCCGTCGCAGTTTTTATCCAGGATAAAGGCTGTGTACTTCCCGTCCACTTTTGCAAAAGTGACGCTGGTATCGGCCCAGCTGCCGTTGGTGACAAAGATTTTGGTGCCATTGAGCAGATAATGAGTTCCCTCGGCGTTCAACCTGGCGGTAACCGTAGCACTCATGACATCCGAGCCCGCACCTGACTCCGTCAGGGCAAAGGAACCCATCCAGTCACCGTTGGCAAGTTTGGGCAGATATTTGGCCTTTTGTGCTTCGCTTCCGTACCAGATGATGGGCAGCGTGGCAATCCCTGTATGATCTGAAAAAGTCACCAGCAAAGAAGCATTGCCCCCGCTCATGAGATTCTCAGCTACGATTGTAGTGGTGACTTTATCCAGTGATAAACCGCCATACTTCTCGGGGAAGTCGATCCCCAAAAATCCCAGTTCTCCCATTTCTTTGAAGATCTGCCGGGATAAATCCCGGTTCAACTTATTGAGATCTTCCTTTACAGGGGAGACCCTGTCGCGCCCAAATTCCTGAACCGCCTCCACAAACATTTTATGATCTTCCGTGAACTGCTCGCGGGAAAATACCCAGCCTTTGTCCACCGGACTCACGATGAAATCTCCACCTCTTTTCATTTTTTCCTCATTTGCTTTTTTTAAATCCATGGATGATGAAATCCATAATTGTTTCCAAATATTCAGCGGCACTGTAACTCTGATTCTCAAAGATGCTGAACCAGATAACGCCCTGCAGACCGGTCATCACAGCCAGGGCAGAGATTCCCGGGTCCACTCGTTTAAATTCCCCCGAAGCAATTCCCCTTTGAATGATCTCCTCAATCAGCGTCAGGATTTTTTCATAGAGCTTGCGGGTACGTTTTCGGACCATTTCATCACGATTTGAGAGTGCCCAGAATTCCAGTTCAGCCATAAAAACATAGCGTTTATGGTCGAAAGTTCGGCTGATCTCGGCTGCAATCGCCCTGAGGTTATCCGCAGCAGACCCACTGACACTTAGTTTTGAGAGATCGGGAAAAAGCTGACTTTCCCAGTAATCGATGAGGGACAGAAACAGCTCTTGTTTACTTTTGTAATGATGGTATATCGCACCTTTACTCAGGCCGGATTTTTCCACAATATCCACCATTCTGGAAGCTGTATAACCCTTATGGATGAATACCTTAAGAGCTGCCTCCATAATCTCTATTTGTCTTATCGCTTTTGGTTTGTTCTCTGCCATTTGCTGTAATCCGGCTCCTGCTCACGCTCTGCAGGCGGGAGAGCCGGATTTAATCTCCGCGGTTTATTCTCATATACCAGGATAAGTATGTGCCCTGTGCAAACTCATCATCACCTTCTACAAAAATCCAAAATATACAGACCGACCGGTCGGTATATAATAAAGCGGTTTTTACTTTCTTTCCAAATCAATTCAGAATTATTGTCATCAGGACGACAGGCAGACCCTGAATTACTTCTTCAACCGGCAATGGCTTTGGGCAATTCTTAACGGGGCGGCAGGGAAAACCCGGCATTACACAATCACACCGCAGGATATGCACTTTTGGGCTGCAGCCGTGATAAAGTCAGAATTCAGCTTCACAATTCCAGGTTCCATCCTGTAAATTCGGCCGCATATTTCGAATGTATTTGGCAGAATAATGAACAAAAATCTCAAAACGGCAGGCATACGTCCTCAAACCTATTCTGGCGTGACCCGTCTGAAAGCCTGGCGGACACTCTCCTCCACAATACAGGAGATAAATCCTTACTGGACATATAAGGTTGACCGCTTTACTTTACCTGACGGTAAAGAAGGGGAATATCATTATGTGCATACTGCAGGGTCCGTATTTATCATCCCTGTTCTGACCAGTGGCAGTCTTCTGATGGTGCGTCAATACCGTTATTTAAATCAGCGGGTCAGCCTGGAATTCCCGGGCGGTGGAATATCCCCGGGGCAATCCGCAGAAGCAACTGCCCGGAAAGAACTCATTGAAGAAACCGGCTTTACCGGTGAACTTGCACAAATCGGTCAGTTCAATCCTTTTAATGGAGTCACCAACGAAACGACAGTCGTTTTTCTGGCCAGAGACCTTTCCCCCTCTGCAGAATTCCGCCCGGACGAATCGGAAGAATTTGAAATTTTTGAGCTGACCCCGGCCCGGATTGAGAACCTCATTCGCCGGGGAGAGATTTTTGACGGAATGACCCTGGCAGCCTGGATGCTTTGCAGACATCAATTAACACACACGGGAGATTAAACCATGCGGATTGTAATTCCTTTAACAGGCCTGTTGCTGATACTTGGCTGTACAACTGAAAAGTTATTCATCCCTCCGAATCCTTATGATGCTGATGCCGCTGTACTCAGAGCCGCCAGCCGCATTTTATTTGAAGATATCAGTGAATCTTCCGCGCTCGAAAAGAGCAACCAGTTCGATGATGTTTACTGGACCCTGAACGATTCCGGAGATAAAGCCCGAATTTTCGCCATTGACGGAAACGGCAAAGTGGTCAAACCCCGCTGGGCTGATGACTACCACGGTATTACAATCGGGAATGCGGTGAATGTGGACTGGGAAGATCTCGCCGTGGACAATAGCGGGACCCTGTATATTGCCGCTTTTGGTAATAATGGCAACCTGCGCAGAGATCTTGCAGTTTATACATTGCCCGAGCCGGACCCTCGCGGCACAGTTGTGACGCGCGTGCAAAATGTCCTCAATTTTCGGTATCCGGACCAGGTTGGGTTCCCACCTGCAAAAAAGAATTTCGACGCGGAGGCCCTTTTCGCTATGCGGGGAAAACTCTATCTGCTCACTAAGCACCGGGCCGATACTTTCACAAAGCTGTACCGTTTTGACGAAACCTCAACCAGTCAGCTCAACACGCTTACTTTGGTGGACCGCTATGATGTCGGCGGTATGGTCACCGCTGCAGATGCAGCAAACGACGGGAGCATGGTGGCCGTTCTCACCTATAATTCCATCTGGTTAATCGAGACGCCTTCCGACGGCGATCGGCTCTTCAGCGGTAAAAAATATCGCTATCCCATCATGGCCAAACAGTGCGAAGGCATCTGTTTTGACGATGAAAATCTCAGATTGACCAATGAGCAGCGCGATATCTTTGTTGTACCCCTGTCAAAAGTGAAAAAATACACCGTGAAATAAATTCCACAGCAGTTTTGATCCTGATCATCGATAATTACGACTCCTTCACCTACAATCTGTATCAACTGGTGGAGAGTCTGGGCTGTTCCACTCATATCTCGCTGAATGATAGTCTCAGTCTTGCCGAAATCAAATCAATGCAGCCGGACAAGATCATTCTTTCTCCGGGCTGGGGCACACCGGTAAACGCAGGTATCTGCAATGCAGTGGTGCGTCACCTTGCCGGCGAGATTCCAATACTTGGAATTTGCCTCGGACATCAATGTATCGGATCTGTTTTCGGTGCGCAGATCATTCCGGCAAAAACGCTAATCTATGGTGCGGTCACATCCATTCGGCACATTTCCTCACCGCTGTTTGAAGGTATTAAAAGCAGCTTCTTCGCTGCCCGTTATAATTCACTGACACTGGACAGTGTACCGCCCGGATTTCACCGGACCGCCCGGGATATCCATGGCGACATTATGGCCATAGAGCACGACCTTTATCCGCTGTATGGTGTACAGTTTCATCCCGAATCGTTCATGACCTCCGTAGGGCGTGTCCTCATGTCGAATTTCCTCTATGGGATCTGAACTCTGCAATCTCGGGGGCGGAGAGAGCTTTTTCCGTCGGTTGTCAAAATCTGAAACATACCCGGTAATGACCTGGCGTCACGGGAGCCGGGGGTGGCGGCGGCTGATCTCCTTCGGACCGCTTGCTACTTACCGTTATTACGGAAGCGGTCCTCTGCAGCTGGCTGAATTTGCCGGTGAATATCGCAATTGTCTCATCGTGGGATATCTTGGTTTCGAGCTGGGTTACAAACTGCTGAATATTTCAACACGGCCTCGCCCGGAACCGGCTCTGCCACTGGCGGAATTCAAAGCCTACCCCAACTATGTGGAATTTTCCAATCAACGGAGCCAACTGCATTTTCGGGACCCCACCTTCCCAGGGCTGGTTCGTGAAATTTCATGCCGCAGGCTGCCCGGACCTGAAGGTTTTTCGGATATTGCTTTTCGCCTGGCGATCACAAGGGAGGAATACGAAAAACGACTGCAGCGAATTTTCTCCTTTATCCGGACCGGGGATATTTATCAGGTGAATTTTACGCATCGTCTGGAAGGCCGGACTCAAATGCCCCCGCGGGAGCTGTTTCTGCAACTGTTAAAAAGAAATCCCGTTTCGTATGCCTGCTTTATGGAGAGCGAATCTGCAGCTATACTCAGCTTTTCTCCGGAACTTTTTATTAGCATCAAAGACGGCCATATTATAACCGAACCCATCAAAGGCACGCGTCCCCGGGGCAGAGATCCGGCTGCCGACAAGCGCTATCTTTCAGAACTGCTCAACAGCCCCAAAGAGCAGGCTGAACTATTTATGATAACCGATCTGCTTAGAAACGATCTTGGGAAAATCAGTGAGATCGGCTCCGTGAGATTATTGCAGAAAAAGGCCGTGCGCCGCCTGCCCAAAATTTTTCATACTTACAGCAGGATCGCAGCTGAGCTGCAACCGAGTATATCTCCCCTTAAAGCCCTGCTCTCAATGTTCCCCGGTGGTTCGATCAGCGGATGCCCCAAATATCGGGCTATGGAGATCATCGCTGAGCTGGAAGATTCTCCGCGGGGAGTCTATACCGGAGCCATCGGGTATCTCCTGCCGGGCGATGAACTGGAATTCAACCTCGCCATCCGCACTATCGTTCAAAAAGGCCGGCGTTTACTGCTTGGAACGGGCGGTGGAATTACGATAGATTCTGACATCCAAGCTGAGTTTAAAGAAGCACTTTCAAAAGCCGGCTCCTTCGGTGTCGTGGTGGAGTGACCTTAAAAAAGGGCGTAAGACAGTTTGAACTGAGGCTGGATCGATGCGTATCCGCGTCGTGCTGATAACCAGATGTAAAAAGCAGAGCGAAGGAGATGTACCTACCTGCAACAACCGTAAAATCAACATCCCGACTGAGCATCTAATTGCATGCTTCCCTAATGACCGGGTCCTGCCGGCTCCCAAAGTGCAGTTCAACGTCACAGACGGTTAGTCAGGGATTAGATCCGACGGTAATGAGTTGTACGAAATCGGTCAACTGATCATTTAAATCACTTTCTTAAGCCTTAAAAATCGGAACTGACATGAAACCCATATATCTCGATTATAACGCAACAACCCCCGTGGACCCCCGTGTGGTCGAAACCATGCTGCCCTTTCTGACCGAACATTTCGGGAACCCCTCCTGTAACCACCAGTATGGTTCTACAGCTGCAAAAGCTGTTATTAAGGCGCGCCGGCAGGTGGCCGATTTGCTGGGCTGTTCACCTGATGAAATCATCTTCACCAGCGGAGGGTCGGAATCCAATAACACTGCCATCAAAGGAATCGCCAGGGCTTACCGGCAAAAGGGCAATCATATAATAACATCCTCCGTCGAGCATCCGGCTGTTCTGGAAGTCTGCCGTCATCTGGAAGGCCGGGGGTTCCGAATTACGCGCCTGGCCGTGGACAGCACCGGGCTGATAATGCCGGCAGATGTTGAAAGAGCCATTACCAGTCAGACGATTCTCATTTAGATCATGCATGCGAACAACGAAGTGGGTACCCTGCAGCCGATTCGTGAGATTGCCGCCATTGCCCGTGCAAACGGTGTGCCGGTGCATTCGGATTGCGCCCAGTCGATAGGGAAAGTCCCCGTGAAGGTTGAACAGCTTGGCGTTGATCTGCTTTCACTGGCCGGGCACAAGCTCTATGCGCCCAAAGGGGTTGGAGCCTTGTATGTACGCCAAGGCGTAAATCCAGAGCCGCTCATCCACGGTGCCCCTCACGAGAAGAGCAGAAGAGCGGGCACCGAGAATGTCCCCGGAATCGTGGGCCTGGGGACGGCATGCAGCCTGATCTCGAGTGAATCTGCTGAAAGTTTTGGCCGCTTGAAATTTTTTAGGGATTCACTCCAAAAAGAGTTGCTGAAAAACTTACCTGATATCAGGATCAACGGACATCCGGAGCAAAGATTGCCCAATACTATCAGCGTGAGTTTCCCGGGACTTAAAGCAAACAGCCTTCTGGATAAGCTGTCGGCCATCGCCGCTTCTGCCGGAGCCGCCTGTCACAGTGATGGTATCAAAGTATCCGCTGTTCTCGAGGCTATGGCTGTACCGCCTGAATTCGCCATGGGAACCCTGCGGTTTTCCGTTGGCCGCTTCACTACTTTTGAGGATATTCAACGGGCTGCAGCCGAAATTATTGCAGCAGTTGGCAGTGAGCGAGAAAACAGTTAGTAGCAGAACCCGGGAGTTCTTTTGAACCCACGCGACTGAATATGCAAATTCGGTTTTTGTGTACTGCTGCCGTTAATTCAGTCATTCGGTTAAGTGGGAGTGACTCATAATTCTTTAAGATCCGCCAGCAACTGGGTGAGCATGACTTTTGCGTCACCGAAAACCATAATGGAATTATCATAACCGAAAAGTTCGTTTTGTATCCCTGCAAAGCCCGGGTTCATAGTACGCTTATTGATGATCACGGTGCGGGATTTATCCACATTTAAAATCGGCATACCGTAAATAGGACTGCTTTTATCATGCCGGGCGGCCGGATTCACAACATCGTTGGCACCGAGTACCAGAGCGACATCGCAATCTTCAAATTCGGGATTGATCTCATCCAGGTCTTTCAGCAGTTCGTAGGGCACATTCGCCTCTGCGAGCAGAACATTCATGTGGCCGGGCATCCGGCCGGCCACCGGGTGGATGGCATAAAGTACCGTTTTCCCTTTTTCCATTAGGAAATCGGCTACTTCCCGGGCGGCATGCTGGGCCTGGGCAACGGCCAAACCGTAACCGGGTACGATGATGATCTTATCGGCGGCATCGAAAATCATAGCCGCTTCTTCCGTGGAATAACTCTTAATATTCAGTTTCCGGGTTGCCGCTGCCGCTCCTGCAACCTCACCACCTACGGCGCCAAAGATTACATTTGCCAGTGAGCGGTTCATCCCCTTGCACATGATCTTGGTCAGGATAAGGCCCGAAGCCCCAACGAGGGCGCCACTGATAATCAGACCCTGATTGAGCAGGACGAATCCCGTGGCTGCAGCAGCGATTCCCGAGTATGAGTTCAGTAAAGAGATCACAACGGGCATATCCGCCCCTCCAATGGGGATAGTCAGAGTGATTCCCAGTAAGGCAGAAGAAAGGATTACAACGGCTATGATGACCGGCATATTCCCGGTTCCCAGCGTCAGGGCTACAACAGATCCCAGCATTACCAGTGCGATGATACCGTTAAAAAACTGCTGTCCCGGGAAGGTAATGGGTTGACCGCTGATGATACCCTGCAGTTTGGCAAAAGCGATAAAACTTCCCGTGAAAGTAAGGGTCCCCACGAAAATACTGATACCCACCGTGCCCATGAGATAATGCGTTTGGGCAGGTGTGCCCGCCTTGGTGAAAAATTCTGCTGCAGCTACCAGCGCGGAAGCCCCGCCGCCAAAGCCATTGAAAATAGCCACCATCTGAGGCATACCGGTCATTTGCACTTTAACGGCAAAGAATCCGCCGATGATCGTACCGATAATTATGCCCACGGCTATGAGTCTGAAGTCGAGATTGCCAAAGTAGATCAGGGTCACGACGATGGCAATGAGCATTCCGAGTGAAGAAACCGTGTTGCCGCTGCGGGCCGTTTTTGGATGACTCATCCGTTTGAGTCCCATGATGAACAGGACGCCGGCTAACACATAAAATAAATTCTTATATTCCATTGCCGGTACTCCTATTTACGTCTGAACATTTTGAGCATGCGGTCCGTGACCAGATAGCCGCCAACCACATTAATGGTGCCAAAAATCACCGCGATC
Source organism: Fidelibacterota bacterium (assembly GCA_024277615.1). Lineage (GTDB taxonomy): Bacteria > Fidelibacterota > Marinisomatia > SCGC-AAA003-L08 > JACNLC01 > JAADGM01. The sequence continues at coordinate 2,194 of JAJRUW010000047.1, read as the reverse complement.
ATACCGAGCCACGTGCCTACGCTGCCACCGGTCTGCGTGGCTATAATAGCCCCAACGATAGAGATGCCTGAAATTGCATTCGAACCGGACATGAGCGGCGTATGCAGTGTGGGCGGTACTTTTGTGATAACTTCAAAACCGATGAACATGGCCAGAATGAAAATTGTTATGACATCAATCATTTTGTTTCTCCCCTATTTTAGATAACGCTTTTTTGGTTAATTCATGGGTCACTTCACCGTTGTGTGTAAACATGGCCCCGGCAATAATCTCATCCTCGAGATTCAGCTTCAGCTCTCCTTCCGGGCAAAGATATGTGACAAAAGCACTCACATTTTTGGCATAAAGTTGACTTGCGTGGATGGCCATCGTGCCGGGCAGATTGAGGGTCCCGTCGATAGTTACACCTTTGTGTGTGATGACCTGGCCGGGCTTGGTGAGCGTGCAGTTACCGCCGTTTTCAGCAGCGAGATCGACGATGACAGCCCCGGGCTTCATGGCGTCCACCACATCATCCGGTATCAGAGTCGGAGCAGGCCGGCCGGGAATGAGCGCTGTGGTGATGACCAGGTCCGATTTTGCAATATGAGTTTTGATGAGAGCCTGCTGTTTGCGTTTATACTCCTCTGAAGTTTCTTTGGCGTATCCACCTTCGCCTACGCCTTCAGTCTTGTCAGTTTCGACTTCCACAAATTTAGCCCCCAGACTCTCCACCTGTTCTTTTACCACCGGACGAACGTCGAATGCCTCCACCTGCGCCCCCAGTCTTTTGGCTGTGGAGATGGCCTGTAATCCGGCAACCCCGGCCCCAAGAATCAGAACTTTTGCCGGCGGGATAGTCCCTGCTGCGGTCATCAACAGCGGCATGAATACTCCAAGATGGGTGGCGCCCAAAAGTACTGATTTGTAGCCGGCAATATTACTCTGGGAACTTAAAGCATCCATTTTCTGAGCCAGCGTCGTGCGCGGGATCAAAGTCATGGAAAAGCCGGTAATATTTCGTTTTTGATAAAGCCGAACCAGCTCTGTTTCTTTTGTCGTCTGGAAAAAAGACAGAACGGCCGTCCCTTCTTTGATCATATCAATTTCATGCTGACCCAGCTTTTCATTCATCAGGGGATGATTTACCTTGAGCACAAAATCTGCAGCGGCAAACAGGGCGGCAGGAGATTTCTCGATCACGGCACCGGCCTGCACAAAGTCGGCATCAGCAATAAAAGCACCCTTCCCGGCACCGCTTTCAACATGTACTTCCAGTCCTTTTTTGATAAGTTCCTTCACCGTCACGGGAACCGCAGCAACACGGTTTTCCCCCGGGGCAATTTCTTTAGGAATTGCAACGATCATTACATTTCTCCTTTTCTTTCGATTGTAGGCTTTCTATTGCGCTGAATTTCAACTAAACTGTATTTAACTTACTTGAGAATGCATCTCAATTTATAATGATTTCAGTATGCAATGAAATCAAAATCTTACAAAAGTGGCTCCTGAAATCTAACCTTCCCCGTACCGGATGCATACGGCCTTGTCATTTACACCTGAACAATGCTTTTACGCTCCGTGTCAAAGTTACCGGATCAGCAGGTTTTTTTCCGTTCATAATCGGGCAGTTCCTTAAATTGGTGGAAAATTTTTCGAGCAAATTAACGCAGGACCAGCTGTATTGATGTATCCGGACTATGCACAAATTACCACAGACACTGCCCCTGCAAGAGCCGTAGTGTTCCTGCACGGCTGGCAGGGGAATAAATTCAGTTTGCAACAACTCAAATATTCACTGAATCTCAAAGCTGCTGACTATTATTTCCCAAACGCTCCTTACCTGGTGGAAAATGATGCAGAGCGCCGGTCATGGTCTCTGGAAGTAAAACCGGGTATCTGGGAATTGGGTCGCAGCCGTGAGATGCTTGAATCCTTTTTCACAGAGATCATTTTTCCCCGTTTTCCATCCCAAAATGTGTTCGTGCTGGGATTTTCACAAGGTGCTCTTATCTGCTACGAGTTGATCTTGCAGCTCGAGCAGCCGCTGGGTGGTATATTCCCCATCGCCGGTTTTTTGAGGCACCCCAAGGTGGACCGGATTCTGTTTCACGAGGCTCAAAGAGATACTCCCATTCTCATTGGTCACGGCCGGCAGGATCAAACCGTTGTGCCGGCGGCCTCACAATTGGCCTTCAAAAAGTTGATAGCTCAG
>JAJRUW010000046.1 GCA_024277615.1 Fidelibacterota bacterium | reverse complement strand
GGATCGACATTGAAATCGACGCCATTCCAGGTATTGTTATCAGTGTTTTGAAGATCAAAATAATAGCTGAAAACCTTCAGGCCTCCGCTTGAAAATGGTTCATCCGTCGTCATGGTCTCAAATTGCAGAAATCCAAACCAGGCCCTGCTGTGACTGTCGAAAGCCACTTCCTGCGGCAGGTATGAAATCTCGTCCATCGCCGGAACATGAACCCAGGCTTGTCCATCGGTAAGCTGCACGGCGGCGATATGATTATAAACTTCAGAGTACGGGTTAACGACCCACACATTACCCTGCCTGTCTTTGTTGATCTGGTTAATGGATAAATAGCGGCTGTTCCAATTGTGATTGTAAATGCCTGCCAGACCGTCGAGCAGGCCATCCGTAGTGTCATAAACGAAAAAATCCCAGCTGTCGGGGTTTACTTCCACAACCCCGCCCCGTACGCCGGGCTCACTGGGGACAATGCCGTCGTTGGAAAAAAGAAGATTCCCCCGGTTTGATTCTACGATGCTCCAGGGTTGTTTGGCAGCTCCCAGGTAATTAATAACCGTTGCGTGAAAATTATCATTCGGAAGTCCCGTTGGAGGATAACCATACGACCAGTCCGCCGGAATAAAGTGTTCCCAGTCCCCGTTCCGATAAATAAAACCTCCGATATCCCTGGAATGATCGCCAATCCACCCTGATTGATTTCCAATCCCTGCCAGATTCCCCTGTGCTGTCACCGTTAAGGCGTGGAATGTGTTGAACATTAGCGTGTTAGGAACATTTATCTGCCAGGTCAGAGTTCCGGGATCCGAAACATCCAACCTCATAATCCCATGGTTTTTAAGGCCAAAGGCAATCTGGTCTTCAAAGCGGCTCATGCAGGTGAATTCAGTTGCAATTGGTACATCAAATTCAAAACGCAAATTACCCTGGAGGTCATATTCGAGATAGGCAGAGACATTGAGGTCATTTTCGATCCTGATTGTAAGCAATCCAAGTCGATTATCATCAGTGGATAATTCCACATCCAAAACGCGTCCGAACCAATGAGAGACCAGGGGGTTATCCCAATCCCAGGACTCACCCGGATGTTTTACAAAAGCCCTGTTCTTGGTGATAAGATAGATATCACCGTCAATAGCGACCTGCTGAGCATATCCGGTATTATCCTGATAAATGTAATGCCAGGAGGTTGAAAAATTTAATACGTCGCTTTTATCCGCAGCCAGTACGCCGTTTTGAATGACCATGTAAATTGAATCCTGCCCAAGATCCACATCGAGAATCTCATCGATTTGCTGCGGAAAGGAATGAAAGTGATCCTGAAACTCGGGCAAACCGTTTTCATTTCTCAGAAATTCCAATAAACCCCACTCCTGGGCATCCTGATAAATGGCATACGATTTGGGATACGCCGGAATAATTTTATGAATTATGTCAATATCCAGGTGATCGATATTTGTCAGTAAACCACGGTTTGTTGAATAAACCTGGAGAGTTCCCCGGGGGGAGTTACCCCCCACCCACAGGGTGTCATCCGCAACCCCGGCCAATGATTTGAGGTCCAGATAATCCAGGCCGTTTGTATCCGTGATAAAATCAAATTTATTTTCCGCAAGGGCGAAATCCAGAATGCCTCCCTGCGTTGCGGCAAAGATATGGCCGTTGGGAGCATAAAATATATCTCTGGGAGACAGGAGCGAAGTATAGCTTTTCCACTCCCCCACCAGGTCCTGAGCCGGAAGCAGCGTCAGCAATATTGTTATACGGATAATCAGACGCAATCTAGCCGGCCCCGATTTCCCGGTAAAGCAGCAGTGTACTTATGGCAGCTTCCATGACCTCCCAGCCTTTATTAGCCGCTTTTGTGCCTGCCCTTTCCCGGGCCTGTTGCAGGGTATCGGTTGTCAGAACCCCGAAAATCACAGGAATATCACTGTTGCGTGATAGCTCGGCAATCCCTCTGGTGACTTCTCCGGCAACATATTTGAAATGGGGTGTGCCACCTCTGATTACGGCTCCCAGGGCGAGCACCGTATCCACTTTCCCTTTTTTCAAAAGCTGAGCTATTGTTCCCGGAATTTCAAAGGCTCCGGGAACCTTAATGGTCACAAGATTTTTCCTCTGACCCTGATGATATCGAAAAGCGTCGATGGCACCATAGAGTAGGGCATCCGTAATCTGACGATTGAATTCACTGACCACAATGCCGACCCTGACATCCCGGGCCTGCGGCTTTTCCGAAATCATTTTCATGTATTCAGCTTTCCTTTCCCATGATGAGATGTCCGAGTTTGTCCCGTTTAGTTGCAAGGTAACGTTTATTCGTTTCATTTGCCGGGATTTCGAGAGCTTCACGGCCGGTGACTTCCAAGCCGTACCCCTCCAGTCCGATGATTTTGCGCGGGTTGTTAGTGATCAATCGCATCTTTCGTACTCCGCATTCAAAAAGAATTTGTGCCCCTATGCCATATTCCCTGAGGTCATCCTGAAATCCCAGCCTGTGGTTGGCCTCAACCGTATCAAGGCCCTCATCCTGCAGACGGTAAGCCAGCAATTTGTTTTTCAGTCCGATGCCCCGGCCCTCCTGCCGCAGATATACGATAATGCCTTTGCCGGCGGCTTCAATAATTTCCATGGAGCGGTGCAATTGGTCTCCGCAGTCGCAGCGCATCGAACCGAACAGATCGCCTGTCAGGCATTGTGAATGAACTCTGACCAGCGTTTCATCGTCGGGTTTGATTTCACCTTTAACCAGGGCAACATGGTGATCTCCGTGAATGCTGTCTTCAAATAGCCTGAGGGTAAAGTCGCCATACTTCGTAGGGAATGGAATATGCGTCAGCTCCTCGATCAATTTTTCGTGCCTGCGGCGGTACTCAACCAGACTGGCAATAGTGATAATCGGCAAATTAAATTTTTCTGCAATCTCCATGAGGCGGTCCACCCTGGCCATGGTTCCATCCTCATCGATGATCTCTACCAGCAAAGCCGATGGTTTAAGGTTCGACAATCTGGCCAGATCAAGACTTGCCTCGGTATGCCCCGTGCGCTGCAAAACACCGCCCTCTTTAGCGATTAAGGGAAACATGTGACCCGGTCGGCCCAGATCTCCCGGTTTTGATTTTTCATCGATTATAACCTGAACAGTTTGCCAGCGATCCTTTGCGGATATCCCGGTGGTCACGCCTTTTATGGCATCCACACTGACCGTAAAAGCCGTTTCATGAAGTGAAGTATTGCTGGATGTCATTGGTGTTAAGTCCAGCCGTACTGCGGTTTTTGGCGTAATTGAGATACATACAAGCCCCCGGCCTTCACGGATCATGAAATTCAGATCTTCCGGGCGGACTTTCTCCGAGGCGATGATAAAATCGCCCTCATTCTCCCTGTCTTCGTCATCTACCGCTATGAGCATTCCGCCCTGGCGAAAATGTAGGAGTGCGGCTTCAATTGAATCAAACTTGTTTTTCATCAGCTGACGCCATACCCCCAGTCGAGCATACGGTTGAGATAGGATTCACCCTGATCATCTTCATCATCATCCAGGCTCATCAGTCTGTCAATATATTTACCCACAATATCCGTCTCTACATTCAGGGCATCACCCTTAGTTTTAAAACCCAGGGTGGTCACTTCGAGTGTATGCGGAATCAGGGCCACCGTAATGAAATTATCTTCGATTGAAGCGATAGTTAGTGAAACACCGTCCAGAGCGATGGACCCCTTTGGAATGCAGTACCGCAGCCAATCCGGACTCAAGGCAACAGTCATGGTGGCACCCTCGCCCTCACTCTCCTTACCGATGATGACGCCGACCGATTCAACATGCCCCTGTAGCAGATGTCCTCCGAGGCGGGTTGAAAGGGTCAGGGGTCTTTCAAGGTTGACCCTGGTATTAACGAGTAAATCACCCAGGTTTGACCTGTTTAACGTCTCTGTAACCAGATCAAGTGTAAATTCTTTTTCATTTACATTTACGACCGTGAGACAGACGCCGTTAACGGCAATACTGTCACCAATTTTCAGATCGCTCATGACAATATCCGCAGCAATTGTGAACTGCTTTCCCGAACTGGTTTCACGAACCGCTTTTATCTTCCCAAGTTCTTCAATTATTCCTGTAAACATTTGAGTTTCCTTTTTTGAGCAATCGTTAATTCGTCATTACCCAGTGTGAGCCTGTTTTTCACAGCCCAGTTCTCCGTGAGCTGCAACGGATTCACCAACTCGGCTTTCCCCAGGTGTTGTTCTGATCTGAATAAATAAATTTCATCGATGAGGTCTTTTTCAAAAAAACTATTCAGCATAAGTCTGCCGCCTTCTATCAACAACATTGTGACACCCAACTGCCCCAGTTTTTGAAGTATCTGCTCCGGATCCAGTCGTCCGTTGATTTCTTTCACCGGTATATAACGGCAATAGGAAGTCAGGGTTTCCTCCAGATTCGTTTCGGAGCAGAGTACTATCGTGTCGGCCTGCTGATCCCTGAAAAGATTCAGGGTCAGGGGTAATTTGCAGTGGGTATCCGCCACCACCCTGATCGGATTTTTTCCGGAGCAGTTTCTAACGGTGAGTCTGGGGTTATCCACCAGTGCCGTTTGCCGGCCTATCAGCACGGCATCCACTGCTGATCGAAGACGATGGACTTTTGTTCTGGATTTTTCTCCCGTAAGCCAAGTCTGTGACCAGGAGTTGTAGCCAAGGTAATCATCTGCTGAAACTGCGGCTTTGGCTATGACCCACGGTTTTCCCTCAAAAATCCATTTAAGGTAGCCTTTGTTTAATTCGGCTGCCTTTTCTTCCAGTATTCCGGCAGTCACTCTCATACCGTTGTTGTTCAGGATTGAAAGTCCTTTGCCATCAACACCGGGGTTCGGGTCCCGCATGGCAGCGAAAACCTCTGTGACGCCGCTTTTTATCAGAGCTTTTGTACAGGGAGGTGTTTTCCCGTAAATACAGCAGGGTTCCAGCGTAACGTAAGCCGTGGCGCCAACGGGATCAGTCACGGCATCCCGGAGGGCCATTACTTCAGCATGAGGGCCTCCGTATTCCTGATGATATCCCTGTCCGATGATTTTGCCGTTCTTTACCAGCAAACAGCCCACTTTGGGATTGGGAGAGACGGCTGAACCTCCGCGACGGGCAAGATCCAGGGCCAACTCCATATATGTTTCGTGTTGATAAATTTGATGATGTAACGGCATTTCCTGAAGTGTAAAATTACAGTAGTTCCGCACTTAATCGGAAACCCCCATCCGCACCTGCAAAAATTATATTTCCAAAAAATATTCAACAACCGTAAGATAATGCTTACAAGGGTGTAAGTAAATTGGACACTCGTTACAATACTAGCCGGTTGCCAGCAGCATATCTGCTTTGGCAGTGGAAGTTTATTTTCACAACCGTACGGAAGTCGGCGGCAGCACTTCATATTGATCACAACTTATATATCTTCAACAGTATATATTTTGCACATGACCCGGTCAAACAATTTGATTGCAAACAAATACGGCTCCGTCTTTTGGAAAAATAATCAATCTATCAGCCCGGGGGTTTGAGGTTACGGCCCCGGCATTAAATTTGCAAGTTGCTGTTTTTATGCACACTACTAAATTATTACAGGCTAATCTATGAATAAGAATACGATACCCTTTGCTCAGTCCTTAAAATATGCCCAGGATCTTTCAAGTCTCTACAAGATTGAACGGGCCAAGCAGGCGGAACTTGAAGAAGCTTTTCTGATCATCAAACAGAAAAATGACAGACTGGAACAGGAAAAACTTCAGCTGTTGAGTTATGCCGAAGACATTCGATCACTTTATCAGCAATTGCTGATCTCACACTCCAAAACCGAACGAGCCAACCTCGAAACCATCTACAGGCTGTCACTTGCGGCCGAATTCAGAGATGAACAGACGGCAGATCACTTACGACGCATCAGTGGATATTCCAAAATAATAGCCAACGCCATGCAACTGGATAAAAAATTCGTAAAGCTGATTGAAAAAGCCAGCCCGATGCACGACATCGGAAAAATCGGGATATCCGATAAAATATTATTGAAACCGGGTAAACATACACCTGCAGAAAAAAAACTCATGGAACAGCACACCTATTACGGGCACAATATTCTCAAGCACTCCGAGTCTTCACTGCTGCAGATGGCCGAAAAAATAGCTTATACGCACCATGAAAAATTTGACGGCAGCGGATATCCCCGCCAACTGAAAGGTGATCAGATCCCCCTGGAAGGCAGAATTGTCGCCGTGGCTGATGTCTTTGATGCCTTGTCCACCAAACGCATCTATAAGCCGGCTTTTTCCGTGTCGGAGTCCATCCGGATTATGAAGAAACAATGTCTGTCCCATTTTGACCCTGAGGTGTTCCAGGCCTTTCTGGATTCAAGGGAACTGGTAGAAAATTTTAAAAACTATCTCGATCAAAAAGAGACGACTGCTCCATAATTTCATTCGCCTGCATTGGGTGATTTATTGTTATATTCTCACCTCTTAAACACAGAATAAATTGAGCTCTGTTCAGTTCTAATTAACCGATAGACGGAGATGCGCCAAAGGAAAGTTATCATTGTTGAAGACGAAGTTGTACTTTGCAACCTCATCAAGGAAGGTCTGACCAGTCTGGATGACGGCATTTCCGTAGAGACCTCAAATTCTGCTTCCGAAGCCCTTAGCATCATCCAAAAAACCGAAATTGATATTATCGTCACAGACATAAGACTGCCTGGTATGGATGGATTCCAACTCATTGAGAAAGCCAAGGAAACCCAGCCTGATATCATGTCGATTATCATCACCGGACACGGGGATGTTGATAATGCAATTGAAGCCATTCAACTGGGAGCGATCAATTTCATACGCAAGCCGGTTGCCATGACGGACCTGTACCACGCCATAAAAATCGGTTTTGACAGGCGCGAATTATTGTTGAAGCTGAAGGATAGTGAAGAACGCTTCCGGAGCGCCTTTTCGCACGCCGCAGCCGGCATTCTCATTTTCTCTCTGGAGGGCGATTTACAACAGGTCAACCAGAGCATTGCAAAGCTTCTGAAATACTCAGAAAAAAAACTCCTGAAAAAGAACATTGCCGATCTCGAAGTCCGGGGTGACAAACCGGGGATCATGGCTCTGGCCGGAAAACTTATCTCAGGTCCGCAGGACCATGTGCATATTGAAAAGCGTCTGAAACGAAACGACGGCGAGATCATCTGGGTCAATATAAGTATGTCTGTTGTAAAATTCAACGATAAGCCGGCTTATTATACGGCACAGATCATCGATATGACCGAATTGCACGATTATCGGGAATCCCTGGAACACAAAGTCAGGGAGCGCACGCTCGAGCTTAATGCAGCTCTCCACGATGCTGAGGAAGCCCGCGACCACATCAGCGCCATTCAGCGCTCAATGGCAGACGGAATGATCGTTACCGACCTGGAAAACAGAATTCTGCAGTTGAACCCGGCCGCCGAAGACCTGTTGAATGTGGATGCTGAAAAAATGTTGAATCAACCTATAGATAAGATCTTTATCGATAAAGAGCTGCGTGAAGAGGTCCTGCTGCATATCAGATACCTGGATGTCGGCTATCAGTTTGATTTTGAGGTCCCGACAAAAAACCGAAAGTATCCGGTGATCCTGAGAGCCCGAACCTCCGTCATCTGGGATAAAAACGGCAAAGTAACCCAGATAATTTATAATTTTCATGACGTGAGCCATGAACGCGAAGTTGACCGGATGAAAACGGAGTTCATTTCTACGGCAGCTCACGAATTGCGGTCTCCCCTCACCTCCATAAAGGGATTTTCGGAGATCCTGCTCATGCGGGACGATATATCCAAGGAGGAAAATATGCGTTTTCTGACACATATCAATAATCAGGCGGCAAAGTTGTCTTCCATCATAAATGATCTGCTGGACATCTCGCGTATAGAATCGGAAACCAGTTATAAACTTGAGAAAGCCACCTACAACCTCGGGCATATCCTCGAAGAAGTTTTACAGCCCTTTATCGAGCAACATCCAAAACATAGGTTTGAAACCATACTTCCCAAAGAAAATCTTGATATATTTATCGACGGTGAAAAAATCGGTCAGGTGTTCAAAAATCTGATCAGCAATGCTGTAAAATATTCGCCGGACGGCGGTAGAATCAAGATCAACTGCAAATCCTCAGGCGGTTTTTTCAACATCTCCGTCATTGATGAAGGCATCGGAATGACCCGCGAACAGGTTTCCAAAGTCTTCGACAAATTTTACCGCGCCGACGCCTCCAATACCGCCATCGAGGGCACGGGACTAGGTATGAGCATCGCCAAAGGCCTGATCGAAGAACATGGCGGATCCATCCATGTTGAAAGTGAATACGGGAAAGGTACAATCGTATCGTTTACCCTGCCGATTGAAGAAAAAACAAAACACTCAAAAATTGAAACCTCATGAAAAAAATATTAATTGTTGATGATCAGATGGAAGTCAGAGAACTGATCAACGTAACACTTCGTTCCAGTAATTATAAACTGCTGCAGGCCGAGAACGGTCCCCAGGCTCTGGAAATTGCCCGCAAGGAACTTCCGGATCTGATACTGCTGGATGTGATGATGCCCAAGGGCGGGATTGACGGTTTTGAAGTCTGTGAAACTCTGAAAAAGGAAACTCTGACCCGGGATATTCATATTGTCATGCTCACGGCAATTCAACAGGAAGTTGACCTCCAACGCGGCCGCAAAGCCGGGGCCGATGATTATTTTACCAAGCCCTTCAGTCCCCTGAAATTACTGAAAAAGGTCTCGGACATACTCGGGGATCCCGAATAAATTTGTTAGACATATCCTCCAATCAACCCTGATCCTTCCGCCGGGAAAACCGGCTGTTCAAACTCGTCCGGAACTTTTGTCTTTGTAACAGCATACATTTACCGTCTTAACCCTGACAGTCATATCATTAATTCAGGTATATCAATAATGAGTACTGTCCCAACTAAAAAATAGGAATTCTTACCATGAAAAAAATATTCAGGATAACCTGCAGTGCTGTGCTAATACTGTTTTTCTCTCTGTCATTTGCATCTGACGCAAAAACGGAAAAGAAAATTAATGTTGAGGTTGCCCTTGACGGAGTCAGTCAGCAGGAAAACATTTCAAGCGTCAAATTTGCCGGAACGGGTGAGCCTTTGCAAATGACCATCATGGTCACGACCACCCGGGGTGACAGCGTGAACACACAGGTTCGGGATATCACGATCAATGCGCAGGATGAAGAGCTTGATCTGGAAAAAATCCTTGAGGAGCTAAATCTGGAAATGGGTGCTGCCGGCGGAGAAACGAAGTGCTTCATCAAGCTGAGCGGCAATACCGATGAACTTGAAGATCTTGATCTGGATCTTGAGGGCCTGGACATGGACGGCAATATCATGATCATCGAGTTGGACGATGACAGCTACACTGAAGATAACTGCCCCATGCACGACAATCAGGCAATGAAAAACGGGATGAACCATCCTGATTCCGCCTGCCGGTCAAAAGCAATTTTCAAAAACTTTTTAAAAGGCCGGAGAGACACCGGCGAATCGGAATTTTTCTACGTTGAGGATGGTCAGGATGACGATGATGCGGCATGTAAAATGCAAATGCGGTCAGGAATGACCTCGGCAGACTGTTGTAAAGAACGACCCGGCCGCAAGCATGGCCAGGCAGGCTTCAGCTGGTTCAGTGATGATGGATCATCCCGGGGCCGGGGCTTCCAATATGGCATGCAGAAACCCGGCGGACCCGGTTGTGGTGCTATGGGTGAAGGCTCCGAAAAGTGCAGCGAAAGCCCCTGCAACGGCGAAGCCTGCGGAAGCGGCGGTATGGGCGGTCACATGGGACAGATGCCGGGCCGACCATTTGCCGGCCGACCGATGGGTGGTATTGGAGTTGACCTGAATATACTGGATTTCGACTTTGCCGGGATCAACAGTTTTATTACCGCCTTCGGTTTTACGCCCATCGATAACAACGGAGCTTCCTTTGTCGGAATGCGCCTGCAGCACGCTATCGGCCGGGGTTGGTTCCTCGGTGGAATGGGTGCCGGTTACGCAACGACGCAAAACATCAAAGGAACAGATTATTCCCGCCATCTCTCCATACAATCAGGCTATGGCGGTGCCACTCTGACCAGACGTTATCCCCTGCGCCCCTTTTTGCTGTTTGAAGGCAGTCTGATGCTGGGGGGCGGCAATACGGATATTGAGATTTCCGATGTCCGTGAAAACCCCACTTTTGATAACCCAAGTTCAAATTTCGGTAATATCGATCACCTGAAGTTTGAACGGCTTTTCTTCGTTTATCGTCCCGAAGCCAGTCTGATCATGAAAATCAATCCCCTGCTGGGAATCCGGGCAGCCGTGAGTTATCTCGGGACCTACGGCGGGGACTGGAAGACCGTACCCTTTGGATATACGGTTGAGGGGAATTCGCCCGATGTCCCCGACGGAACCAACTTTTCGCTGGGCCTCTGGATTGGCAGATAGAGACCTGACCGGCAATAGCTCTCAGGGCCTGGCACTCTTTTAAGTTTAGAGGGATGCAGTTATGCATCCCTCTTTTTTCCACAAGTATTTGCAGATATATATCGAATGGTAAGACCCCGAACTTCGATGTCTCCCCATTTGTGCGGAGTGCCCCGGCCGGCATGAGCAAAGGTTTAAGTTGCCCGGTTATACTCAAATAAGATAATATCCGACAGACCTGTTACTGGGCATATCCCGTATTCCCGGCGGCCTGAATTTTATTCGGTCATTTTTAAACCGCTCTGCCGGACTATTTCAGCAGCATTACCTTCCGGGTTTGTACAAAATCCGTCCCCTCCATTCTGACGAAGTAAACGCCTGAGGGAAAGCCCTTTGCATTCCATTCTGTCAGATGCCGGCCCGGCAACTGTCGCCCCTGCAGCAAGGTGGCCACCTGTCTGCCCTGCAGGTCATAAACCACAATACTCACCTCGTTATAACCGGGAGTGTCGAAGGGAATTACTGTTACAGGGTTGAAAGGATTGGGGTAATTCATTCCCAAACTAAATCCCTCAGGCAATATTCCAACGGGATCGTCAACAGCCAGCCAGGCTTCCCATTCTGCAAGGGAGTAGGCCTCAACAATATTGCCGTGATAATTCCCGGCCAGGACATGCAGACTATCGATGAAGACCGGCTCATTCGCATTAGTAACAAAGCCGGTGCCTTCACTCCATTGACCTTCTTCATCCTGCCTGTACAGAAACAGGCGCTGGTTTGAACCTACTGCTGCATAATTTCCATCCAGTCCCACTGTTGTGCCGAAATAGAAGTCCGAACCCGATACACCCACCAGTTTTTCTTCCTGGACCCAGCCCGTTTCCGTGAGGTTGAAAATATAGGCAGCACCGGCAATGGTCCCGTTCTCATTGTTGTCCAGATATGAACCGATGAGTGCCGTGCTGTCATCGATGGCCACTGAATAACCGAAATGGTCAAAGGAATCAATATCGTCAGCTGTCAGCAGGCTTTCCTGTTCCCAGGCACCGAACTCATCCCTGACGAAAGTAAAAGCCGCCCCGCAGTTATTCAGGCTGAAACCGTCATATAAATTAGCGCCGGCTATAATTCTGCTTCCCGAAATGTCAACAGATGCCCCCAGAGCATCACCCCCATGGCCGGTATCTGCTGTCAGTTTCGCAGTCTGTACCCAGCCTGAAGCACCGTCCATTTCATAGAGATAGACTGCGCCGGCATTCTCGCCGTTCTCATTATCATCCCGATAGGCACCTACGACCGCGGTTCCGTTTTCCAGGGCTACGGATACTCCAAAATTATCATTTGCTTCGCCGTCCTCCGGGATGAGTTTTACGATCTGCGTCCAGTCTCCGTCGGCATCGCGGTTGAAAATATATGCTGCCCCCACATTAGCACTGCCATCGATATCCGCTTTATAAGCCCCCACGAGGAGATAATCACCCCGGATGGCTACAGCATAGCCGAAGTAATCCAGCAAACTGCCATCCTCCGCCGTAAGAGAGCCTGCCTGGGTCCAGTTCCCGAGTTCGTCAAGCTGGAAAAGATAAACCATGCCCTGGTCCATTTGATTATTTACATCCGCTTTGGGGGCGCCTATGACTGCAAGATCACCACTTTTACTCAAGGCCCGACCAAAATTATCACCGTTTTCAACATCTAAACCGGCAAGAGTTGTATATTCGATGTAAAAGCAACTACCGTCGTCAAAGACCGCCGAAATATTGTAATTCAAGGCCTGGGGATCCATGCAGCCGTATATGTACGTGCAGGAGCCGTCATCCATGGCAGCGGTTTCATCAAAATTCTCTGCCAGGGGGTCGGTGCAGCCATAGGTCACCAAATGAATATAGTGCCGGCGCAGGTCCACATATTCCGTATCACCGTCGTTAACGGTAACCCTTACGGGATAATGACCGTATTCTGTGAAGGTCCACTGAGGGTTCGGTTCTGTGGAATCGGTCTGGCCGTCGCCGTCAAAATCCCAGTCCCAGCTCTGATTTTCAAAGATAGGATTCCCCGTAAACTGAACTGTGAGTGGTGGTGCCCCAAGTGTCGTATCAACACTGAATAAATCGACCGGCAGACGGGTTGTGATAAACAGAGCCGAATTGTCTTCCGGCGGTTTGGCCGTCACCGGATATTCATTATCATAAGTGTACTGCAGACCTTCAAGACCGCTGTGATCTTCCAGTCCGATAGTTGCGTAACCACCATGGATCAGACCGTTATAGGCGGGCAGGTAAAGACCTGAAGTTGTGTTGTTAAACTTCCTGTACTGTAGTTTGATATCATTGTCACCGGATTGTCCTGTTTCATTTCTGAACAGAAGGGCTTCGAAGGATTCCGTATCCCCGGCGAAAAAAGTTTCCACATCAGACCACTCTATGACCACATAGCTGCTGTCGTCCGCCGTGTAAGCCGAGATATTCCCCACAGACCCGAAACAATTGGCGTTCAGATTCCGCAGATCATCCCAGAATACCGCCAGCATCGGTGAAGGACCGCCAGGGCCGGGAACGGGCGTATTTCGGAAAGTGGCCATATCCGAAGGTCCGAAGGCAATCCAACCGTTCGTGCTTACGGTGATCTCACTGTAAGTCTCTCCATAATAATTCAGTTCAAAGGGCAACTGTACAATTTCGGATTCCTGATCGAAAGGAACACCGTTACCGCAATCCGCCATGGGTAAAAGCTCACCCTCGCCGCCCTTGGAGGGATCAATTTCGTGCCAGCCGTAAGTAGGTGCCAGGGCATAAGCTGTATCACCTGAATCATAAATATAATGCCCAAACCCGTCAGGGCCGGTGGGGTCACCGACTGTTGAAATCCCCGCGGGAATGGTAAATGTTTCCGTCTGGTCATAGCCGTTTTCATCGGTAAGCCGAATCTGAAAAGACAGCTGACTCCCGGTTATCACGTTCGGATCCAGTGCAATACTGAAAGGATCTGCAGCGGTCTGACTCTGACCGGGCTGAATGGCTGACCATTGTCCGGATAATATTGGTAAATTCACTCCCTGATCGCCAATATAACTTAATTCTCCCGTCAAATTTTCATGAGCCACAGTACCGATATTTTCGAGGAAAAGTGCTACTTCACCGGTTTGACCGGGCTGGAGTGTCTCACCCTCAATCAGCTGGTAACCTGAATAACTGACAGTCCCGGCATGGATGGTCAGCAGGATACCAAGCTCCCAGTTGTTTCCGGCTTCGTCGGAAACCTCCAGCCAGAGTCCCGTATCCGGTCCGTCCGCAGCGTTGGCATCTACAGATACAGGGAAGCTCAAAGTCACGGCGCTGCCAGTAGTGAGATCTCCGAATTCCACGGGCAGGGTTTCGACCGCAATATGCTGCGAACTACTATTGAGTACAGCCAAACCACCGGTCAGATTGCTGCCGGCATTTTCCAGGGTCACCGTAACCACGGCCTGTTCCCCGGCGTTAAGCAGCCCGTCGCCATTCCCCTCACTGTCATCGATGGCTATGGCATCGTCCGCGTTCAGGGCGGGTCCGACTGTATCTATGATCAGAATACCTTCATAGGGTTTTAAATTTTCTCCCGTTACCGTCACGTTCACCAGCCCGTCCGTCTGGTAGTGAAGAGAAAAAACAGCCGAACCGTCAGCAGCGGTGATTTTGCTGGTGAAAATATCCTCT
This sequence comes from Fidelibacterota bacterium, assembly GCA_024277615.1. GTDB lineage: Bacteria > Fidelibacterota > Marinisomatia > SCGC-AAA003-L08 > JACNLC01 > JAADGM01. The sequence continues at coordinate 27,026 of JAJRUW010000046.1, read as the reverse complement.
TCCATAGTGAGTGTTACCATAGCATTTTCAACGGGCGAACTGTCCGCATCCAGCACTGTAACCTGCACCCTGTCTGTGCCATAAGCTATACTTGCAGGATGCGTAACGGTGAGGCTGACAGGTGCCGCCGTCCACAGCCTGAGTGCGGGGTCGCCCATTAAATTGTTCCAGTGACTGAAGATGCTCACATAATGGGAGGGGTCGTCCGGATAAGTATTCAGCAGTGACAGTTTCCCGGCCACCAGGGCTGCTCCGGCTGTTTGGCAACGCCGGATAAAAATCCCATCGTAAACGCCCATGTCCAGCAGATTGTTAAATTGTGTATGTGTCCCAACAGTTGCCGTAGATATTGCAGCCACGGCACCACTGTAATTTGAAGGGCTCACTCCCGAGCGTAAAAAGCGCTCGCTGGGAGAGGCCTGCTCATAGGCGAAACTGCCTGTACCACAGGTGATAAAGGTCATGAAAGGCAGCATATTGTGTGAACTGATGTCATTCATAATAAGATCAATGTCAAAACTCCCGGGTCCGTACAGCCCCCGAAAATTGAGATACGAGACACCGTCATCCAACTGACCGTTGAGCCAATAGGAAGCATTTACCGCATTGTATTCCACATCGTAGCGGATGTCGGAATAATCCTGACTCTGGAAAAGCATCTGCAGATACTCATTGGTGGAGAGGAGGGACTGCCCTCCACCGCCTGCTTCGGGATTCACCAGCAGGCCGACACTGCCAAACCAGGCATTATCATGCCCGATCACTTTTTCATAATTGAGCGTTTTGCTAACCACGATAGCCAATTCCTGGGTATTCCGCACGGAGATACGACCGATAATAACTTCCGGCAGCAGATCATCCCCCTCGAGGAGCGAGTAAGGATAGTCGCCTTCGCCGTTACAAGGACCGCCATAGCACTGGGACCAATTTTCAAACCAGGTCGGGATATCATAGGGTCCCCCGGCATCACCCACGAGGGCGACATATTCCGGCGGTGGATCGAATGTGGCATAGGCATTTTCGATATAGGCTTTTATGTCATCGGGAGTGTTTCCTATGAGCCCGGCCGTTGCTTTATAGACTTCATAGCCCTGCCGGTGCCGCCAGTCGGCAAGCTGGAGGAAATATGGGTTTGAGATAGAATTCCCGCCGCAGATATACAGGATCGCAGGTGTTTGATAATCCTCCTCCCGTTGGGAGGCTGCATAATCGGGTAGCATCTGGCGGTAAAAAGGTTCAAATGCCCGGGACCGCAGGCGTCCTCCAAGGTATGCTCCGGAACCGACACCGGCGCCGGTAACAGTGAGTTCAAGCTCATCCCAGACTTCCAACTCACGCGTGTCAGGTCTGTAAGCACAGGGAATCACGTCCACCCGTACGAGACGCAGATCTCTAAAGGTCATCACATCTGAAATCGTCACATTCGCCTGGGGATAAACCTCACGGGATGCATAGAAGTCCTCATTCCTGTAAAAATCAAATCCATCAGTGTCGGAGGACAGGGCCGGCTGAACCGGGAAGACCTCAATGTCCTGCAGTGTATGAGTGTTCAAAATGCTGTAGTTGACAGAAGGTTTATCCATTGAAGTAACCGGAATATAAAGACTGTAAACGGGGATTTCGGGCATACCCGTTTCGAGGGTCCGTCCCTCTTGGGATGATACGAGACGTGTATAGCCTTCCACCGTTTCAAGGTCGCTCAATAGCGGCTGCAGCCTAAGCACGACCCTGCCGGGAGTTTCTTCGGTTTTGTCGAAGTAAGACGGTTGCAGAGCAAAAACCAGAGTGGACGCTAACAGCAGGGCTGTCAGTTTGCGGGCGACGATGAACATTCAACCTCCATTATAGATGTTACAGCATTTCAGACTGACATTATCGGGACAGGACAGGGGCGGAAATTATAGATACTCTCCCGGATGGGAAAAAAGTAATAGTTTGTAAATTAAGCCGGGGAACTGTTTTATTTTATGAACCGGCGGGGTTCCTGTCGAAGTTACTCGAAAACCTCCCGGGCATAGACCTTTATCATTCACCCGGACCCCTGCCGGTTTAGTTCTGACATCCCTTGCGGGAGAGACTTCTGTTCGATCAGCACTGTTCCATCCTCTTATGAGCAAATACCGGCCGGGGGTAATAAAAAATTCATGTTTGAATCATAATAATATTTAGTAGATTTTGCCCGAGTTTTCAATCCTCTTTTGGAATATTCACCTTGCCAGTGGACATTCGCTTACTGCAAGAGGATTATTTATTTTTTCACTGAGCTGAATAGTTACAATACCGATGATCAATCTTCTGCCTGGCGGGCAGGATCATCAATTAATTGCCTGGAAAAGGTCATGTTGGAGACTATATGAATAAAAATAATCTGCTTTTATTTGGCGTCGGCCTGTTAGCGCTGCTTTTATATTGGTGGGGTTACGGCCATGTATTCCGTGAAGGGAATGCGGCCATGTTCGTCGCCGTTGTCATCGTATCGGTCACGATACTTTATTACACCGGCAAGGCTAAGCGGGGTGATGAAGTTTATCTGCGCCCCATTGCCGGGTTAAAAGCCCTGGAGGAAGCCGTTGGCAGAGCCACTGAGATGGGCAAACCGGTATTGTTCGTTCCGGGAATCCAGGATATGGACCAGGTAGAAACGGTTGCCGGGCTGATCATTCTGGGAAATGTGGCTCGGATGACTGCACGCTACGAAGCGGGTTTGCATGTCCCCGTTGCCAGATCCATCGTCATGGAAGCAGCCCGCGAAACCTGCCGGGAGTCCTACCTTAAAGAAGGACGTCCCGATCTCTATTATGATGATATGGTGCATTACCTGACCGATGATCAGTTTGCCTATGCCGCTGGTGTGGATGGTATTATGTTGCGTGAAAAACCTGCCGCCTGTTTTTATCAGGGTAAATTTTATGCAGAATCCCTAATTCTGGCCGAAACGGGAAACTCCATCGGTGCAATTCAAATCGCCGGGACCGGCTCCCCCGCTCAAATTCCCTTTTTCGTCACGGCCTGTGATTACACACTCATCGGTGAAGAATTTTTTACAGCCAGTGCCTATCTGTCGCAAAAGCCCGAACTGCTGGGCAGCATTAAAGGACAGGACATTGTCAAACTCTGGATCATGATCATCATTGTGCTGGTCTTTGTGCTGAACGGAGCTCACCAGGCAGGCTGGACCGATTTCGATATCCTCTCACTTCTAACATCGTATTAGGAGGACTCATGTTATTAAAACGACAAGTACCCATTATCATCGTCATTGTAGTAGGCCTTCTCACATTGTTTGGACACTTCATCAACAATGCGGCCATTGCCAACTATGTAGATAACGACTCTACCCAATGGTTTGACATCATCGCTTCATTCGCCATTTTCCTCGGCGCCCTGAATCTATTGAAACTTCAACTTCTGAAGATCTTCAAAAAGCAGCGTAACTGGCAGTACAGCATCCTTGCCGTTGGCGGGTTTTTCTTTTCCATTTTTGCCGGTTTCCTGTTCCGGGGTTCTAACACGATTACGGTGGACGGCATTGCCAATGCCGACCTGCCGGCTGTCTCCAAACTGGTTGCTGATGAAACCGGAGCGGCCGAAGCTGTGGTCTATGCCAGTCTGTCGGATGGTGCTAAAGCTTACACGGTCCCGAAAATATACATCACCAAAAGCGGGGCTGAAGAATTTGCCCTGAAACTATCCCCCTTCGCTTCTTCAGTTGAAACCAAAACATCGGACTGGGGCGCTCACCTGCAGGCTAAAAAAGGTGACAGCGGGTCCCTCTTTTACTGGATGTTCCAGTATATCTTTACACCCCTCTCAGCCACAATGTTCGCCCTGTTGGCCTTTTTTGTAGCTTCTGCTTCCTACCGGGCATTCAGAATCCGGAATTTTGAGGCCACCCTGTTGCTGAGTGCGGGCATTATCCTGATGCTGGGCAGGGTTCCCATTGGTCAGATGATCAGCCCCTGGATCATTGCCATTTTTCTCGTGATGGGTCTGGGAGCACTTGCTGCCCCGTTCATCCGGGACAGACGATACCTGTTCGGCGGTGTAGTGCTGGGTATCGCCGTCGTATTGATCTGCGGATATATTTTTCAATTTGATCCCCGGCAGCCCTTCTTTCTCTATCTGCCCGTACTGCAGGAATGGATTTTCAACGTCCCCACCACTGCCGGCGCCAGAGCTATAATGATCGGCATCGGACTGGGGATTGTGGGAACATCCTTCCGGATCATTGTGGGACTTGAAAGATCATTCCTGGGAGAAAACTAATGCAGAAATTATTGAATTTTATCGTTAAGCTCGGCTCTGTTGACAGGAGGATCATTTTTTTACTGGTGGGACTCTCCGTGTTGATCCCATTGATTAAACCCCTGAAAATCCCGATTCGTCCAACGAGCCAATCTCAGGCTGTGTTCGATGCGGTATCTTCCCTGCCTGCACATTCGAATGTACTGGTCTCTTTTGAATACGGTCCGAGTACGAAGCCCGAAATACATCCCATGGCCATAGCGCTGCTCCGGCAGCTATTTGAAGATGGCCATAAAGTCTTCGGTATGGCCCTCTGGCCGGATGGCGTTTTCATGTCCACCAATGCTCTCAGTCAGGTTGCCGAGAAGGAGATGCATCTTACTTACGGCAAAGATTTTGTCAATCTCGGCTACAAACCCGGGAATGAAGCCGTGATAAAAGGTGTTGCCTCGGACCTGCGCGCACTTTTCACAGTGGATACACGCGGAAATCAGATTTCGGATATTCCCATGATGCAGGGTGTAAACAACGTTGAAGATTTCAACCTGGTGTTCAGTCTTTCTGCCGGATATCCCGGCAGTAAGGAATGGGTGCAGTATGCTACGGATCCCCACAATATTCTCATGTCAACGGGTTGTACATCCATTCAGGTTACGGAAATTCTGCCCTATGTAGAGAGTGGTCAGATCCAGGGTATTCTTGCCGGGATGCCCGGAGCAGCCGAATATGAAAAGCTCGTCGGTAAAGTGGGGCGGGCCACCGGTATGATGGCCGCACAGTCCATCGCCCATGTTGTGATAGTGCTGTTTATCATATTGGGGAACATTACATATTTCATTCAACGCAAACAATCCAAAAAGAGTTAGGGGGTAGGCATGTTTTCAGCTGAAATATTAGGTGCCTGGTTTGCGGCATTTTTAACGCTCGCAATTTTTAGTTATCTTTTTGATGATAACCCGTTCTACAAAGCTGCCGAACATATTTTTGTTGGTGTCTCGGCCGGGTATTGGGCTGCCCAGGCTTTCTGGGCACAGGTTCAGCCCAATCTGTTTGGCCGGCTCTGGCCCAAGATTGCCGAAGGTACAGACCAGACAATTCTGGAAAAAATATGGTATGGTATTTATGATTTTATGGGAATGATCGCACCTTCGGGCTATTTCCCTGCTGGTGGGATTGAAGGTCATGACCAGATCCGGCTGAGTTATCTAATCCCTTTCATCCTCGGCATTTTCATGATCCTCAGACTGGTTCCGAAAGTCGGTTGGCTGGCTCGCTGGGCTTTGGCATACATCGTCGGCATGGCCGCAGGACTCCGGTTCTATGGGTATCTTAATTCTGATGTCATCGAACAGGCTAAAGCTGCAGTAGTGGATTTTTCAGGTAATTGGGTGGTCATATTGAATGGCATTATTGTCATTATCGGTACAATCACCGGGTTGCTGTATTTCTTCTTTTCCAGGGAACATAAGGGCCTACTGGGGAAAGCCAGTAAAATCGGGATTTATTTCCTTATGATCTCATTCGGTGCGTCCTTCGGATTTGCAGTGATGGGTCGTATCTCTCTGCTCATCGGCCGCTTTAACGATCTGATCCGATTCAAAGATGCTGAATTCAGCCATGCCACCTACTGGATCCTGGGTGCTATGATCGTTTTGCTGGCAGTCTGGGCATTCCAGAAAAAGGATGAGACGGAAAAATTAAGCGCCTAATTACCGTAATATAACTCTGATACGCACAGGAAATCCTTTTTCCTGTGCGTATCAGCTCACAACTCACTAAGCGACAACCCCAAATGCCTGAACCCATCATACAAGTCAGTAAGCTTAAAACCTATTTTAAAACCGATGACGGCCTGGCCAAAGCTGTGGATGATGTCAGTTTCGAGATCTACCCGGGTGAAACTCTGGGAATTGTAGGTGAGTCGGGCTGTGGTAAATCCGTCACAGCCCTCTCCCTGATGCGCCTGATCGAATCTCCCCCGGGATATTTTGCCGGTGGTGAAATTTTATTCAAGGGTACTGACATTCTGAGACTACCCGAAAATCGGCTCAGAGAGATCAGGGGTAATAGCATATCCATGATCTTTCAGGAACCCATGACTTCCCTGAATCCCGTTTTTACCTGTGGTGACCAGATCATGGAAGCCATACAGTTGCATCAGAAACTTGATAAAGCGGCAGCCGAGGAAAAGGCTGTTGAAATGCTTGAGCTGGTTGGAATTCCGGCACCCCGTCAGCGCATCCGTGAGTACCCCCACCAATTATCCGGCGGCATGCGCCAACGGGTCATGATCGCCATGGCTCTAAGCTGTAATCCTCATGTTCTCATCGCCGATGAGCCTACAACTGCTCTGGATGTTACCATTCAGGCCCAGATCCTGGACCTCATTCAAAAATTGCAGGATGACTTCAACCTTGCAGTTATCATGATTACTCACGATCTGGGTGTGATAGCGGAAGTAGCTCAGCGGGTGCTGGTCATGTATGCGGGTAAGGTTGTCGAACAGGGGAATGTAAGGGATATTTTTTATAACTCAAAACATCCCTATACAAACGGCCTGCTGAAATCCATTCCTAAATTAAATGCCGTAGGAGAACATCCCGACAGCCTGTACACGATTGAGGGTATGGTCCCCAGCGCTACAGAATTTCCGGATGGTTGCCATTTTCACCCCCGCTGTGAGTTTTGTATAGACAAATGCAAAACGATGGAACCGGTGCTAAAAGCCATCAGTAGTGAAAAGGAGCATTCGGTGAGTTGTTGGGTTGCTGATGAAAACGGTTACAAGTCCGACGTCAGGAAATAAATATTTTCTTTTTTTCAACCGGATTGCCGAACTTGTGCTTTGAGATATTAGGATAACACGATAAATTTCGTGCCGTGCTAAAGATGATTTTTTACATTTTGGGGATATAGCTCAGTTGGGAGAGCGCATGAATGGCATTCATGAGGTCAGCGGTTCGATCCCGCTTATCTCCACTCGATCCGGTATGCGGATATATTTGAGATCCTTTAACACTATAAAAATCTGGAGTTACTCAGTTGATTAATATGCATTCCATCAGAGAACGATCTCACATCATTCTCTGGACTTTATTAATATTTTTCCTGGCCAGTATGACCGTAGGCGGACTGGTCGGCGGCGCTAATATTATGGACAAAATATTGGGCCGCAACCAACAGAATTTATATGTGGGAACCGTTGACGGTCATCACATTACACATCAGCAGTTTCGCGCCGAACAGGACAGGCAACTGACCTCACAGCGGCAGGCCGGTAATACAATTGACAGCCGGGCCGTACAGAATGCCCGCAACTCAGCCTGGAATACCATCGTGGATCAGGTCATACAGGATGAAAAAATTAACGAACTGGGACTCAGGGCCAGCGCAGACGAAATCTATGATTTTATGCTGCTGACGCCCCCTAAATCGCTACAGGATCAATTGACCAAGGGAGGTTTCTTTGCCGATTCAACCGGCGCCTTTCAGCTGAACGAATACCAGAATGCCCTGCGCACCGGAAGTTATCCGGCAACACTGGATCAATTTTGGATAGTTTGGGAGAATTATCTCAGAACTTATTTACCAAACCGCAAGTTGAGAGATATTTATAATCACACTGCTTCCGTCTCCGAATTTGAAATCAGGCGCGATTTTGAAAAGAAAAATGTTACCTGTACTATTGAATATATTTATGTTCTGAACAGCAATATTGATGACAGCCTGATCGTTATCACCGATGATGAAATAAGGGACAAGTATAATAAAGATAAAGAAAAACTTTACAAACTTGAACCCTCCCGTACCGTCGATTATGTCTTCTGGTCAACCCAGAATGCCGATATCGACTCAACCCTGCAGACAACATATCAGGACAGCATTAACAGTGTGGCGCTGCAATTCGCCGGTGAAGCCGATTTTTCATCTTTTTATGCCGCTCTGGACACATTTAATGTTACTATTGCCGATACACTGGATATCACCGAGGGGTATAAAAATAATTCCGGGATACCCTTTCGAATGGGCGTTATGCGGGATGCCGTAAGGTTTGCATTTGATAATCCTGTCGGTGCTCTCTCTGACCCCCTGACTGCTGATAATGGCATCGCTGTTTTCCATCTCATAGGTGAAAAACCAGGCGGATATAAGCCGCTTGCTGAAGTCTCCGATAATATTCGCAAAACGCTCATCAGGGAAAAGAAAAAAGATTATGCCCGCCAGGTTCTCGTCAAGGCAGCGGATAATACTGAAGATTTTCAGAGCATTGCCGATAACAATGAATTGGTGGAATTCGCCTCGGACTCCTCTAAGGCAATCGGAGGGAGTTTCAAAGGTATCGGCCGAAGCAGCACCCTCACAGGGACCCTGCGGGCCATGTCTGTAGGTGACGTCTCTGAACCGATCGAAACTTTTAGCGCAGTTGCCATTGTCAGACTGCTTGAAAAATCTGAATTTGATGCCGACAAATTTGCCGAAGAACATGATGAAATTCGTGACCGTCTGCTTAGCTCAAAGCAGAACAATATCTACTCCTCCTGGCTTGGAGATTATAAAAAGAGCATCGAGATTGAGGACCTGAGAAGCAAATCCTATTAGTTTGACGTCACTTATTTAATGATAAACTAAACAAAGTCCGGTAATACCGGACTTTGTTTTATCACATTTAACTTTTAAATTATTTTAAGCCGACTTAATTTCAGATATGCGGAAAATGCAAGTTTTTAGATACCATGAATGGTATTACCCAAATGCCTGAACCTACACTCTTATTTTGGAGGATGATGATGGGAGCCCTGGGAACAGGATTTTTTATCTATGGCAGAAAGCAGAAAGCTCTCATCCCGAAATACGCCGGAATTGCCTTCTTCATTTTCCCTTACCTCATTAGCAATATTTTTTTGATGCTGGTAGTTGCGTTTCTGTTAGTACTCATAATCTATTTTGTCAGGATTTGATTTAAATCAGCAGAACCAACTGACTATATTTTCGTATTAGACAACCGCAAGAAATAAAAAAAAAGTCCGGCCAAGCCGGACTTTTTTTGATAGCTGTCGTGATGGATTAGTACATTCCACCCATACCACCCATGCCTCCCATACCCGGGTCAGGCATCGGTGCTGCCGGTTTCTCTTCTTTCTTCTCAAAAATAAGAGCTTCGGTAGTGATCATCAGGCCTGCGATGCTGGCCGCATTTTGAATAGCGGTTCTGGCAACCAGCGTTGGATCAATAATACCGGCTTTGATCATATCCACGTACTTTTCAGTACGGGAATCAAATCCGTAAGTATCATTCCCTTCGAATATTTTATTGATCACAACCGGTGCTTCCAGTCCTGCATTGACCACAATCTGTCTGGCAGGTGCTTCCAAAGCTTTACGTACGATTTCCATACCCAGGATGATATCGGCTTCTTTTTCTTTGCTCGTGTCAATTTTCCTGGAAGTCCTCAAAAGCGCTACTCCGCCTCCGACAACAATACCTTCCTGAACTGCAGCTCTGGTTGCATGAAGTGCATCTTCAAAACGGGCTTTTTTCTCTTTCATCTCAACTTCAGTAGCCGCACCGATATTGATAACAGCAACCCCGCCGGACAATTTTGCAAGTCTTTCCTGCAATTTTTCTTTGTCATAGTCGGAGGTTGTGTTTTCGATCTGTACTTTGATCTCGTTGATACGGGCCATGATTTCGTCACTTTTGCCGCCGCCTTCGACAATAGTTGTATTGTCTTTATCTATTGAGATACTGCGGGCTTTGCCAAGGTAAGCCAGAGTTGCATTTTCGAGCTTATATCCCTGTTCCTCGGAGATGACTGTACCCCCGGTGAGTACTGCGATGTCCTGAAGCATGGCTTTTCTGCGATCGCCGAATCCCGGAGCCTTCACTGCAGCAACTTTTAAAGTACCCCGCAGTTTATTGACTACCAGAGTCGCCAGAGCCTCGCCTTCAATGTCTTCGGCAATAATCAGGAGTGAACTGCCACTCTGTGTAATCTTTTCGAGGATCGGCAGGAGATCTTTCATCGTACTGATCTTTTTGTCGTGGATCAGGATATAAGGATTTTCCAGCTCGGTGGTCATTGTCTCGGAGTTAGTCACAAAATAAGGGGATAAATAACCGCGGTCGAATTGCATCCCTTCGACAACCTCCAGGTGTGTATTGATGCTTTTGGCCTCTTCAACGGTGATAACACCTTCGTTACCAACTTTTTCCATTGCTTCCGCAATCAGTTCTCCCACCTCTTTATCATTGTTGGCGGAGATTGCACCGACTTGGGCAATCTCTTCCTTTTTAGAGATCACAGTACTGATCTTTTTCAGGTGATCCACAACCTGCACGACTGCCAGATCGATGCCTCTTTTCAGATCCATGGGATTTGCACCTGCAGTGACATTTTTGAGCCCCTCATCAATTATTGCCTGTGCAAGAACTGTGGCCGTAGTAGTGCCGTCACCGGCAACATCGGAAGTTTTCGAAGCGACTTCGCGAACCATCTGGGCACCCATATTTTCTTTCTGATCTTCCAGTTCAATCTCTTTTGCCACCGTTACACCGTCTTTAGTGATGGTTGGGGCGCCAAAACTTTTTTCGATAATCACATTGCGGCCTTTGGGGCCGAGCGTCACCTTTACTGCGTTTGCAAGCTTGTCTGCGCCTCTTTTCAGTGCAGTTCTTGCGTCAATATTATACTCAATCAATTTTGCCATTTTATCTCTCCTGTTTCCTTTAGACGATCGCTAAAATATCATTTTCACTCATGATCAGATAATCATCGCCATCTACGGTTATTTCGGTGCCGGCATACTTTCCGTATAAAACCATATCACCGACTTTGACTGTCATCTTTACGATAGTACCTGTATCTGATGCTTTACCGGGACCCACGGCGACAATTTTACCCTGATGAGGTTTTTCTTTCGCCGTATCAGGAAGGATAATACCCCCCTTGGTTTTTTCTTCTGCCGCGGATGGCTCAATTACCACACGATCCGATAATGGCTTTATTTTCATCTTTTATCTCCTAATTATTTTTTTGTTTTATATTAAACTTATTAAAGCTGTAACAATCTTAATACGGGCGCTGTTTTACAAACTTAATGCCAGCCAGGGAATATGACTATATGACATAGCCCGGACAGTTGTCTCATTAACCTACGATTAAATAATATTATTTTTGTTGCTGCGAAGTCCGGTTTCGTAGAAAAATTACTTTCCCGTACTGCCAAAGCCGCCCTTACCGCGTGAAGTATCGCTGAGCTTGCCAACCAGTTCAAATTCAATGGGGGAACTGTCGGCAGCCACCAGTTGAAATAAGCGCTGACCTTTCTCAACAACATAGGGAAAGGATTTGATATTATCACAAATTGCCATGATCTCACCCCGATATCCGCCGTCAATCAGGCCGATTGAATTTGCCATCCGGATCGGGGTTTTGCCGATGCTGGATCTCGGAAACAGATAATAAGCTTTGCCGTCAACAGGTTCACAGGTTATTCCAAGTTTTATGAGCTTTGTCTCCCCTGCGTCAAAACAGATGTCCTCCAGAATATACAGATCGAGCCCCGCATCTCCTTCATGGAAATGACCGTGATCCCGGTAATATTCAGAAGCGGTTTTTGTAAGTGGTTTAATTAATATTTTCAAAATATCTGCTCGCTAATGTTATTTTAATTATTTCGATACCGCACAATGTTGATTTAACCTGCCCACATAGATCTGTCAAGTGAACGATACTGGATAGCTTCACTGAGATGTTCCGTTTTGATGACTTCGCTGCCTTCAATATCAGCAATCGTTCTCGAGACTTTTAGAATGCGATCATAGGCCCGGGCAGACAACCCCAGTTTTTCCATGGCTGTTTTCAGGAGGGCTTTTCCTTCTTCGCCAATTTCGCAATATTTCTCAATTTCCGCTTTTTCCATACCTGCATTGGCATGCAAATCCGGATTATCAGAAAATCGTGAAGTTTGAATTTCTCTTGCCTGTTGAACTCTTTGGCGGATACCCTCAGAGCTTTCACAGCGATTTTTATTTGTAAGTTCTGCATAGGGAACCGGCGGGACATCAACATGAAGATCGATCCTGTCCAAAAGCGGTCCGGAAATTCTTGACAAATACTTCTGGATCATCATCGGATTACAGGTACAGTCGTTCCCGGGGTCGGTATAATAGCCGCAGGGACAGGGGTTCATCGCCGCGACCAGCATAAAATTTGCCGGATAGGTTAATGATACTTTTGCCCTGGAAATTGTGACTTCCAGATTTTCAAGCGGTTGACGCATCACTTCCAGAACATTTTTTTTAAACTCCGGCAATTCATCCAGGAACAGGACTCCGTTGTGTGACAGGCTGACCTCGCCCGGTTTTGGTACGCCGCCGCCGCCTATTAGTCCCACATCACTGATAGTATGATGGGGGGACCTGAAGGGACGATTTCTCACTATTCCTTCGTTAATATCCATCATACCGGCCACAGAGTGAATTTTTGTGGTTTCGAGAGCTTCCTCGATTGTCAATGCCGGCAGAATGCCCGGAAGTCTTTTTGCAAGCATAGTTTTCCCGCTACCGGGCGGACCGATCAGCAGTATATTATGAGCTCCGGCTGCTGCAACCTCCATGGCTCTTTTGACATTTTCCTGACCCTTCACATCCGAAAAATCAAGGTAAGACTCGCTGAATTTTAGCATTTCATTTTTCTGCTGATGCACAGTACGGGCTATTTCTTTGTTTCCGTTTAGTAAATCAATTGCCTCAGTGAGCGAACTAACGCCGGCAATTCTCAAGTCAGTAACATACGAAGCTTCCCTGATGTTTTCATCAGGCAGAATAATTCCCTTAATCCCTGCTGCCCGTGCGTTCAGACAAATGGGCAGGATTCCTTTAACCGGTCGAAGTCTGCCATCCAGACTCAATTCGCCGACGAGAATTATGCGGTCCAGATATTTATCTTCCACTACATTCTGAGCGGCAAGAAGTCCAATGGCGATGGGCAGGTCAAAAGCGGAACCCTCTTTCCGGATATCCGCCGGTGCCAGGTTAATAGTAATTCTTTTCTGAGGGACCCAGAAACCTGAATTCTTTATTGCAGCCATGACCCGCTCCTTACTTTCGCGGACAGCACCTTCAGGCAGACCTACAGTCGTAAAGGATGGGGGTCTGACATTTTCAAGATGTGCCTCCACTTTAACGATGTAAGCATTGATACCCAAAACTGCGCTTGACAGTACTCGTGCAAACATTTAAACTGCTCCCCGGTTATCACTATTTACAAAGTTGTTTTCAGGTTCCTTCCAATTCCCGTCCTGTCGGATCAGTTCTACCAATTCATCAACTGCTCCCTCCGTTTTGATGTTCTTTTTCACAATCGTTTTCCCCCGATAAAGTGAAATACGTCCTCTTCCTGAACCGACATATCCGTAATCAGCATCCGCCATTTCCCCGGGTCCGTTTACGATACATCCCATGATGGCTATTTTAAGGCCTTTGAGATGAGCAGTTCGTGCCCGTATGTATGCGCTGGTTTCCTGTAAATCGAATAAAGTCCGGCCACAGGAAGGGCAGGAGATGAAATCGGTTTTTGTGATCCGGGTTCTGGTGGCCTGCAACAGGCTGAAGATAAGCTCCAGAGCAAATTCACCTGGCGGGTCAACCCATACTCCATCGCATAATCCCTCAAGAAGCAGCGCTCCAAGATCTATTGAGGCAGCTATTAGAAACTCGGAGTCCGTTAATTGGTGATAATCAAGTTTGATTACAACCGGATTTCTTGAATTGTGATGTATAAGTTCAAGAATGGCACTCCGCAACCGGTGAAGCGGGTACTGTTCCTGAGAGGATAAAACGAGTATCGCCTCTGCCGGAATTTCCTCAATACAGGCGGGAATTTCATCCGGTGTTATCTGAAGAAAAATCACTGCATCATTCGGAATTTCCACTGACCTGTATTCCTGCATTGTCAAGAGAACCGTGGCAGCTGCATTTTTCGTGCAGACAGTTGCGAAGCGTTCAGGTTTTATTATCAGGCCCAAGTCCTCAGGCCAGGTATCAGCCCCTCCATCAACTGCGCAATACAGATAGTCAGCATGGATATTCCGCGGAAGCCATCTTTCTCCAACCTCCCGGAAGCCGAACTGCTTCAACGCTGAATTGTTTAAAATCTCCGGAGCTGACTGAATCACAACCGGCTGGTGGGCTCCGCCGATATTATCGACCGCAACTGTTTTTCTGCGCTTAAATTCGGAGGTATCCCATTCAAGCAATTTATCCTCTGATTTGTAAGTTGAACTGCTGCGGTTTTCGTAACGCTTAACAATCTGCCTGGCAACGGGGATCTCCCTTTCAGGCTCTTCCGTCAAAGAAACCCTGATCGTATCCCCCAGGCCGTCCTCCAGCAGGGTTCCAATTCAGACGGCAGATTTTATCCTGCCCTCAATCCCTTCACCGGCCTCGGTAACACCCAAATGCAGAGGATAGTTCATCTGCTCAGCCATCATCCGCTGTACCAGCAGCCTGTAAGCCTGTACCATTATGAGGGGGTTACTGGATTTCATCGAAAGTACAATATCGTAAAATTTGAGGTCCTCACAGATGCGGATATATTCAAGCGCTGACTCCACCATACCCAAAGGAGTATCCCCGAACCGGCTCATAATCCGCTGAGATAGGGAACCATGATTCGTGCCGATGCGCAGGGCTGTACCATATTCTTTACAGATTTTTACCAGAGGTGAAAATTTCCGATAAATATTCTCAAATTCTGCAGCATTTTGAGCATCAGTATATTCGAAAAGACCATTCTGCTTCCGATTGTAATAATTACCGGGATTAATCCTGACTTTTTCGACAATCCGGGCTGCAATTTCAGCCGCTTTTGGTGTGTAATGAATGTCTGCTATCAAAGGAACAACGTATCCTCTGGCTTTTAATGCTTTTTTAATCTCGCCGAGTTTTTCAGCTTCCTTAATACCAGGTGCAGTAATGCGAACATATTCACAACCGGCCTCGATCATTCGAAGGGATTGTTCCACCGTACCTGCAACGTCCAGAGTGTTGGTTGTGGTCATGGATTGAATTCGTATGGGATAATCTCCACCCAGAGGTAAATCACCAATTTTTACAACTCTCGTCGGCCATCTTGCATAGCTCAGGTGTTTAAAACAATATTTATTTTTATCTGCCATTTTAATAGGGGGTAAAATTACACGTCCTGAACTTGCTGTTGAGAGTGATTTTTAAATTTGTTTGGTGTCAGATCCCACCGGAATATTGATTATAATTCTGTGAGCAACTTCAGGTAAATTAAAACTACCTTCAAAAATAACAAAATGCGCTACAGATTGATTATCTAACACTCAACTTATAGGGTCTGGTCAACAATTTTTTGGCCTCTTCAACCTCCGGATATCTGTTTTCCAGCCGGGCTGTTACACGATAATCTCTGATGGCCAGTTCGCGTTCACCCAATAAATCATAAGAATTTCCCCGTAAATTATGGGCAAATCCCAGTAACCAGTCAAATTCCATATAATAGTTATCGATCATCCAGGTGGTCAGAGTTATCGTATCCTCGTATTGCCCGTTGGCAAATGTCTTCAGAGCACGAATATAGGACAATTTGATTTGGCACTCATTGCGCGGAAGGAACAATTCTGTATTTGTAAAATTTTCGAGGTCCGGCATCATTGCATCGAGCTGTTCCCATTTCCCTGCTTTTGCGAGCGCCTCTCCTTTTAAAAATGCAAAAAACGGATGCCGGGGAAATCGGTTTACCAACGGCTCCACCCAAAGCAGTGCCTCTTCATAGTTCTTCTCTAAATAAAGATTGGCATAGACCAGCATATTTGAAGCTTCTATCCAGCTGTAATGAGATAATCTAGCTGCAATTTTCAGATCGATAAGCCCTTGTCGGGTATCCACATCAATCCCAAACAATTCCGCCATCCATTGAATTATCTGCGGTGATTTACTGGCATAATACTCCAGGCTGCCTTTAGGCATATACGTATCCCACAAAGCCGGTTGCAGGGCCTGAGCAATCCTGACCATCTTATAACCCTGGTAACCGGAATAGAGGACATCGATCCACGCCTTTTGAGCAAGAGCCACCCTGGCGCGAATTCCATAAGTTGAACCCAAATATAAATAATATTCCGCATTTTCAGGATGAGCTTTGATTAGTTGTTTATAAACGGGAACCGCCTTCCCTGCTTCCCTGATCAGAACCACATACGAAGAATCATAACCTAACTCTGTCTGTGCTTTCAACCATTTGGCGGCAATGAGAATAAATGGTGCAACCGGATGTTCCGGATCAGTATTCCTAGCCGAATCCAGCAGGGTTATGGCCTGATCAAATTGATAGTTATAGAGAGCGTTTATTCCACTTTCGACCAGGGGTTGTGCCGGGGAAATTAGAGAATGCTGAGCTGATACTGCTGAAAAAAGCAGTAATAAGAGACAGTACATACTCAAATGAAATCTCAAATTTTAACCTGTGCCCTCTTCTTTTGAGCTCGTAGATAATTTACCCAGCATAAATTCAGTCACAACTTCGATGAGTCCCGTCTGCTCTCCCAAACGCAACTTTTGTAATTCTGCGAACCCTTTATCTTTCTCCAGCTGCCATTCCCTGGCAAAGTTTCCGTTTCTGATTTCCTCTAAAATTTGTTTCATTTTCAGCCTCATTTCAGGGTCCACCAAACGCCTCCCTCTGGTGTATCCGCCAAATTCCGCAGTGTCACTGATACTCCGATAAAAAAAGGAAAAACCGCTTTCACATAAGAGATCCACTGCCATTTTCAACTCGTAGAAACAGACAAACCAAGCCACAACAGGTTGAAAACCCTCATCTACAAGAGTTTCAAATGCAGCTCTCACTAATTGAGGGATACCCCCTGTGAGAACGGCCTGTTCTCCGAACAGATCAGATTCCACTTCCTCCGAAAATGAGGATAAAAAAGCACCGGCACGTGTACCTCCGATAGCTTTTGAATATGCTAGAGCCAATGAGAAAGCAGATTGACTATAATCCTGCTTTATCGCAATCAAATTTGGGATACCGCGACCTGCAACATACATATCTCTGACGAGCTTCCCGGCGCCACTGGGTGCAGCCATTATCACATCGAGTTTATCATCCAGTCTGATGTAACCGTAGTGGACATTGTATCCATGGGCGAATAAGACGGCATTCCCGGCCTTCAACTCAGGCGCAATCAGGTTATTGAACACATCTGCCATAATCTGATCCGGGAGCAACACAGCGATTAAATCCGCCCAATGCGCAACTTCAGAAATACTCCCGACCTCGAAAGAATCATCGCCTGCGATCTGCCAGGATTTACCATTTCTGCGAACTCCAATTTTAACTGTGCACCCGGAATCTCTGAGGTTCAGTGCCTGTGCTTTGCCCTGATTCCCGTAACCGATTATACCGATATTTTTAGACCTTATTAAGGAGATATCTGCATCTTTGTCAAAATATAGTTCGGTTTGTTTAAAGGTCATTTGATCCGTTATCCCGATGATGATTTATGGGAAATTTAAAGTTAAACTTCAATATTGAATGTGATATTAAATCCCGCCAAAGGCTTCTTTTCAGTATATATCGGCTGGAAGATTACTATAAATCTATCTTACAAAAGGTACATTCTGAATTCCATGCTTCTTCGAAATCTGCGGATGTATCTTTTTAGGCTGAAGGAAAAATTTATATATTGAAAGCTCCCTTGAGGAAAAATCCAGGTTGTAAGAGCCAGCGTAACTCGCCCAAACCGGGTTTGAGGTCCTGCCAGGAATTAATTTTAAACTCAATTCTTGCCATACAGGCAGTAGGAAACCGGAGATTACCCCCATCGATAAGAAAGGAAGCCAAACCGGACCAAGCAGGTTCATGTCCCACCAACAGGACACAGCGGTACTTATCATCCAGGTTATTCAGTAGTTTCACGATTGCAGCCGCATTGCCGCCGTATAGTATCCCCTGAACTTTAAGAGGACATTCCCAGCCGCCTGTTTTGATGGATATCTCCGCTGTTTGACGAGCCCGGGCAGCTGATGAGGTGATGACCAGATCGGGAGTTTGCCCGGAGAGGGTGAGGAGTTTTCCCATTAACTCCGAACCTCGAATACCTTTATCCGCCAGGGGACGTTCGTGATCATCAGGATATTCTATACTCCAGTCTGATTTACCATGACGATAAAAAATGATATTCCGCTTCATGGATCCTGCCTCCGCTTTTTTTATTGAATGGATTTTATTTGAAAACCTGATGTAAATATAAATTGACTACGTCTAAATTTGAGAGCGTTAATATTTTAAAATTGATTGAAAAGGGGCATTTAATGGAGAGTGAAAATTATTATCTGGAACAGAAAGTCTTGGAACTTGAAAATGAGATTAATCAGTTGAAATCGCGTCTTCCGGATTCGAATCTTCTGAGTTCCGGATTTTTAAGCAGGGCTTTTGCTGTATTGGGTCATAATTTGATTGCAGGCTTATTAGTGAGTATTCCGTTGTACATTCTGCTTTTTATTATTGCCAGTTTGTTTTTAGGCGGGACACAATATATGGATTACGGATATTGATCCTGGTATCAGTGTAGTAGTTTTCCTTTTGAATCCCAGCGAATGATCGCGGATATTTTTTCATCCATGCGATACTGAACCTCTGAGCTGATTTGCCCGTTCGGATGATATTTTCGCTCATATCCGTTTTTCCTTCCCCGAAAGTATTGAGTGACCTGCATAACCTGTCCGTCCGGATAATATAATATCCATTTACCATGTATTTCCCCGTTGCTGTATTCTACAGTAGATATTAAGTTACCGTTTTCATCCCAATGCTTTGCTGTACCGTCCAATTTGCCGTTTCGATATGAAGCCTCGTACTCTAACTGACCATTGGGATATTTTGAGCGTTCGGTAGTGTACTGCGGCAGGGATGCCTTTGAAGTTATAACCTGGTCCTTCTCTCCGGGTTTGCCATCATTAGGAGTGTCACCGTGAGGGATATTGATGGAACAATTAACCGTAAATATCGCTGTTCCGACGGCCATATATTTTAAAATATTGTAGTTCATTGTCCATAATTTACGACAATCCTGTAACGGATGACCAAATAACATTCGCCAATTTTATCTTCCTGACCGCTTATACAGTCCATCAATGTTGAAGTCGTATTTCAAGAAATATAAAAAAGAAAAATATTAGATGGCGATGGTAGATCAGTAATCGACTTTGCTAGCTTATAGTTTGGTCTTGGTTAACAAACGGGTTTAACCCTAAATTATTCCAGCATCGAAGTAACAATTAGCGGTAAAAAGTGCCCGTAAAATATCATCAATATAAAAAAATCCTCTTAACCACAGACTTTTCAGAAATTTCTGCGAGAGCAGTCATTCATGCCATCTCCATTGTAAAAAAATACAAGTCCAAGCTGTATATTCTGCATGTTCTGGAACCGATTCTATCTCCTGCAGAATATTCCTGGGCCGGGATTCAGATTGACGACATTGAAGCCAACCGACAGGAATATGCAGAAAAAAAATTGATGGAATGGTGTGAGACACATCTCCCGGAGGACATCGCCACCAGGTTGCTCATTCGCAAAGGAACGGCAATCTTCGAAATACTGTCGGCTATCAAGGAACATGAAATTGACCTGGTGGTAGTTGCAACACACGGGCACAGCGGTTTATCACAGGTGTTTTTTGGAAGTACGACAGAGAAAATTCTGAAAAGGTCTCCTGTTCCGGTACTGGCCGTGAGATAAATATTGACGGGTGTGAAAATAAAATATTCTCAATTTAGATTAATGTTTGTATTCCTGCCCTGTACTTTTATAACTTTAGCATGTCATTTGGATAGAGCTTTTTGAAATTTGTTGGTAGTTGTCTGGATAACTTCAGATTGAAGACATCTCCTGGTCTTCATTTCTTTTCCCTTTCCTTCATTGTGGTGATGAACAAAAAACAAACCTTGAAAAAGGTATCGACACTACCATGAAAGCTTTATTTACGACCTTGGCAGTGGTGCCACATATGAATGTAATTGAAAAGCCCCTTAATAGGGGCTTTTCAATTTATTGAACGAAATTCCACTTGATCAATACACTGATATTTCAATGGCCGAACCATCCTCACAGAAAAAATTTACCAATTTTGAATAGCGATATTTTACATCCTGAATACGATAAAAAAATAACTACATTATTTTTTTCCATAATACTAAAAGCGATATAAATTTGACAGATTGATTTGACATCAAGTTTTTATGATATCATCATCATAATTACTTAATAATTCAAATCAAGTCTGAAATTCGTTTACCGATTAGAAATATGGGTTAACGCCCTGTCAAATCCTGAAGCCGGGCTTCAGCCTGAATCAGGTATGCTGTTTTGTCTGTTTTAGTAAATTAGGGAACGGTACGATATCATAGAAATATGGTTATGGATTATACATAATATACGTAGAATTGTAGAGAGGAGGAAATCATCAGGTATAAAACAGTAAAAACGACTTTTGTTTTATTATCATCACTAATGATGTTCCAGTTGGGAGCTGGAGCCTTGCCGCATATAACACTTTCTCAAAGTTTTATTACACCCCGCCAAACCATTTTCGATAATAACACAGTTGACCAGTGGATATTCGGCTCTTCGAATAATGTCTATCATGCTCAAACCGATTTGAGATTTCAGCAGAATATCGGCAAACATTTAAAACTGGCATCTCATCTGGCTTATGGCTCCCAAAACTATCGCTTTACCGATAATTTGAGAATTCATACGCTGTATGGTCAAATAGCATATCCGGGCTATACTCTGAAGATCGGCAGGCTTACACAATGGAATTCTCTCGTTAATGTTCGTCTTGATGGATTTGATTATTCGCTTAATTCAACTAAATGGGGAGAGTTGAATGTTGCCGCAGGCAGGGTACCTTCATTCACCGGCGTTGTTGAAGACGAAACCTTCTTTATAACGTCGTGGGGATCAAGATCGCCAAATCTGAAGATAACCTTGCATCTCTGGGGTAATTATATCGGCGATGAAATGTCTATCAAATCAGGGCTGGTCATGACAAAGAAGTTATTCCATAAAATTAATCTTAAAACATATCTCTCCTGGAATTTTTCAGAAAACGCACCTTACTATAACCGCATTCGTCTTAGCCGGAAATATGCTCATCACAGAATTCTGTTTGATCTTACCCACCGCAACTTCGACCTGAAGAAAATTTATCCATTTATCGGGAAAAGCTTATTCGTGTCTCCGACGGCTACATTCATGGTTCAGTCATATTTTAACAATGGATATCAGTTGCTCAACAAATTCGGCTATCGATTATCCAACGACACACGCTATTATTACTCCGGGTCTTTTTCCACAAATTCGGCTCAGTTTACAGTCACAGTCGGTAATAACTCCAACGATATTTTTGTCGGCGGCGGCTTCTCATTTTCTGCTAATTTGTTTAAATCCATATCCTACGGAGGTAGTCTCTCAATATACTCAATTGATTTTGCGGAGAATATTGATACACAAGATTCTATGGGAGCTTATACATGGGTGAAATGGAGACCAACCCCGAATTTATTATTTGAAATTTTTGCCAGAACCTATCAAAACGAATATTTCAGCCAGGATGGGAGAGGAGGTTTCAATGTTGTTTATACGTTCTAGTCTGGTTGCGGCATTTTGCCTGTTCGCTCTCGTGTTCACACAAGACCGGGATCGAATTATCTTCCCGCACAGCATTCATATTACTGATGCGGAATTAGCCTGTTCCGATTGTCACAACGCTGTTGAGAGTTCTAGATCTTTAAAGGATAGTCTCCTGCCGGATAAAGAAGTTTGCAGTGAGTGCCATGAAGTTGAAGAGGACTGCGGGATATGCCATAGTGCCCCGGATAACCCAAAATCATACCTGATCAACGGTAATTCTTCAGGCTTCGACTTTCCGCATGCGTCCCACCTGCTTCGCTTTGATGACTGCAAAACATGTCATGCGGAAATTATCGATGATGAAACGGGTATCCCGCGACAGATCTGGCCGGCTTCGAAATGCAGCGACTGCCACCGAACGGGTAAGCCGTCAAGTCATTCATTGAATTGGAGAATTGAACATGGGGCCGATGTCTCTCTGCCACAGTCCCGTAATTGTACTGTCTGCCACAACGAGAATTTTTGTGATAACTGTCATCAAATGCAGCAATTCACGCCGCTTCAGCATCCGACCTCTTATCTTTTAAAACACGGCTTTGAAGCCCGCATGGAGGTTCTGGAATGTGAAACCTGTCATCAGATTGATAATGATTGTCGCCAATGCCATCAGCAACAAAATGTCATGCCTGTTTCCCATAGTAATTTCTCCTGGGTGAACAGTGCTTTCGATGAAGGCGGTCTGCATGGAGAGGCTATGGAGGATTCACCCGAATTATGCCAGGTTTGCCATACTGCAGATTCATGTCAGCGCGCCGGGTGTCATACGGGAGGTTTAAGATGAAAATACTTAGAATTCCTATACTGCTCTTTTACGCTATTGCTGTTTCTGTGTTGATCTGGAGCTGTACCGAATCGACTTCACCTAAAATGCACCCGGTGGAGTGGATGGATACCGGCAGCCAGGATTTTCACGGATATAATCTGTCCAAAAAAGGCGGAGACGGAGATGGACTTCAGGGAATTGAATGGTGTAAGACCTGCCATGGTAATGACTTTAGAGGCGGAACCGCAAACGTATCCTGTTATCAATGTCATTCCGGAGGCTACAGCGGACATATTGCTCTGAACGACTTGATCAACCCCGATAATCCGGGGTTCCATGGGCTTGCACTTTCAGAGAACGGCCCCGAAGGTTTAACCCACTGCAGAGACTGTCACGGACAGGACCTGACGGGTGGAAAATCAGGGGTTTCATGCAGTCAGTGTCATCAAGGCGGATATAGCGGGCACCCTGCCGAAGCGGATTTTATTGATCCTTCGAATTATAATTATCATGGGAAAGTGCTTTGGGACAGTGCCTGGGATTTTTCCAGGTGCCGGAATTGTCACGGATCCGATCTCTCCGGTGGTTTTACCGGGGTAGCCTGCACCGACTGCCACAGCGAAGAAAATGGCATCGGCTATTGTGCGAACTGTCACGGCGATAGAATCAACGGAACTCCTTATCCACCGCTGAGTATTAAAAATCAGTCAGACCCAACACTGCTTTCCGTAGGCGCCCATCAAACTCACATGGAAACAGCAGTCACAACCGTAAATTGTGAAAACTGTCATGTTGTCCCCGACAATTACCTGGACGATGGTCATCTTGGCGCTGATAATATTGCCGAGGTGTCCTTCAACCTTAACTACAACCATAACCTAGCAGAGTCTCCCTCCTGGGATCATGCTGCTGCGACCTGCACCAATGTTTATTGTCATGGTGCTTTTTCTTTTCCGAAATCTGAAAGTAGTGATGCCTGGGCCTATCTCGAGGATGAGATAACAGGTAATAATGTGTCCATGGTTTGGAATGATCCACAAGGCGCTGAATGCGGTACGTGTCACAGTCTGCCGCCACAGGGACATACAGGCACCTATACGCAGACACAATGCACCTGGTGCCATGCTTCCGTTGTGGATGCAAATGGAGAAATCATTGACTCGACAAAACACATCAATGGTGAAGTAAATCGAAATTAAAAGGAGAATCATGTATAAATTAATCATACCTATCTTGTCGTTAACCATGCTTCTTTGGGCAAATAATGGTACAGCAGTAAAAAAGTTTGAATATGTTGGTGCTTCAAAATGCAAAATGTGCCATAAAAAAGCATCCAAAGGAAATCAATACGGTAAATGGGAAGAAAGCTTACACGCAAAATCACTCGAGGCCCTGAAGACCGATAAAGCAGCAGAAATTGCTAAAAAACTTGGTTTGAAAACATCAGCGGATCAAGCACCCGAATGCCTTGTTTGTCATACTACAGGTTTCGGCAAGGGTGGTTACGAAGTCAAAGATGCTAAATTCTGGGATCAGGTCACCGATAAAGGTAAACCGGTCAAGGAAGTCAAAAGAATGACCTCTCTGCAAAATGTCGGTTGTGAAGCCTGTCACGGACCCGGATCAAAGTACAAATCCAAAAAGATCATGACAGCTGTATTTAAGGGTGAAACTGCTCCTGAAACTGTTGGGCTGAATTTGCCGGATGAGCAAACTTGTCTCGGGTGCCACAATGAAAAGAATCCTACTTTTGATAAAGAAAAGGGCTTCAAATACAGCGAAATGGTGAAAAAAATCGCCCATCCGTATCCGGAAGACATCAAAAAAGAATTGAAGTCAAAAAAATAGACGGGTACGAGCTTTTACCTGAAATTAATTATAAGGGGCCTATACGGATAGATGTTTGACTTCTTTTACATAGACCACAGGCAGTCATCGCAATAGTTATCTCTCAATGTTCACTCAGAAACAGCTGTCAAGTGAACTCTGGAGAGCATAACACTCTATCCGGTTCTAACCAGCAATTCGCGTTCCTGCTGTCGTGATGACTCAAAACTTCACGGCAGCAGGGCAGTGCTCCGGAATAATAATAAAATCCAAAAATACCGTTAACTCTCACTGTCATAAGTTTAGCAATCTAAAAATAACTTAAGGAACATCCCTGCAATCTCATGAGACACAATATCACCCGTTACACAATACTGGTTCTTGGAATCCTTCTGGCAGTTACAATACTGCTAGTGGGTTCAATTGAGGTTACATCAACACCAAAATTCTGTTCAACTTGCCATTACATGGAACCGTATGTTGATGCCTGGAAAGAATCTACCCATTCTGATGTAACCTGCACGGATTGTCATTTCCCACCAGGAATAAAATCTAAATTACGGGGCAAATTTACTGCAATATCAATGGTTGCAAACTATATGACAGGCATTTACAAAAAGAGCAAGCCCTGGGCCGAAATATCCGATGAGAGCTGTTTGAGGAGCGGCTGTCATGTTAAACGACTATTGAAGGGGAAGGTCAATTTCAAAGAGGGGATAATCTTCGATCATAGTCCCCACCTGACAAAACTCAGGCGAGGTAAAAAGTTGCGCTGTACAAGCTGTCATTCTCAAATTGTTCAGGGTGTACATATTTCGGTTACTGAAACCACCTGTTTCCTCTGTCACTTTAAAGAAGTTAAAGCAGGCGCTAAGATTAATGATTGCACTTGGTGTCACGATGCTCCGGTTCCTAATTCCAAAAATACTATCACCTATGATCACACTTATATCCTCGAACAAAAAATGGACTGTAAAAAATGCCACGGTAAAATGCAGATCGGTGATGGTGCAGTCCCTGTAGAAAGATGCGAAGGATGTCATGCGGACCTGACTCTGATCACCCAATACGGTGACAGTGAATTAATCCATAAAGCACATGTGACGGATCATAAAGTAGAGTGTCAGAACTGCCATTTAAGCATTCAGCATAAGTCCGTGTCGAAGACGAATGACATTATTCCGGAATGTGGTTCATGTCACGAGAACCCGCATTTTGCTCAATTGTCTCTGTTCACCGGCACGGGTGGAAAAGATATACCTGACCATCCGAATCCCATGTTCAATAATGGTTTGAATTGTCAGGCCTGTCATATTTTTCACAACACAACAAATGACTTTGCGGAACTGGGCGATGTGTACCGGGCTTCTGCACAGTCCTGTGATATCTGTCATGGTGAAGGCTACAATCTCATCTTGAACCAATGGAAAGATTTATTGGGGAATAAGATTCAAATCCTCGACAGCCTCTATCATCGCACCTAAGATATGCTGAACAAAGAGACGGAACAAAATCAAAAAATGGAAGCAACACTCAGACCACTTTTGGATGATGCGAAATACAATTTTCAGTTGGTTAAAGTCGGCAATATCGTTCACAATGTGGAATATTCGGATGAATTGTTGCTTAAGGCGTACAATAACCTGTCAGAAGTGATCAGGGCAATTAAGCCGGATGCTACAATAACGGATTTTTCTCTGTACGGAAGCGGAACCATCCCGAATGAATGCAATAATTGTCATTATGGTATTGAAGAAGCAAAGGTCAGAGTTTTTGATGTTGATTTCCTGCATAAACCACACGTGAACAAAGCAGGACTTTTCTGCTTTGATTGCCATTCCAATAAAAAGCAGCATGGTGAATTAATTATTGATAAAACCAGATGTTCGGGGTGCCACCACTCCATGGAAGAAGTACCATGTGAAAAATGCCACTCCACACAATCCGACTTATATGCCGGGACATTGTTCTCCGATAGCGACGCAGCTGACGTTATGTTTGATGAAGAAGTTTCCTGCAGGGATTGTCATCAGAATGATGATGGGGATATAACCAGGGATGTAGTAGAAAACTGCATTAACTGCCATGACGAAGAATATGAATCTACACTTGAAGAATGGCAGACTACGATAAGCACTTTATTGCACGAAATTGAAACCTTGCGCAAAACCTCAGCATACGAAATAAACCTCGAAGATATTGATTGGAGTAACTATCTGTCTGTTATCCGGGATGGCAGTAAAGGAGCTCACAATTACGAGCTCGTTGTAAAAGAATTGACGGATTTAAAGACTAAATTGCAGACCGGCCCCTGATCAGCAAGTATTATTGCTCCGGAACGAATTATTCATGATTATGCTGCATAGTTGACAACCGGATCTCTGAAGTATGCTTTAACTCTGTCTGGTGAACTTGCAATGAGCTCCATGTGAGACTTTGTTACTTCCAGCAGTTTAGTTTTT
>JAJRUW010000045.1 GCA_024277615.1 Fidelibacterota bacterium | reverse complement strand
TAAGACCATTCACCAAGATCACTTGGTTTGTCGATCTTTCGCAGGAAATCAGCCCGCCCAGACCAGGTATTATCTACCAAGGCAGGTTGATAAATAATATCTGCGCCACTCTGCATTGCAGAAAGTGTCTTTCCAGTGCTGCCTCCCAGAGATGTTTCAGAAGGTTCATAATCAATTGCATCTACAACGAGCAATCCAGAACCACGAAGAAACTCCAAATAAGACTGTTCGTGATTTCTTCCTCGTTCTTTTAAGGCATCAAGAACAGGTCCGTAACGAACCGGCCGTTCAACACTTCCTCTGGCCGCGTCCAAATCACGTCGTGAGCTGTGGTTGCAGCTCAAAAAATTACTGAGGTCGGTCGGAGCGAGTATGGTTTTGTCATCTTGTTGTTGCATGGTTTATAAGCCGTTTACGCTGTCTGCCCTGTTGATCAATAATATCTTGATAGCAAACCGTTTAATCAACGGCGCTTCCCGCCATTTTTGGGCCAGAGTGGTAAATTTCTCCGATTCAGGAACAGCTATTGCCAATATGTCTTGTTCCCCAACCACAGACATAGTCATCAGTTGGCCAAGTGCTTCACGTATGAGGGGATATTCCTGAGAACTCCTGCTACGAGTCAAAGGACCCTTTTTTGATTCCACTCTTAGAGTATGCCCGTTTGGAAGTGTTGCTACCACATCACCAAGCCCTGGTTTTGAGTGGATTTCAATGTCATTTTGTCCGGTCTTTCGATAAATACCTTGCCATTTTTCACCTGTTTCTTTCAGCCAACCATTATCTTTCATAAAACGAGACAAAGGAAAAATAATCTTCTCCCCCACCTGCACCTGGGCACCATCAATTGCAACAGAAATCATCCCAGATGATCGATGGTTGTGAGACAGGTAGCCTGCCAATCTTAAGCTGACCTCTGCTTCAGGCATTTTATGCTTTTCTAAATAGTCTATCATTCTTAATAAATACCCTTACGAACTGAGCTCACATGCAAGAGAGCAGTTTATTCATGATCTGATTTTTCAACAGATAAGGTGTATACAGTCGGAAACGAGCTCTTGTTATGGCAACATAGGCAAGGCGATTGATCTGTTCCGCAGTCCAGCGGCCCTGATCCAAAAAATCCAAACCGACGACGAAAACCGCTGCATAGTCAAACCCTTTCACACTGTGTATGGTTGAAACAGTGACGCTGTCCGTGGTGACATCATAGCTTTTTTTTGCTCGGTAATCCTCTGATACCCAATCATAGAGAACGCCCCTGTAATCCAATGCCCGGCCTATCATTGCAGGCAGGCTATCTACCTCATGGGCGGTCACCTTCCTTTTGGTATACAGAACAGCTATCTCAGATAATGGATATTGTTTTTCGGTAACGAGGTGGTTGATTTCATCGGCGATGAAACTCAGCAGTTCATCAAGATTTTTATACTTCTCAATGGCAGGATTTGGCCCGTGATAATCAAAATACCCAGGGAATAACGAACCCTGTCTTGGTTGGCCTGATTCCGGAGTTTCTTCATCATCAACAGCAAAACATGCCGCAAATTCCGTTAACTCATTGGTGCTGCGGTAAATGTACTTGATGGTATGAGTACGCCCTCTGGCATGAATGCCCAATTCTTTCCAATTGCGTGTTCTGGAATAAATATTTTGTTTTTCATCCAGGGCAATGGTCAAAATATCAGTGGCG
The DNA here is from genome assembly GCA_024277615.1 of Fidelibacterota bacterium. GTDB lineage: Bacteria > Fidelibacterota > Marinisomatia > SCGC-AAA003-L08 > JACNLC01 > JAADGM01. The sequence goes on along the minus strand of JAJRUW010000045.1, from coordinate 10,005 downwards.
GGATTAAGCAGGTTCATTACGACTGTAAACATATCATCTGAAAAATCCTGCCCCTCATCGATCAGAATCGCATCGTATTTCCGATACGTCTTGCTATTCTCAGTCGCATCATCAAGCACTATCTGATAATAATCCTGATCCTGCCCTTCATAATCGACTTTATCGCCGGTCACTCGATCACAAAGTTCATAAAAGTGCATCACAGACACACCGTTTTCCCCCATGGGAACCTGTTTTTGAGCCAGCATGCGTTTTATATAGCGAACCAGAGTGATATTAAAACAGACAAAGAGGATAGAGGTAACAGCAGGATTGTAACATAATAAGAAGAGAGCCTTATGAACAAGTATCAGGGTTTTGCCACAACCGGAGGGCCCTTTCAGGATGCGATGTCCGCCATCATATTTTCGGGCCAATGCTTCCTGATGATGATCAAGAGATGATATTCTGGTCTCAAGAGATGCGAACTCAGCCTTCTCTGTTTTTCTCGGCTGCTCGATCCGAACAACAGGGAAAATGATCTGCTTGAGATAGAGCTTTTCTTTCCCGGTGAGTTGACACGGGAAGCGAGGTGTAAATTTTTCTATAAAAAAATCATGGAATTTCTTTCCACTACCATCCTGCATCAGGGGAGATTCCGGGTGCAAATCATCCCAGAAAAAAACCTTATCTTTCTCTACTACGGTTTCCAGGGCTTTTTCCTCGAATTCCATCTTATTGATGTTGGGGAAAATAACACCACAACTCACGGGTACCCTTGGATTACCATGGAAACCGCGCTCTGCTGACAGGAGTCGACCATCTTTTTTCAAGGCATCCATGCAGGCGGAAAAATACTCCCTCGCCTGCTGCATGGGATTTTTTCTGATTTCTTCCCTACCGTTCAGAAAAAGACGGAATTGTTTTTTGTCCGCCTCAATGATCTGCTCCAGCGACCAGTCCTTAACCTCTAAAATAACCAGACCGGTATCATCATTATAAAGAATAAAATCCGGTTCCCTACCCCTGATATCAGGGGAGTACCAAACTATATAATCTGTATCAGGTTTAGCGACGGCAGATAAAAAACGATAGACCTGCTCTTCACCATCAGTTGTGAATTGCTCTATCTCTTCTGGTATCATAGTTGCCATATATCAGCCCAACGCTATTTCAACATCTAATCTTTCTACTGTTTATTGCAGAAATTACGATGGATAAAATGTCTTACAAGAGGCCAAGTAGATCATCATCATTATTTGTGCTTGTAGTATCGTCACAGGTGCTACTTGTTTCAGTGTCAGAATACTGAATCGTCAGATAATTCTGCTCCGCAAGTGGAATAATCCTCTTAAGCACGGAGTGCTCTTTCTCCTGCTCAGTACAAAAACATACCCATTTGGTTGCCCGACTAATTCCGACAAAAAGTAATTTATCTACTCTTTCTTGGGACAAGTTCTTAAAAGAATATTCTTTAAGCTGAGGCATAATAACGGTGTCAAAAGTCAGCCCTTTTGCACTATGATAAGTCATTATTTTGGGTAATTCCGTCTCAAAATCAATAGATGTATATTTACTCTTTCGGTTTCCTTTAACTGGCACTTCTGTTTCTATTCCCAATGCTCTGAGGCCTTTACTGAACCCATATACCTGTCGATTAGTCGGGTACAAAACTGCTATACGATCACCCTTGAGTTGTCTGTTACGGATCACTTCCGCAACCCGCTCTTTCTCGTCTGCCATATCTTTGGCATAATACAGTAGTGGCAATTGTCTCTCTATCTGGGCCATTTTTACCTGCCGCAAATACTGCTCTTTCTCCATCTCATTGTCAATAAACCGTGATGAAAGCCAGGCGATATAAGGACAGCAACGAAAAGCAGATAACAAAGAGACATTGCGCTGACTCATCCCCAATTTTTTCAAAATCTCCTGTTCCGAGGATCCATGCTCGTAAATCTGTTGTTTATGGTCCATACAGACTGTAACATGCTTGGCTATTAATTTTATAATAGCAAAAGATACTGGATCAAGATCTTGTCCTTCATCGACTAACACAGCCCCATAAATTGGTAATTCATCATGGTGCTCAAGCAAATATTCGCGTACTCCTTGTCTTATTGCAGCATAATCAGGACATTTATTCTTCTTATCCCAAGGCGCTCGATCCGCAACGTGCTCTGTATAAAAGAGCTTACACCAGTGATCAAAAGTTAAAACATTATCCTCGGGCAGGTTAAGTAAATGCAGGGCAGATTGGATATAGTCACGCAGGAGATTAGTAAAAACAAAAATGCGGAAATTGTCATCGATAATTTGACCGTCATCCAGGAGATAGCGAGCCCGATGAAGCAAAATCTGTGTTTTTCCGGATCCAGGGGCACCGAATATTACCCGATGCTGACGGGTTGGTAACTGTACCGCACGAAGTTGTTCGGGAGTCATGTCAGAAGCAGGAACCAGCCAGGTCATGATGCACTCCTCATTATTCCCTGTTGCGTAAGAGGTAAGTCGCCCGAAACTTCAACCGTATTGCCTCGTTTTCGTTTACGCTGTTCTTCCAACCCATCTATTTCCAGAGAATTATTTCCAGACATCTTAGCACCAGTTATCAGCCAACCGAGCTCCCAATCGTTTAACCCGCTGACAGAACCAAATGATTCCATAGCCCGCAAAAGAAATTGGTCTGCTTCATTTTTATTGAGTTTGCCTGCCAATCTGGCCTGCAGCACCAAATATGGTGCAGACTGTTCTGTATTAACTGCTCTCTCAACAGAGTTAAAAGCATCTTCCAAGTGTCCGCGCCGTTCCTGTTGCAAGGCAAGGTTAAACCATGGTCCTCCCCAGGATGAGGCCTCTGCAGCCTCTCGGTAGAGCTTCTCCTCCCGCTGATAATCGCCCATCTCACCACAATAAATCGCCATTTTATTGAGCAAATCCGCATCCGGCTCATTTCTCACCCGCAATACCTTTGTTACATAAGCCAGTGCCTTTTCATGCTGTCGAATATCTGCATATTTATCAGCAAGCTCAATCATGGTTTCCTGTATTTGCTCTCGGGGGATCTGTCCGGTACGAAGTTTTTCTTCCAGATCATCTATCTCTGCCTTCCCATGAGCAGGATTCATCACATTGGACAACGGATGCTCCAAGCGTTGCTCGAAAACTGTTCCGTTAGTATCCGCAGTCAACTGCATGCGTAAATCCAGAACTTGATTTTCATCATACCGATATTCAAGAGTAATTGAATCCCCACGGTTAACCGGCGGTGGAATCTGCCAGCTACCGGAAAAGAGAACACGCTCATCTTCACGAGCCACTATTTCAACTCTAAGCTCCTGTTGTTCTGCAACTGATGTGTTTGGCACCTCTAAGGCAACACAACTCTCATACTCTTCATTTACAGGCCAAGGCAATACCGTTCCCTTTGGCACAAGATCGACAAAACCTGATTGAGTTCGAATAGCAATGGTTTCGTTGCTTATTGGTCGTACCAATCCTCTATTATACAAACTCAAAGAAAGAGCATGATAGGCAGCACCTTTAGCAACTGTTGTCTGAGACGCCTCATAATCAGAATAGGTTAAAAGAGAGCCTTGTGAGAAAAAATCAGCAACGGCATCCTCTATATGAGGTATCAAACTGCTCCCTCCCGCTAACAGGCAATAATCAATATCATCAGCTGTTAATCCGGCACGATCCAACGCATCCTGAAGTGGTGCAAAAACAGAACAGGTCATACGATACTCTGTTTCCCGTGCATACAAAAGATCCGCATCCAAAAACGAAACCATCACATCTGCAAATTGTTTGCCGCTCAATGATGGAGAATCCAAAGCAAGTTCTCTGCCATCCGGCAGATGACAAATATGACGACCAGGTTGTTTTTTTATAATATCGTTATTTTTTTGCGGGTCATAAGCATCAAACTTTCGCAGCCGTCTAATTTCATTACAGAGCCCTGTTTTTAATGCCTCTGCAATACCAATGAGAGAAGGCTCAATTATTTTTTTCTTAATTGAATAATCCAGTTCAAACTCATCAAGATTATTCTGCTCTATAAGCTGAGGCAGCAGTACCTCATACAATACAGCCTGATCAATATCCCCGCCACCAAGCCGATGATATCGTGAAACAGCAATGGGTGCCATATCGAGTTGTGATGGACTTCCATGAACCTGCACAGAAAAGATAGCCACATCACAAGTTCCGCCGCCGAAATCAAATACCAGCAATTTTTTTTCTTTTCCGATCCCCAGATCAAGAGAATCCCAATGGGTGACCATATAATCAAGAAATGCTGCCACAGGTTCATCAAGTAAATCACCGCCACTCAGCGAAATACCTGCAATTTCAGCAGCCTTAACAGTATCCATGCGTTGAGATGCCTGAAAAGATGCCGGGACCGTGACTATCGTTCTGGAATAAGGCTGACTTTCTCCCACGTCTTGAGATAAGAAATGCAACAGCTTACTGCCAATTTCGGCAGGGCTTTGATATCCGGGTGGTGCCTGGTGGTAGGTTTTTTTGATACCGATATCATTTTTACATTCACAGAAGAGGTTCTTTTTTTCCTGCAGGCCGAAATCAGAGCTCCGCCCACGCAGCAGTTTCGCACCCTCCCCGATGTATTCCCTGTCTTGATAGAGGGCAACGGTGGAAGGCACCAGAGTGCTTATGTACGGGCCATCCAAGGTATCCTGTTCTATCTCCAGACACTCGGCATAAGGTGGCTGGCCGTCTTCGATAGACCAGTCAATCATGGCTGCTGTAGAGTTCGTTGTGCCTAGATCAATACCAAGAACCTTCACTCGGCCAATTTTAGGTACAATGCCGGTTTCATTACTTGGAACAAGGAATGATGGGATATCATTATTCATAATTCATCTCGTTTAGCATTGACTGATTCTCATTCCATATCAACTATTCAAATGTTTTTTTAATCGTTTCACCCCGGCGAGGGCTGCTTTCAATTCAGACTGATAAAGTGGCACCATTGAGGAGTGCGAGGCCGGGTTCATGATTCTTTTAAGTGTATCCTGCATATCTTCAATGAGCTTGGTCTTGTTCTCTTTTAACTCATACTGTTTGACAAGATAGGCAATCAATTCTTTTTTTATAGCTGTTAACTGTCCCTTCTGGTTCGGTTCCAAGGAGGTGTCTTTGGAGTAATCTGTCTGGAGCTTCCTGATCACCTCAACCGGCAGTTTTTTATTCACAAACAGTTTCTCAAAATCCTTCCGGTTTGTTTCCGAAATTTGTTGCAAAGCATGATTCAATTTGTTGGCCAATGGTTCAAATTCACCTGTATCGGCGGCGGAATTCAACCCTTTCAAGTATTTATCCAAAAGCGCTTCGGTTTCCTTGCGCAATTCATTACCACAGGCATCGTATTCGCCATCTGCCAGGAAAGCCTGGGCCTTCTCAAGGGATGTTCTATCTCTCTTTATAATTGGTGGACTATTTTCGTCTTCTTTGGCGTGAAAGTTGTAATATTCCCATTGGTGAGAGGAGGTCTGGCGTTTGATCAGCTCATAAAAACCTTTATCGTGGGTAAGGATAATTTTTTGAAAACTATCGAAAAATGACAAATCGGGATTATTGTCCAAATTGAGAATCATTTTGACAATGGGCATACGGTTAGACATATCCAGACTGATAAGCATATCATCCAGCACCAGAATTTTAAAATCCGTTGTTTGTACCCGGGTCCTCAGGGCACCGATACGAATGCCAATGGCAATCCTGGTAAGCTGCGCTTCATTCAAAAAGGACTGTACCCTATGCACCTGTTTCCAATCTCCGCTATCCTCCTGGAAAATTTCAACGATCAGCTTGATCAGGAGACTATTGTATCGTTCGGCCTGTTTTCCCTGCTGCCAAAGCCTGTTTTGTACCTTCTCGAAACTGAACCGTTTGTTGAATTGCAGAGAAAAACGGATAACATCTTTATTGGCAAAGAAGTGTTTCTTGATAAACTCGTTGGCATTGGTTTGGATTTGTGACAATAAAGACTCGATTTCTGTATTGAGAGCCGCAAGTTCCAGCTCAACGGCCTCGGCCTTTCTGCCTCTAACCGGCTGCCCGGATCTGTATCGTTCTACATCTTTTGTTCTTTCCCTGATTTTATCGAGCATGACACGATTGGCATCATCCATAAGAAACGGAAAAATATCCCGTTCAAAGACCGGCCACAGGTTAACCTCCTGTTTATGAGTGGCACTATAAAAATTATGGAGCAACTTGTAGTTGATAAAATCACTGGCCTGGTTCAACTCCTGGATGATGCTATTATCGGCTCTGTTGGTGTTAATGGTATCGTGGGAAATGGTGAAGGTTTCTGTTCTGCTGTGTTCATTAACAGTGGTCAATTCGATGAATGAATCTTCATCCTCATCAATGAACACATTGCGCAGGGACTGGTGAGTAGCCCGGTCTGACTCCCTGAAATTTTTGAAATATTTTTGAATTTCCTCATCTCTTTTAATGCTGCTCTGGGTAAGGGTATATAAAGCCCAAAACAGGGAAGATTTGCCGGAGCCGTTATTGCCATAGGCAAGGACATGTTTACCTTTCAGATCAAAAACCTGTTCCTGCTGGAATGCCTTGAAGTTTTTGATTTTAATTTGAGATATTTTTCTCATCCTGTTTTCCTGCAAAGTAAATGGCAATTCTGCCCGGCTGTGTTATAATAAAAGAATGAATAAGAGACGTATCAGCCAGACAAATCCTTACCTGAAAGACAGGCATAAACGCCGGGCCGGTCTTATTGCCTCTGTCTGTTCATCCTCTGCCATTGAAGGCATCACAACAGCACATGCTGTAATCGATAAGTTGCTTCTGAAAAAAGAGGCTACCCCTCATAAGCTTTCAACGAGTGCTCAATCACCGTCTTGAACACCTCTTCCATGGGCGTATAGTTTCTCTCCAGCCCATAACGAACGGCGAGAAAATATTCTTCACGACGTTCTTTTGCAAAAATACTGAAATCAAGGGGCGGCAGTTCAGCCTGCAAGGCCATTAAGGTGGCCAGCAGCCGGGAGAGTCGGCCGTTCCCTTCCCGAAAGGGGTGAATGAGAAGAAGTTCTGTGTGAACGATGGCCAGAGCCGTGATAACCTGCTCCTTTGCTTCAAAACTACACGGAGTATACTTCTGCAGAATTTCCCGTTCAAAATCCGTCATCAGTTGCGGGATATGTGCTGGTGCGGCAAACATGAAATTCCCCTTACTCACCATCACCTGACGGTACGACCCTGCCCACTGATACAGCGACCCCAGCCACCTGCAATGCATTTCCAAGATATCCGTGGCAGAAAATTCCCGGCTGCTGTCCAGCTCGTCCATCAGTTGATCCGTGAGCTCAAAAAGCAGTTCTGTCTCTACCCGGTCTATTTCATCTTTCGTAGCTATATTGAGGAAATTCTTCAGCACCAGACCATCAGAACCGGGCATATACTGATCTTCCACCATGCCGCTGGTTTTGTATCTTCCCTGTTTGTCCGTCACGCCTTTACCGGGATTCCAGGATGGGTTTTAAAATATCAGGGCTGCGCACGGCAAAGAGTTTGATCCGGTTGCGGACTTCGCTGTCCGGGTGGGTCCAGCGAGCGTGGAGCCGGTTGATCATGTCTTCTTTTTCACTGTCTGAGAGTTGGTCGAAGTCACGGTTTTGTAGGACCTCTGCAAGGTCATTCTCCATAATTTTTTGGACGTCTATTTGTTTTTCCTGCATATGGTCGGAGAAGTAGAGTTGAAAGACAAGTGCATCCAAAAAATAAAGCATTTTGGACCGATAATGTGAACTTTTCAATATAATTTTTACTAATATTTCAATGAGATTCAGTGTGTTAAGATTATTAATTCTTATTTTTAACCGGGCAACATTTGTTTTTTTCACTTCTGCTAACGCTTCACCAACTTCAGGATTAAGACTTTGGTAATAAAAATTCATTAATGAAGAGTTCAAAATGGCTAAAATATATCTAAGATTGACACCTTGCTTAGGTGTAATTACATGCAGGTTATTCATACATATAAATTGATTGCTGTCGATGTTTGCAACAAGAGAGTCTCCTGTCTGTCTAAGTACAATTTTTTCTTTTGCAAAAAAGTTAGCAGATTCTCTCGGCTCAGCCAGCCATTTTCCGTATTTAATCCACCTATTTCCTTTCCAAAGAAGTTCATATTTTTTAATATCACTTCCTCGGAGTAAGGGATAATAACTCCCATCTATTTTTGTATCCGCATCAAAAATTCTTTCTTTAACTGTTTTCAGATCCTGCTTTGGTCTGCCTTTACCTTTTTGATATGGTTTCATTCCAACAACTATATTGCACATGCTACTCAATTCATCAGATTCATTTTCAATCAAAGAAATGATTTTTTCTTCAATAGACGTTAGAAAAATATTTATTGGAAGCTCACATTTTTTTCTCCATTTTTGTTGTCTATGGCGAGCAGTGCAAATTTTATTATTCGATAAATAATTATTTATCGTAATATCATTTGTTGGATCGTATCCTTTTTGAATAACCAATACTTCAGTATCAACAACAGCATCGAAAACGGCAGCATGATAATGAGAAATGCTTTTTATTGTGTTTTGAGAAAAGATATATCCTCTTATTTTTTTGAACTTTAAATTCGTAATCCAAGTATTGGGTATTATATATGAAAGAACAGCTTTGACTTTAATGAGGTCAATTCCTTTTTCTAAAAAGAACAAATAACTTTCTGGCTGATAGTCTTGGTAATAATATTTTTCTTTAAAATACCTTTTCTCAATTTTATTAAATTTTGCTCCATACGGTGGATTCCCAATAACTACATCAAATCCACCCCGCATTCCAAACATCCACTCCGGATCAAAGAAACCGGAGGAGGCATTCTGGTCATAGGGGTCCCAGTCGGCAAGCTGGCTGGCTGTTTTATTCTCCCAGCCGTCAGCAATCAGCAGCTCGCCCATTTTTCCCCGTAATTCCTTGTCCTTTTGGCGCAGGTTTCTCTTGGTTTTCGGAGTCTTGGCGGAAAATATCCGATGCCGGATATTTTTCAGCTTCTGTTCCAGCCTGCCTATCTCCTTATTGGCAAAGAGATGGCCCTGCTTATCCGGCTTTTCAATACCAATCAAGGTATTGGCGGCCACAAATTTTGTTTCCAGGTTGGGCAGAGGACGAATACCAAAATTTTCTTTATCAGCATCCACCTTCTGCTCCACCACCAGAGAAATAAAGAACCGAAGTTTAGATATCTGCACGGCAACGGGCTGAATATCCACCCCATAAATACAGTTTTCAATGAGAAAGAGTTTTCTAGCGTAATCAGGGTCATTGATCTGCTGGTCAAAGGCCTCATTGATTTCAATGAGTTTTTGCTCCCTGGCTTCTTTGTCATCAAGATGGAGGGCTGTTTCGGCCTCACTAATGGCCTTCTCCATCTGCAGCTCACGCCAGCTATCATTCGCTGGATCCAGTTTCTGAAGAATATGCACCATCTTCTGTAGAATACCCATGGGAAAGGCACCTGAACCGCAGGCCGGATCAAGGATGGTGCAGCGGTCAAGGGCTTTGATGATCTGCTTTTGCAGTTGCAGATTATCGGCAAAGGGATTGACGGGATCAAAGGAAAGCAGTTCATGGAGTTTGGTATCCTGCTCTTTCTCTGCTATCTCCCATTTTATCTCGTTTTTCAGATAGGCAATCAGGCTTTCATCCACCATGTAATTGACTATTTCACGGGGCGTATAAAATGAGCCGGTCTGCTTGCGGGCCGTGGTCTTGGTCTCCGGGTTATAACTGGCCAGCAGGTTCTCAAATACCTTTCCCAGCAGTTCCGGATCAAGGGCCACATCCTCTTCAATGGGGGTGTTTTCAGCAATGGTGAATTTATAGGAGTTGAAGATATTGATCAGCCCCTTGACTGCTGCCTGTTTGGTCTTTTTGTTTTTTATACCGATAACAGAGCTGAGATCGACCTCTGATTCCAGACCAAAGAAAAGATAATCAGGAACCTTGAGCGGATTGTCC
>JAJRUW010000044.1 GCA_024277615.1 Fidelibacterota bacterium | reverse complement strand
CTGACATCTTTTCGGGCGTTGTAGGTTATGGCATTGAAGTCCGGAGACTGGAAAAAATGACCATAGGAAAAGTGAAATACGCTTTCATCGGAAAGCGGGTAGGCAATACCGATTCTCGGGCTCCATTTGGACTCTGCCGGTACATCCAGTATGGGAGCGGGAAGATAGGCCGCCGCGGAAGAGTCCCACACGACAAAATGTTGTACATCATGCCACATGCCGGTAGCGGGATTCAGATAATCATAGCGTAGTCCAAGATTCAGATTCACATAGTCAAACTCAAATTTATTTTGCACATAAAACGAGCCCTCAGTGGGTGTAAAAGTGCTGTCGTCAATAAAATTGGTCCCCCCTGCCCAGGGCTCTTCTTCATGGTAAATATCCAAATTATGACGCGTAAAAGTAAACCCCGATTTCAGCTGACTGTTCTTCGTCATTTGCAGGGTCAGATCATATTTCAAAAGGTCGGAAGTACTGATGTTATTGGTGTAAACCCCCTGGTCTCCAGACCCGTAAAAATAAACGGATGCATCGGTCTGCGGTTTGATATATTCGCCGGGCGTCTTACTTCCGACGGCTGTGTGAGTACCGACCCTGAAGCGGGAAAGAGAAACCGAGTGGTAAAAAGCCTGTGAAGTTGTCTGCGTCAGTTTCAGCATTATCCGGTCATTTGTTTTAAGAGTGTGGGTCTGGTTCAGCGGCCGATATTTCCAGGGGTGGGAATAATTCTGGTAAAGATGCCCCGTAGTCTGCAGGTCCGCAATGAGTTTCAGCTTGGGAGTGAGGCGTGCCGAAAGTGTAAGCTGGTTATCCTGCAGGATGCTGATACCGTGAGGCAGCGGACTGTCAAGAACCTCATAATAGAAGGAAGAAAACCAGTTGACCGGTGTATGGGGAATTTGTCCGCCAAGGTTCAGGTTAACCGATCCCGCCACCGGCAGGTTCAGCAGCGGCAGTGTGGGTTTTAAAGCTCCGGAAGGGTAGTTGTCCATAGAAGTGAACAGGTGGTCCTGTAAGTCTAAATATTGATAGGCCGAATCATTCACAGTCGTAAAGGCAAATCTTGAATGGTATGGTGAAGCGTTCAACTGATCCGAGATCAATTCAAGTTTTCCCTTAAATTCGCGGCTTCCTTCTTTTGTTACCAGGTTTACTACAGCAGACATGGCCTGTCCGTATTCGGCATTAAAAGTGCCGCTGATAATGCTCATTTCCTGAATGGTGTTCTGATTCACGGTTCCGGAAAAATCACCGCTCATGGGGTCCTCCACAATGACGCCGTTGATCATGTACAGGATCTCCCGCGTGCGGCCACCCCGGACATGAATACCGCCTTCGGCATCGGTCGTAAATCCGGCGCTGGTGGCCAGAATGTCCTTAAAATCGTGAACGGGCATATTTATGATCTCATCTGCGCCCACAACCGAGACCTTGGAGGTAATATCCGTACGGATCAGAGGTCGTTCCGCAGTGACAGTAACCACCTCGGCTTTTAGGGCGGATACTTCCAGGATGGCATCCAGTCGGGTCGTATGGTCCGAGATCAGGCGGACTTCCTGCTGAACGAGCGTCTTATAGCCGATGCTGGAATACCGGATGCTGTATAGCCCGGGAGGGATATTCAAAATGTAATAATCCCCGTTTGCATCCGATGCGGTGCCAAAGTCCGTGGCATCAATAACGATGTTAACGCCCACAAGAGGCTCACCCTGTGCACTGCGGACCGTGCCGGATAACTTACCGCCCGTTCCGGCCTGCAGAAGTGATAAAAACCCGAGGGCCCATAAGCTTATTTTGATATTTTTCATAGGGTGCGGTGACCGGTGCAGAGCAATCTCTGCACCGGTCTTTTAGAATTATTTAAGCAGCATTATTTTTTGAACGGCTGATTCGGTACCTGTCGTTATTTTTACCAGATAGGTGCCGCTGGCTTCACCGTTTGCATTCCAGATGACGGAATTTTCTCCCGCCGGTGCATTAGTATGCAGCAGTGTGCGGATCAGCCTCCCCTGCAAATTATAAACCGAAATATTGACCGGACCCGCTGAGCTCAGCCGATAGGTAATATTGGTTTGGGGATTGAAGGGATTTGGAAAAGCGGTCAGCGTAATGCTGTCGGGCTGCAGGCCGGTTATAGCCTGTGTGCCATGGCCGTACCAGTCGGCAATAATGCCGGAGATGACTTCAACGTCACCGCTATAAGGCAAGCGCAGAGAGGTCACACCTGATACAGGTTGCATTGAATAGAGCAGGATTACCTGCCGGGAATAGTCCATATTCCAGCCATCGGGAAGATCCTGCGCAGAGAGGTCGAAATCACCCCCGACCTGCAATTGAATGCCGGCAAGGTCTCCGTTGGCGTTGATCAGGATCGCATCCCCTGATACTTTGATATCAGCAACGGAAATCGGTGCAGCCCCGGCAACTCTGCCAAGAATCAGAGATACCATACTCACTACATCCAGAATATCGATATTACCGTCACTGTTTACATCGCCGGCCTGTAGTTGATATTCGTCGGGAGTCGTGTTGCCCATGATGATGGAAACCACAGTTACGACATCAAGGATATCCACGACGCCATCGGAATTGAGATCACCGTACAGAATCTCAGGTGCAGACCCCAGAACGGAAAAGTTATCAAAATAACCGGCAATCCCCACATCGCTCATCTGAAATGAAAAAACGCCATAGTAACCGCTCAAAGTGCGATTATCGGAATCATCAATGAAGGGTCCGCCTACCAGTTCGCCATCGAAATAAACGGTATAGCTTACGGTGCTGTCTTCCAGTGTTTCAACTTCGAGACCCATATTATGCCAGCCGTCACCATCGTATAAATCGGTGGCATCTATGGAATGGGAGAAAGAATACTGGAAAGTTTCCATATCGAAGTCGTTATTGTAGAGACGCAGGCGGTTATCCGCGTCAAAATCGGCCACCAGTTTCACATAGTAGTTGGCTGCAGAGTCGGCATAGGCAACGATGCCCGTATAGGCCGACCCTCCGGGATTGTTGGTATAACAGTAAACATCGGCCTGAACAGTATAATTCTGATCGGACAGGTTTCCTGCAGCTGAAAGTGCGGCCCCGGTATATGAGCCGTCGGCATCCTGCAGAAAGCCCACATAGTCTCCGCCATTGCCCAGGGGCGCTGGAGCATCCGCATTATTGATACCTTCAATTAACTCTTCATCAGGCCAGAATTCAAACCAGTCATCGGCCGGGAAGCCGGTTTCAAAATCATCCTGAAAAAGATAATCTTCGGGGGGAGCAGGAGTTGTTACAACGATATTATCATAATAGCCCGGAATGCCAGTGTCACTCATCTGAAATGAAAAAACACCATAGGAACCGCTGAAGGCATGTCCGTCACTGTCATCGATAAAGGGGCCTCCCACCCACTGATTGTCGAAATAGACCGTGTAACTTACGGTGCTGTCTTCCAGCGTTTCTACTTCCAGCGACATCGAATGCCAGCCATCCTCCGTATAAAGTCCGGTGGCGTCGATACTGTTGGAAAAAGAGTATTGGAAGGTCTGCATGTCAAAGACGTTGTTGTACAACCGTAGCCGGTTGTCAGCATCAAAGTCAGCCACGAGCTTGACATAATAGTTTTGTGAAGAATCCGCATAGGCCACAATGCCCGTATAGGCTGACCCGCCGGGATTATTAACATAACAGTACACATCTGCAGTTATAGTGTAATTCTGCGAACTTACATCACCGGCTACTGACAGCGCTGCCCCCGTATAGGTTCCATCCGCATCCTGAAGAAATCCGGCATAATCTCCGCCTATGTCCAGCGGTGCCGGAGCCGTCGCCATATCAACCGCTTCAATACCTTCTTCATCGGCCCAGAATAATTGCCACTGATCTGAAGGAACCCCGGATTCAAAGTCGTCAGAAAAGATCACGGTCTGCGCCGGAAGAAAGACAAGGCAGGTAAAAAATGTGACTACGATTTTTAACGTTAGTTTCATAGTATCTCCTCTTTTAGTTAGCTAATGAATTGGTTCATTAATTTTTCAAGGTCCTCGTCATGAACAGTAGATTGATTTTCGCCAAAAAGCAGCAGGCCGTGAAATATCCCCCCCATCGCTTTCATAAGTATTTCAGGCGCGATGTTCATGAATTCGCCTTTTTCAACCCCTTCTTTCAGAATTGATTCGATCCGGTTGTATATCCTGCTTTGAAAGGACTCCCAATCGGGTGATTTTACAATAGGATAGATCTGTGGGGCTTTGAATAAAAACTTGTAAAGATCCGGATTCTGCTGCACTTTGGCGGAGAGCACTTTCAGGATATTGAACAGTTTTTCCCGGTATGACAGTCCCGTCAGTGTGACCCCGGAGACTTCCAGCCACAGACTTTTCCAGCCATCCTCCAGAATGGTTGTGATCACTTCCTCTTTTGAAGGGAAATAATGATATAAAGTTGCTTTTCCGAAGCCTGAGGCTTTAGCAATCTCATCCATCGTAATACCTTCAATGCCTTTGGACCGGTACACGGACAGGGTACCACTGACAATTCTTGCCTGTCTGGTTCTGCGTTCTTCTATTTGTCTTGGACTGAGTGCCATGTGTTTTATTTATTATGATACGAATCAGCGGTCGAATATTAAAACACTCGTTCAAATCGAACCAATAAAAATATAGAGAATCTTATCATGATTTAGCGGAAACCGCCTGAGTGCGGCCGGATGGCAACCTTGAAATGGCGGGAATTTCAAAGGTTTTTGCGGGAAGATTCAGGCGGGTGTCAAATGGGGATGCGGGTCAATTGCAGCCTTGACGGGTCTCCTTTTAACATCTCGTAGAACCTCCGAACGCCGGTCTTTTGCTGTGCCCAGAGCAGCAGTTGTTCCGCTTCCTGTATGTCGCACCATTGATAAGCGATATGTTCGTCAGAAAGGGTTACGATGGATGCACTCACTTCAGCTGCAAACACGGGGATAAGGTTCATTCGGTCCGGGCCTGCCTCGTAATACTGATTCACTTGTTCTACAGTCCACAATGCCTCAGGATCCAGACCCGTTTCTTCACGCACTTCTCTCAGGGCAGTTGTGAAGGGCTTTTCATCGGGTTCAATTTTCCCGGTTACGCATTGCCAGATGCCGGGATAAATTCGATCCCGGGCTCTTTTTAAAAGCAAAAACAACGGTTCAGCGGTGGTTCTGCGAAACACATGACAATCGATTACCCTCACGGTTACGGTGGTCAAGCGTCCGACCTTTCAAAGCGGGAGAGGAAAGCCTGTGACCAGGAGCCGAAAGTCCCCCTGATAATTTCCGTGCGCATGGTTGCCATGAGGAAGGTATAAAACCGTAAATTATGCTCGGTGGCAATCCTCATCCCCAGGATTTCTTCGATTTTGAAGAGGTGATGCAGATATGCCCGGGAGTAGATTTTGGAGATTGGTGAGAATCCGGAATCATCGATAGGGGAAAAATCATTTTTATATCTGGCATTGCGGATATTCAGTTTCCCGTCAAAGGTAAAGAGTTGGGCATTGCGGGCATTACGCGTGGGCATGACGCAGTCGAACATGTCCACACCCCGGGCAACACATTTCACCAGGTCGGCCGGTGTTCCCACTCCCATTAAATAGCGGGGTTTCTCCCGGGGCAGAGCTTCATTCATGAGTTCAACCGTATCCAGCATGGCGGGTTTGGGCTCCCCCACCGCCAGACCACCGATGGCATAGGCCCTGGCTTCCAGCTCGGTTAATTCTGCGGCTGACCTCCGTCGCAATTCCGGGTCGATGCCCCCCTGAACGATGGGCATCAGCAGTTGAGTGTGTCCGTACAGCGGCTCGCTGTTTCGAAAATGCTGCATGCCCCGCCGGGCCCAGCGCGTGGTGGTCTCCAGAGCCTCCAGCCAGGTATTATGATCCGCATCACCGGGCGGGCAGATATCCAGCATCATCATGATATCGGAACCGATAGAGCGCTGCACATCAACAATGGTTTCAGGTGTAAAGTGATGTTCGGAGCCATCAAGATGTGATCTGAAGGTAACACCGTCTGCGGATATTTTCCTGAGAGCGGCAAGGCTGAAAATCTGAAATCCGCCTGAATCGGTCAGAATCGCACCGGGCCAGGACATGAAACGGTGAAGGCCACCTGCGGCTTCCAAAACTTCAGTGCCCGGCCGCAGGAATAAATGATAGGTATTGCTGAGCAGTATCCCTGAGGGTAGTTCTGCTATTTCCCGGGCGGACTGAGTTTTGACGGCTCCGTGTGTGCCCACAGGCATGAAAAATGGTGTGGCAAGGTCACCGTGATCAGTATGTAGCGTTCCTGCTCGGGCGGCGGTAACACCGCATGATTTTTCAATCGAAAAGACAGACACAGCAGAAAGCAGATAGCCTCGCTACCGGGTCTTATCCGGCGGGTAAATTCAATGTGGGATCAACGCAGCTGATATAACTATTCAGTTTCGGTCTTCTTCGGGGTTGTTTTTTTGGCCGTCGTTTTCTTTGTCGCAGCCGTTGTTTTTTTAACCGCAGGTTTTTTGGTTTTGGCTGCGGTTTCTTTTTTCACAGCGGGTTTTTTAACCGTGGCAGTTTTTTTAACCGTTGTCTTTTTCGGTGTAGCAACCGTTTTTTTGACCGCTGATTCTTTGG
The DNA here is from genome assembly GCA_024277615.1 of Fidelibacterota bacterium. Taxonomy (GTDB): domain Bacteria; phylum Fidelibacterota; class Marinisomatia; order SCGC-AAA003-L08; family JACNLC01; genus JAADGM01. The sequence goes on along the minus strand of JAJRUW010000044.1, from coordinate 4,057 downwards.
GCGCAGTTTTTTTCTTTGTCTTGGCGGCCTGTTCAATCGCCTGACGTTTTTTGGCTTTCAACCGGTTGACATTTTTACGATGTTTTTTATTTACCAAGCGTTTCTTTTTATTCATAAACTTCCCTAACTATACGAATTAAATCATTTTTTAATGACTATAATTTATGCAATTAATCTAATTAAATAATAGTAGTAACAAATTATGTGCTGAAGGCGGGCTATTGATGCCGTTACCGGCGTTTGCTGCCTGAAACTGACGACGTTATGAGTGGATGAATCTAGAAGTCCAGCCCTATGGAAAGATACCACATTCTTTTCACCTTTTGAACCGGATTGATCTCCCAGGCATAATCCAACTGCCAGGGCATTCCAAGGAAAATGAAACGGGGGCCAAAGCCATAGGTCCAGATGAAATCCTGCGGGTTTGAGTCCCAGCTTTTACCCTCCCACATGCGGGGTTTGGAACCCATCCAGGCCATGCCGAAATCGGAGAAAAAAACCATATTGATCTGGCCGATAAATTTAATGGTGGGGAAATAATAGATTAGGAAGGGCAGCCTGATTTCCGCATTTGCCACAATGGCAGTATTCCCATGCAGTTCGTTGATCTGAGCGCCTCTCACCGGCATGACATATTTTGTGAAATACATACCCTGCAGCACATCCTGATAATTATTATAGTCCGTATAGGGATTTTCACCGTAATAACTTTTTTCGGATGAAAACAGCCAGGGTACACCGCCTACCCTGAAAATATTGGCATTGCGGCCGAAGCTTTGACCGCCGTAGAGTCTGCCGGCAAAGCTGATCCCCGAGAACAGCTTGTGATAATTCCGCACATCAAAACTGATAGTGCTGAAATCCAGCCCGGTGCCGGCGAATCTGGGACTGAACTCAAAACTGGTGTATAAGCGGGTTCCGGTCACCGGATAGGTCTGGAACCAGCGCGTGTTATCCCAGACATAACTGACCCGGGGGACGAGGGTTTCGAGGGTCGTTAATATGTCTTCAATGTATTGCGTCTCATTGGTGCCCGGTATCAGCTGCTGGTAAATATCCGCCAGTTCCACATAACTGCCTTAGATCCCGAATTCCAGCCGGTTGAACCTTGAGAACGGAGCAGAGGCGGAGATTCCTAATCCCAGCTGACGCAAGCGTTGAAGATGCGTCAATCCGTACTGGTCAATTCCCCAATAGGATTCAGCATTGTGGAAAAATACAAAATTATAATCAATTTTCCGTGGCAGATAGCTGTAGGAGAAAAAATAATCCGAATTTTTCAGTGAGATCTGCATTTCAGTCCCAAGGAAAATTTTGTGATCCCCAAGCATGTCACTCCAGAGGAAATATGCCATTGCCTGGGGACTGTACTGTGTGCTGAAGGAATAATATCCCTGGATGAGGTCCAGGGAAAATTTGGTTTTGTAGGGGTTGACAATATAAGATCCTGTGCTGTCTTTAATGGCCTCCTCAGTCAGTGTTGCCGGAACCTGAACGCTGTCAAGCTTAGCCGGCTTGCCATAGTTGGTAAAAACATAATTATCGTAGGAAACTTTCATGGTGCTGATGTCCCGGTGACTGGGCCGATGCCGCAGTTCGGGCGGTTTCTGTGTTTTCCATTTTGCAGGCTCAACCTTAAGATGCTGTTCCAGTCGTGCCAGCGGATTTGACAGCGCATAAATATCGTAGCCGCTTTTTTCGAAACCGGTCACCACCAACTGAACGTCATCGGAACTCAGTGACAGCTGGCTGATACCGGTTAGTACATTTGTGATAGCCTGCGGTGCGGCAAGTGTGTCGTTCATCAAATATACATTATTGATTCCTGATTGGTCCGAAATGAATATGAGGGTTTTACCATCGTGCGAATAGATGGGATAGGATTCGTTGAACGCCGTGTCTGTGAGCCGCTCGATGCTGCGCGTGTTCCGGTCTATTTTATAGATATCCATCTGGTCAATACTGACTGAATCGGGAGGTGCAGGGACGGGAATATCCGGATATGCTCCTCTGTCCGAGATAAAGAGGAGTGATTCCCCGTCCGGCGCCCAGGAAATCTGATCCTCCGTAAACCGGTCGGCTGTGAGATTGGTCAGCGAATCGGTCTCCAGGTCATAGAGATAGATGTCACTGTTGGCACCGTCATTACCAACAAAGGCAATTTCATTCCTCACGGGATTCCAAGCCGGGCGGTAGATCCCTTCCATTCCAAGACGGTATTTGCGGGTCCTTCCGGATTTCACATCCACGATAAAGAGCGCATCGGATTTACCGCTCTTGGCCCCGAAGACCAGTTGTTCGCCATCGGGTGACCAGCTGATGCCGGGTTTTAGAATGTGGAGCTCTTCAAACTCCGCCGTGTTCTCTCCCTGAATGATCTTGCGCAGGAATTTCCCGTCAGCGGCCGAGATCAGGTATATGCCGAAACTGCCTGATTTATTCGAGATGATGGCGACCTGACTGCCATCGGGCGAGATGGCCGGGGCAATATTATAAGAGTTCTCCAGTTCCTCGTGGTCCGTAAGCCGGTCGGCTATATCGGGCAGATTGTCTCTTCCGGCCACATCCGGCCAGTACTCCTTTTTCAGATATTTATGCCATTGTTTGGAGAGCTCCTTCAGCTTGACACCCAGGGCCTGCTCCAGCCCTTTCTCTACGGAGTTGTTTTTCTTGATCTGGTAAAAAATCTAGGAAAAGGATTCTTCTCCCCATTTTTGTGCAATGAAACGCCAGACCGACTGCCCGCCCCGGTAGGATAAATATCCGTTCAGGCGGTAGATATCGGGCAGGTCTCCTCCGTTAATGGCCAGATCACGCATCCACATGTCTGAGTTTGTACTCCAGCCATCCGAAAGATATTCCGCCAGGCCTTCGTTCATCCAGCCGGGGATCATGAATTTGATTCTGCTCGAAATCAGATTCTGCAAGTTACCGCCGTAGATATTCTCATTGATAAAGGCATGCACCAACTCATGATGGATAACATGCTTGAATTCCCGGTGTGACCCGTCATAGGGAACCACCACACGGTTTTTATACAGTTCGGTGACCCCGCCGATACCTTCATACATATAAGTGTCGAGAACATTGGTCTGCTGAAAATCGTTATGTGAGTTGTAAATGATGATGGATACGCGCTCGTTGAGGGACCAGCCCATTCTTTTTGAAATGTTGTCGAAGGCGGACTCCGCTTCTTTGGCCACGAATGTAGCATGCCCTGCGCCATTGCCGGTGAAGTAAATATCGAAATGCGCCGACTGAATATATTCCCAGTCAAATTTATCGTACTGTACGATATTCTGGCCAAACTGGCCGAAGATCAGGGTGAGGGAGATAATGAAGATCAGTGTGCGGATCGTTTTTTTCACGGAGCTGTTACGCCTTAATTTGCTAAATGTTCTCTGAATTCCGAACCAAAACTAACAAAGATTTGCCAGACTGTGAAATAGGTTTATTGAGGAGGTGGCCACCCCCCGTTTTTTCATCAGAGCCTGAATAGGCCGTCTGATTGGAGTTATCATGGTCAGCTTTGGCAGTTTCCGTTTTATCGATAGTCTTACATTCTTTCTGTAAGCCGGATTAGAAAATATGTTGTCTGACCAAGATGGCTACTATCAAGAAAAGCCGAACTACTGGTCTACTGAACTAGGTGGAATCGGGCCGGAATATCCCCTTGTCTATGATTTTTGTGCCGGATTTTCCAGCACCTCCTCTTTTTAATTAATTTAGAATACAGCGAATAGAAAACCATTACCCCTTGTGTGAATTAAATGAAAGCATGTTTGACATGTCCGATTGGTCGATCCAGGATGAATTTATTCAGATACTGTAATAAAGTATATGCAGTGATTTTTGACAATAATCTGGTAGCCAGGCCTCTGAAAGATTTAGCATATTTCTCCGGAATAAAAACTGATCACAGAGCTGGGAATAATTGGTCTCAATTTGTTTTCTGCATTTACGAAAGACAGATGGAAAGCGCTGATAATTTTTCTGATTAAATCTCATAGGTGTTTCTTGCTGGAGGTTAACGGATTCAAACAGGTCAGGTTGTAAT
>JAJRUW010000043.1 GCA_024277615.1 Fidelibacterota bacterium | reverse complement strand
TGTGTGTAAAAACACCTTCAGCGTAATTTTGCATCCCTGTTGATGAATTGAAATGATCGAATGAAACGGTAAAATCAAAGGTAATCATATGTATAAAAGAACTCTAATCTTTGCAGTCTGTGTTCTCATGGGCAGAATTGTATCCGCCGGTATTCCCGACAACAGTAAACAACTGGCGTTTTATTATGGATTGCAGGATACGGCTGGTACGACCGTTGATACTTTGGCGCATCCTAATCTCAAAGGTGCCGATTACCGATACCCCGGCAGAGCCATGATCTACTCGGGAATTATTCCGGGATTGGGAGAGTACTATGCAGGGGACTGGAAAAGGGCGGCGGTATTTGCAAGCGTAGAGGTTATTTCCTGGATAATTTGGGCCGGCAACAATAAGAAGGGTTCAGATCAAAATATAGAATTTGAAAGATTTGCAGACGAACATTGGGATTTTACACGCTGGATTGGCAATTATTACAACTGGGTTGATGCGGATACGACCTTCCGAGCTCTCTTTTCCACGCCGGATGGACATTACCTTGATATTTATGACGCCAGCCATAATGTAGCCTTTTATTATACGGATTTCAATTCCAACGGAAACCCTGTTGAGATTTCCAACACCAGTACACAGCCCGTCGTGGAAGCACTATTTTATAACCCCGAAACCGGACGCCCCTACAGCGAGACGGAAATAGCCGATTATATAGCCACGGATGATAATTTCGTGATCATCAAAGACCAGACCTATTATGAGAATATCGGAAAATATAATCACTTTTATGCCGGCTGGGACGATGCCTGGGATCCCCAGACCCAACCCGACTCGATGGAGGATTTTATTTTTGACAACCAGGGATATATGGTGGCAAAGTCACCCAATAAATGGGTCTATCGGGATATGCGTCGTAAATCCAATGACTATCAAAAATATGCCGGATATGCAATCTCCACCGTTATGGCCAATCACTTCTTCAGTATGATTGATGCTGTTTTCACCACAAAAAAATGGAATTTAAAGCACGCCCCGAATATTTCGGCCGCAACGACCTTTAATCCGGAGAACAAACTTGGTATAGGAGGCGTCGTTGTTTCGATTGACTGGTAAGGGTATGCGCCACCGGCTTATCTATCTGACTCTCTTTATTTTACTGATGGCAGGTTGTGCGAAAGACAAAACCGCCATAGAAGATGATCTCACAGGTCGATTCGATAAAGCAATGAAACTTTACGAGAAAGAAAAGTACGCACAAGCTCAAATCGAATTTGAATATATCACCATGAATAATCCCGGCTCGAAGTTGGCTATTCTGTCGGAATTTTATCTGGCGGAAGCGCTTCTTAACCAGAAAAACTATCCCGAGGCCGCAGTTGAGTATGAGCGTTATATCCGCTATTCGCAGGACCCGGAGAAAATCGAACTGGCCCGTTTCAGGGTCTGTGAATGTGCGGTCAATTCCATCATGTCCTATCAAAAAGATCAATCCGGAGCCCTGACCTCTCTGAACAGACTGCAGGAGTTCATTGAAGATTATCCTGCGTCCGATTATATTCCCGAGGCTGAGAAATATATCGCAAAAATCAGAAATGATCTGGCAAAGAAAGAGTATGAAACCGGCAGGTTGTATCTCAAACTGGAAGAATACGACTCTGCAATCATCTATTTTAACAGCGTGCTGGATTCGTATTATGACACGGATTATGCCGATGAAGCCCGGATCAGCATTGCCTTTGCCTATATATTAAATGGAGACACGGACAAAGCTGCAAACTATTTGATTGAGAATAAAAATAACTTCCATTCGGCCGAAAAATATGAAGAAGGACTCCGCTTGTCAAAGGATACGATGGATGGCAAACTTTCTTTGAAAGAATATATCAGATTGTATAGGTGAAGCTCTTTTTCCTTGGAGGCAGTTTTGATCCCCCGCACCTTGGGCATCTTGCCATGGCTGAAAGATGTGCCGGGAGATATGACAAATTTCTCTTTATTCCCGCCAAACGCTCGCCGTTAAAGACCTCCGCTCCCGTTGCTGATGACAGCCAGAGGGTCAGAATGCTTGAACTGATGGTTGCACATCTCCCGCATTGCAGCATTGACAGATATGAACTGCAAGCTGCTGCTCCAAGCTATACACTGGACACGGTGCAGCATCTGCAGAGAACTTATAATTTCGCCGAACTTCATCTGCTCATAGGCGCAGACCAGTTAGCTACTTTTGATCAATGGTATGGGTATCAGCAGATTTTGGAAAGCGTAAAACTTGTTTGTTTTCATCGGGGCAGCGGCACAAATATATCCCCGGCGATTTCGGTGAACTTTGAGATGATTGAAGATTTTCATTGGGGCCAGTCCTCCACCGCTATTCGCAATAAGCTCAAAGCAGGGGACTCAAGTGCAGCCGATGATCTGCACCCTGCGGTTTACCACTATATCATCGAGCAGAAATTGTATTCATGATAACTAACTTACTGACTTTCATCGCCGGAATTGGCATTTTGTACTTCGGTGCGGATTTCCTGATCCGCAGCGGAAAACTGATTGCAATTCGGCTGGGTGTCCCTACGGTAATTGTGGGGATCACCATAATCGCTTTCGGTACAAGCCTGCCGGAGCTGATCGTCAGTATTATCGCCAATATCCGGGGAGAGACGGAAATCGTGCTGGGGAACATCGTTGGCTCCAATATCGCCAATCTTGGCCTGGTCATCGGTATATCGGCCTTAATTGCTCCCATTGCCTTCCAATATTATAAATCCAGGGTTGATCTTTATTTTTTAGTCTTCGTTACGCTCTTTTTCTCGGTCTTGTTAACGCCGGGAAAGCTTACACTCATTCATGGAATCCTTTTTCTCCTGCTTTTGATCGGATATTGTTTTCATTTGTATCGCTCCAATCAAAATAAATTCGAAGGAAGCACTGAAAAGCTGACTTGGGGCACAATAATCCTGTTTATACTGGGAATTACCGGATTATGGCTGGGGTCAAATCTGTTTGTAAAAAGTGCCGTCAATATGGCCGAACTGCTCGGTGTATCCAAAGTTGCCATCGGGATGACGGTAGTCGCCCTGGGTACTTCCATCCCTGAATTGGCGACCTCGATCATCGCCGCCGCCCATGGCGAGCCGGATATTGCCATCGGTAATGTGATCGGTTCGAATCTTTTCAATATTTTGGCAGTCATGGGATCGGCTTTACTCATCCGGGGGATTGAATTTTCATTCGCACAGATCTGGATCAATGTTGCAATTATGCTGATTTTTACTTTGGCCATGGTCCTCCTGATCCGGAGAAGCAACGGTATATCCCGTCCCTGGGGCATCTTATTTTTTCTGGGATACATCATCAGTTGTTATATATTATTCGTCTGATGAATTGCTGTATTTTTGATCAGTTCTCCGCAACAGAGATATATTTAAATGATAGATTTTAAAAATGTAACTGCAACATTTTCGGACAATGCCGGGATATTTGATCTGACTTTTCATATCGAAAGGGGAGAGATCGCTTTTCTCATGGGACCCACGGGTGCCGGAAAATCAACCGTACTACGTGCAATTTATAAAGATATCCCGGTAATGAAGGGACGCATTATCATTGATGGTGTGGATACAAGTAAAATTAAGAAACGGAAAATCCCGTTTTTCAGGCGCAGTATCGGTACGATCTTTCAGGATTTCAAATTATTGGACGACCGGACAGTTTTTGAAAATGTAGCTCTGCCGCTGCATATCAACGGAGTCCCCGGAAAAGTAATCAATCGCAAAGTTCACGAAGTCCTAGAGCGAATCGGTTTGCTCGATCTCAAAAAGGAAAGACCCACCAGCATCAGCGGCGGTGAACAGCAGAGAATCGCAATTGCCCGGGCTCTGGTGAAAGATCCGAAAGTTATTTTAGCGGATGAACCCACGGGCAATCTTGATCTGGTTACGTCCGATGAAATTGTTGACCTGCTGGAGTCGGCCACGCAGGGCGGTGCGGCTGTGCTGATGGCGACCCACAATTTCCCTCTCATCCGACCCCGGCATAAGCGGTTTATTGAACTTAGCGGAGGTCGGCAGCTGGTATGATCTCAAAAGCCGTATTTTTAGTCTTTGAAGGCTTCAGGGCTCTGGTCAGGGCCAAGGTTCCGGCTATCATCTCCTCAATCACCATTTTCATAACCCTGATGATCTTCAGTATTGCCTACTTCGGTTATATCAACCTCAAAGGATATTCACTCGAATTCAGGAAGCAATACCGCATTGATGTATTTTTTGACGCTTCGCTGGACCGGGATAAATGTCTCGATATTTTCAACTCAATCCTGCTCATCGATGGAATTGAGCAGGGTGATTTTATCGATAGGGAGCGGGCGGCAAAGATCTTTGAGCGTTATTTTCACAAGGATGTCAAGGAAATTGTAGGAACCAATCCCTTACCACTCGGGGGCAAATTTGAAGTTGCTCCGGAATACCGGGATGTGCAGATAATGTCTGCAATCGCGGATAAAATACGTCTGATTAACGGAGTCGATCTGACGGTTTTTCAATCGGGGTTGATCAAGAAAATAGATGGTTTTCTGGATAATCTGCTGACACTGGCTTTCATTATCGGGAGCGCCATCCTGATTGTTTCGATCGTCATGGTTTCAAATACAATCAGACTGACGATTCATGCCAAACGGGGCGATATCGGCACTTTGCGCCTTCTCGGTGCCACGGACCGGTTTATTAAACTGCCATTTATCATTGAGGGTTTGCTCCAGGGACTCGGAGGAGCACTCCTTTCGCTGGGGACGCTGTGGGTGCTCTATTTGCTAATGCAATATCTTCAGGGCTATCTGAGAACCTACCTTATCAGTCCTGAACTGCTGATCCCGGGCAATGTAATTATCGGTATGGCTCTTGGGCTGATTGGCAGTTATCGGGGAATCTCGAAGTATCTCAAATGACCGGTTCACTCCGGTCAGTTGTCACAATCCGCTAAAGTCAGTTCCTGTTGAACAAAGTACCGTAAACCATCAGGCCTGCACCGAGACCCAGCACGGGCGCTCCGATATAGGCCCAATAATTATTATTGAAGATCATCCGGGTATAATACCCAAGAATATAACCAAGTGAAAACCCAACGAGACAAATGCCTCCGAGGATGGATGCAAAATATTTAAACTTCATAAAGCGGTGCGGAGAGAAAGGGATTCGAACCCTTGATACCGGTTTGGTATACACACTTTCCAGGCGTGCGCCTTCGACCACTCGGCCATCTCTCCAGTTATGATAATAATCAGCGAAGCAAATTTAACGGGCCGCCGAACCACAGACAAAATGCTATTTTTCATCAATCAGTCTTTCTTCTGCTCTTAATGCAGTCGTTTTAACGGAGACCAGATCAGCTTTCGCCAGGGAAAGCGCAAGGTTCATTTGCAGCGCCGATTGCGGAGAGGGCGGGATTCGAACCCGCGGTCCCAAGTTTATGGGACACCGCATTTCGAGTGCGGCACATTCGACCAGCTCTGACACCTCTCCGGGGGGGCAAACCTAAAGCTTTTTATTTCTTTGGAGAAAGAAAAAATCCTTCAATAATTGTTCACATTCAGGTCTCATGATTCCTCCCCTGACAACCGCCTGATGATTAAAACCGGGTTCTCTGAGGAGTTGATAAAGTGAACCACAGCAACCGCTCCGGTCATCATAGGCGCCGAAACCTACAAAATCTATCCTGGCATTTACAACAGCACCTGCACACATCGGACAGGGCTCCTTTGTGACAATGAGCTCACAATTCTCAAGACGCCAATCTCCGAGAAAATTAGCTGCGGCAGTGATGGCGATGATCTCTGCATGGGCTGTCGGATCTTTCAGCGTTTCCCGCTGATTATATCCGCGCCCGATGATTTGATCCCCGTGCGTGACGACCGCCCCGATTGGAACTTCACCTTTATCCAAAGCTTTGTGAGCTTCCAGCAGGGCTTGTTTCATTTCCCGATGATATGTCTTCATAGAGAATCTCTATCAATGAGCGGCCCGGCGGTTAATTTTAGGATTTCAAACAGGGGCTTTGGACGTAATTGGAGCGCATGCATATTTATTACTTTGGATACCATTTTCTTATTTATTTTACTGTAAGGTATTATGCTATATTTTTCTGAATTTCAGCCTAATAACGGAGATATATTAATATGGATGAACTATACCAGGTTATCGTAAACAATCCGGTTATTTTTACAATCGCCGCGATTCTCGCTGTTATTGTCGTATTGGGCATCATTAAAAAATTATTTAAACTGGTGCTGGTCGTTGCAGCTATTGTTATTCTCTACGTTGCTTATCTGCAGTTTACCGGGAAGGAAGTTCCCGGCAGCCTGGACGAACTCATGGGCGGGGTGAAAGATAAAGTTGAAAATGTTAAAAAACAGGTTCAGAATAATGCTGTGGATAAGATTGAGCAAGAAATCAAAAAAAGAGCGAATGAGCAGATTGAAAAAGCCAAAAAAAGTGACGACATCTAATTTCATCGACCTCTCGGAGGAGAAAACGTGAACAAAATAAAAATCCTTGTGGTTGATGATGAGGCAGAACTCTGTGAACTGATTCGTGCCGGCTTAACCCATCTATCCGAATCCTACAAAATTAAAATTGCACACTCGGGCAGTGAAGCCATAAAACTCCTTGAAAAATCAAAATATGATGTGCTGGTAACAGATATCCGTATGCCCGACATCAACGGATTGGAACTGCTGCATCGCTCAAAAGATATTCAGAAAGATCTGCAGTCCATTGTTATCACAGGCCATGGGGATTTGGATAATGCCATCAAAGCCCTGCAGATGGGCGTGATAAATTATATTAAAAAGCCTATCTCTCTGGAAGTTCTGCATTACTCCATCCAGAAGGGGATTGAAAAACGGGAACTGTCCGCAAAGCTTCAGAAGAGCGAAGAGAAATATCGTATTCTTGCCGAGACCATCATCGATATGATCATCATGTATGATGTCCGGGGCAACATTCTGTATGTGAACAGGTCAGGATTAAAGGCTCTGGGATACACTCCCAGGGACCTCGTCAAGATGAATATCACTGAAATTATTTCACCGGATCACCATTCCTCTTTCGATGAAAAATTTAAACTTTTAAAATCCAAAACTGAGCAGGACCAATTTTTTGAAATTGATTTCCGGGATAATTCAGGTAAAGTCATACCGGTGGAAGTTGGGATATCCTGCATACTGGACGGGCGCAGGGTTTCTGCTGTTCTGGCCATTGCCAGAGACATAACCGATCGAAAAGCCGCCGAAGAAGAAATTCGCAGAACGAATGAACAGCTGAGGAACCTCTCCGCCCATTTGCAGTCTGTTCGCGAAGAGGAACGCACAAACATCGCCAGGGAGGTTCACGATGAACTGGGACAATCCCTGACGGCCATGAAAATGGACCTCTCCTGGATTGAAAAACAATTAAGTGATGCTCACGAAAAACTCAAATCGAAAACGCATTCTCTGATCTCTTTGGTGGATGGAACAATACAAACGGTGAAAAGGATTTGCTCTGAATTGCGTCCGACACTGCTGGATGATCTGGGCCTGGCAGCAGCTATCGAATGGCAGGCGGAAGAATTCCAGCGTCGAACCGATATCACTACACAGGTTTCTATTATTCCTGAGGATGTGCAGCCTGAGTCCAAACTTTCCATTACACTGTTTCGTATCATACAGGAAGCCCTTACCAATGTTGCCCGACATTCCGGTGCAAAAGAAGTCCGGATAAAAGTACATGCTCATTCTGATCACATCAGTCTTGAAATCCACGATGACGGAACGGGAATTCTGGAAGAAAATATGACCAAACCGAATTCATTCGGTCTCCTGGGGATTCGGGAGAGGGTCTATAACTGGGGTGGAGAAGTTAATTTTATAAATGAAAATGGAACCCTGGTATCAGTAAAGATACCCAGGGAATCAAACGAATTATGATTAAAATACTGATTGCCGATGATCATCGTATTGTGAGAGAGGGATTGAAATTAATTCTGGAAGAACCTTCAGATATTTCCGTTATCAGTGAAGCTTCCGACGGTTTTGAAGTTCTAAGCCTTGTGCGAAAAAATAAATATGATGTAATCATCCTGGATATCTCAATGCCCGGTAAAAGCGGTTTGGATGTATTGAAAGAAATCCGAAAGGACAAGCCGAAATTGCCAATCCTGATTTTGAGTGCTTACCCTGAGGACCAGTACGCCGTAAGAGTAATCAAGGCCGGAGCAAACGGGTATCTGACGAAAGAAAGTGCACCGGAAGAACTGATAACGGCTATTCGACGCGTTCAGTTGGGGAAAAAATACATCAGCCTCTCGCTTGCGGAGAAGCTGGCGACCTATATTGAAGCAGATTCTGACAAACCCCCGCATGAAACGCTTTCGGACAGAGAATACGAAGTACTGCGAATGATCGCCTCGGGGATGACAGTTTCCGAAATAGCTGAAAAACTTTTTTTGAGCGTGAAAACCATCAGCACTTACCGTACGAGAGTCCTTGAAAAGATGTCCATGCGTACCAATTCAGAACTCACACATTATGCAATTCAAAAGGGGCTGGTGGAATAGAAAAAGTCTAATTCGATCAATATATTTCATTCAGCACAGTAAATGATTTGATCCAATTCACCGGCACCTGCCGCCGGGTGATAACTCCCTCCGAGATGTATTCATTTCTCTATAAGTTTTGCAACTCATTATAAGTTGTGAGAACACCCGGGAAAATAAAAAAATATCCCTGCAAATGACAACAGGGATATTTTTTATTCCGATTCTGTTGATCGGGAGATTTACTTTAATACAATCACTTTTTGAGTTTTATGATATTTTTTACCGGCGATCATCCTAATAAAATACATTCCTGAGGGTATTTCATTACCGCCCCAGACAGTTGAATAATATCCGGCATCCAGGATTGCATCAACAAGCTGCGTAACGACCCTTCCTTCGATATCATATACCGTGATTGTGACCCGTTCACGATTCGGTAATTGATAATCGATTGTTGTGGTCGGATTGAACGGATTGGGGTGTGCAGGATCGAGCGCAAATACCAGAGGAATTTCGATGTTATCGTTATCCAGGGGCGATCCCGTACTACCTAATGAAACCGGGTCAGCACTGCTAAAATCATACAAAATGTAAGATTGCACATAACCCTGGGTCAAATTACCGTTTCCGCCGGCCGGTCCGCCCATACTGTTCCATTGTTGATCTCCGGCATTATACTTTGCTATAACAAGTCCGCTCAAATCAGGTATGAAAGTTCCAAGATTGCTTTCAGCGCCCCAAAACAGTTTTAAAATTGCGGACGTTGTGCCGGTAGTTCGGTCAATCGTCCAGTGCGTGGCTTCACTAACCCAGGTCAGGGGTGTATGGCCCTGATAATCGTTCTGGGAGTATCCGCTGGCAAAAAACTCAGCTCTGAAATTAGAGGTAGTCGTTCAGAGGTCAATCGGAAAAAACCGATTTCTCTTAACATGCCACCGGCTCCCGTAGGAAAGATAAATTCTCCCACGGAATCAGTCCTTTTTTCGATCGGACCATCCACATAACTTGTTCCTCCCGATAAACTGGATGTGAAGGAAGCCGTTGCAGTGGTACCAAGGGTCAAAATATTTGAATTGGTCGTATTCACTTTTCCGGATGTGAGTGTCAGAGTTCCATCTACGGTACAGGGGTTATGTAGTATAACTGAATTCGCATTTCCGTTGTTGATAGTCAGATTATAGAATTCGCATCCGCTAATATTCTGGTCGGTGGAGCCCGCAAATTCAATAGTACCGTTCCCATGCGAAAATGTGCCATTATTTGTGAAGTCACCACTAATTGATAAGGTAGTTCCGGCTGCCCCAACCAAATTGCCGGAATAGAGAATGTGGATATCTTTAACGGAATAATTGCCATCCAGATTTACCGTATGTCCAACATCAACCAGCGCCCAACTTGTATTGGGGACTGTGTTGCTGTACCAGGTTGACTGGAGGCTCCAATTGCCGGTCGTGCCCGTTGTTGTATATGGCATTGGAGCTGTAGAGATGACCCAGTCAGAGTTGTCCATATTCGTTAAGGTGCCGGAGTTGTAGTGTCCGGATTTATCCTGGGCAGTTGCACCAGAGCCATCATTAAAGCGCCAGTATCCAACGAGTCCGGCCGTACCGGGGGCTATTTCTTTATGCATATTCCCACGTATTTCATCAATAGTACGGGCGGTATTCCAGATTCTTGTTTCTTCAATTTTTCCCTTGAAGAAACCCACATAAGATCCGGGCCCTGACGACGAACATCCTATTGTAACCGGTGTCGAAACATCGGGTAAAGCCCCGGAATGAGTCCCGGAGAATTCTAACACACCATTTACATATATCTTATTTGTACTTCCGTCATAGACACCACAAATATGAAGCCATTCGCCATTTGGTGCAGTGTTGGCACTGGTATATGCAGGAGTCCAGCCGTTGGAAGTATTTACAAAGAAAGCATATTTATTATTATAAAATCCGAGACCCCAGATATCATCTGTACCGGCTCCGAGTCTGTCTGCCAGAAGACGCCAGCCCGGTTGATCCCCATTCCTGAACACCCAGGCTTCAATTGTGATTGTATTAACCACGTCCAGCGAAGCATCGTCCGGTACATACACAAAGTCATTTATTCCATCGAATTCCAGGCAATTACCACTGTAAACACCCATAAGCCAGGGGGCAGCATCTACATAATCACCCACAGCATTACCCCCTCCATTTACCGTTGGAGTCCCATTGGGGTTATTTGTACCATCAGGGCCACCGTTACTGCCCCACCAATTATTTTGTGCAATGCACATGTTGGTTGTAAGGTTATGGATACCCCAGGAATTGTTGCTGGTAATATTGCAGTTAGTAATAGTAGCATTGCCGATACCCGTAATTTGAATGCCCGTGTCCCAATTGGTAATATCGAGGTCGGTTATATTCACACCTGGGACAGTCACAGTTATACCCGCGCCGTATCCGCCTCCATCCAGGACGGGACTGCTGCCAGCTGTCAGGGTTATGGCTTTATTAATGGTTATGGCATTTGCATAAGTACCGGTTCCAAGCATAATGGTATCACCATCCTGTACATCCGGATTATCCAGAATTCCCTGTATGTTATCTTCCAAAGTAATGAAGGTCATGGGTACGGAGCCGGCTGTCTTCCCCAGCCAGGGATCGTATTCGATGTTCGGATCAACGGCATCACCTACTCCGGGGCCTTCACCGGCCGGGCCCGTAGCGTCCCCCCACCAGTTATATGCGGCATTAACTGCTGTTAACAGAGATGTGTTTGATATACCGGAATCGGTGTTATCCATTATATTGTTATTATGGGCAACCAAAACGGACGTATCAGTATTATCATAGCCAACGGCCACACCGTCTGTATTATTATTGATCGAATTCCATTCTAATGTACACTGTGTCCCTACACCAAAGTATGTTGTCACAAGAATTCCAGCTGATGTGGAACCGTCTGAGGAGGCAACTCCAGTACAATTACTTATAGTACTATTCCGGATAGTTATCTGAGCACCTGCCCCTGCTTCGACGCCATAGTCCAGCCAATCTCCATCACCCTTTCCCGTGTAAGTACAGTTATCATATACCGATCCATTGGCACCGCTGCCAAAATATAGTACTCCTACGCGACCTATTTCACTGAATAAGCAGTTGCTGAAATTAACCGGATTTCCGGGATTGCCAAAGATTGCAACGCCAACTCCTGAGTAGTTCGGACCGGATTCATTGAATTTAATGTTGGTAAAAACACAGTTGGTAAAACTGCCGGTTCCTTTGTGCCTGAAGCCCTGATAAACTAAGTGACTATTACCGTCAAAGATAATATCACTTATATCCAACTGATAATCTGCATCTATCAGGAACCAGCCGCGTGAGTCCCCCGACGAACCTGTATCAAAAGCTGCCTGCACGGTTGGCATATCCCCGGCATCGCCATTAATTATCAGGTTTTTAGCTATGATAATTTGTTCAGGCTCAGTCGTAGTCGCGCCTGCCAGAATCTCAATAGAATCCGTATCTAATGCGGCATCAACACCACCTTTTAAGTTATCGGAGACGGCAATGGTAGCCCGGGTGTGGTTTACCGTGACATACTGGTTTGCAGATGTAGTTGTGCCGGTAGCGAGCCAGGGGATGAAATCCACATTATCCGAGGCACCGACACCGCCCTTACCGGTTCCGTGAGGATTGCCGGAATGGT
>JAJRUW010000042.1 GCA_024277615.1 Fidelibacterota bacterium | reverse complement strand
AGTGCTGTCTCCGTTTTCCAGAATTCCACCGGTAAAGTTGTATTTATAGTAATTCACCTGGCTGACACTGCCAAGCGCAGTACCCGAGAACTGGGCATGACCGGGGTCGAAATTTGTGTGTTCATAATAGGCCGTAACATGTCCTGATCGGGTCCCCGTGTACCAGTCACCGGTTGCAGGATAGATCACATCAGCAGCGGTCGCCGGCTGATCCGATGAAGTCTGATAGAGGGTTGTACCCAGTGCCAATGATCTCATGAACATGGTAGTATAAGCACCCATGACATCTTCATTGGAATTATCATTATTGGGTCGGATTTCATCAGTGATATTAAGTCCGTAGTTATAGCACCAGGTAGTGTTGTTGTATTCATTGCGGCTCGTTCCGGTCTTGAAGAAATTTAAGCTGATATCCCCGGGCCTGACAAAAGCTCTGGTAGAGTTCAGACGACGCTCAACGATTCCGACATCGTCAACTATACCATCCCCATCAGTATCAATTGTGAAGGGAACTGAAGAGACGATGGCGATATAAAAATTATCCATATCGTTGTCAAAATAAATGGCCTCAACATCATAGGGTTCAGCCCCCGAGGGCAAATCATCATGATCTCCCGTCCCCGGAGCCGGCGTATGCTGAACGGTCGTAGCCGTCCAGTCAGCCCAGCTCCAGTCACCGTACCAGTCGGATTCTTCATAATCGGAGGAAACAGTATTTAAAGTCGGCTGAAAGCTGTTCCAGTCGAATGAATAATTTGTCGCACCGTCGTGTGGTGGTTGCAGAGTTAGAGTTACCCCGAAGTGATCCAGGAGGAGTGTTTGCGTGAATGATACGCTTATGCATATTAGAAAAAATATGATATTTTTTGTATGACCCTGTATCTTCATAAGAATACCTCACTTAAATTCATTTATCCGAGCTTCAGTCGGATTATCCAGTAAAATTACGCGGCCAGAAAATCAATAATTATGCCGTTCTTGAACCAACTTCCCGGATAAACGCTCTTCAAGTGTAATCAGTAAAATAATATTGCATAAACAGCAGCCTGTATTTATTATCTGCAATACTCGTAACTGGTTGTTAAATTAGAGATATGAGATAATGAGTTTTGCAGATGGCTTACAATCCGGATTTCTGCAGACTTTGGCCATGAATTTTAAAGAAAAAGAAAAATCATTAAGAAATAAGGGTAATGAATAAAAATATGACAGGTTGTTCAGAATTTGTACAATTATATGAAAATTATGTAAAATAGCATAACCCCGGATGAATCCGGGGTTATTTTGAGCAGTCACATGTTAAATTCAACAAATTTTCCTCCCCTTTAACAGCGGAAGCCCCGAGACAGTTATCGAAGCTCCCGCCCGGGAGATTGATAGGTTACTTCAAAAGGATCATTTTTTGCGTCAAGACAATATTACCATTGACCAGCTGCAGGAAATAAACTCCGCCTGAGAGCTCATCCCCATTCCACTTGATGTGGTAATACCCGGCATCCTGAATTTCATCAACGAGTGTCTTAATGAGACGACCGTTCACATCAAAGACACGGATCAAAACACGTTCACGGGTTACTACCTGATAATCAACGGTTGTGCTGGGATTGAAGGGATTCGGGTAAGGGGTGCCCAGATCAACTTTATCAGGAATCAGCGAATCATCATCGTTTGACAGTGAATAATTCAATGATACACGATAATCCTCAACTTCGCCATTATTCCATGGGCCGGTGTATGAAAAACCACTTCCGGGATTATCCGAACTGAAACGGAAACGCATATAAGTATAGCCTTCAGGAGCATCCGGCGGTATATAAAAACAGAGATTTGTGGTTCCTGCCGAAAGTGACTTATTGGTAAATATCCTGTCCAGCGGATCGGCCCAGGTGTTATTGGAGTACATGTCAATCCAGGCATTCATGTATCCGGCCCCGGACACGGTAATATCAAAGCAGGCCATAGCATCCAGCTCAAGCGGCGTTGTAAAGACAATACCATCTTCGTCGTCACTGCCATCCCAGAGATCGTCTCCGTCGGCGTAACCGCTGGTCTGCCCGTCTGCATCAGCATCCACTGTTGCACCCATAAAAACTCCACCCAGCACAATCTGATGGCGAGCGCCGTCACTGGCAAGCAACGTTTCATAAGGAGCATCGGGGGCATCACCGAAATCCCAAAGTGTCGTTATGCAAACCTGATAGTCTTCGACTTCACCGTTGTCCCACGGTCCATCAAATGATATAGGACCGCTGCTGCTTTGGTCACAAACGATTTCCGTACCATCTTCTTCAATAAAGCTGTTCAGAAGCAGACTGCCAAACTGGTCACCCTCATTCAGTGGCTGTGAGCAGGAAGTATGAAATTCAAGGCTCTGTAACAGAGTACAACCCGAGCTGTCATAAATGTATGCATAGGTTCGTGCGTCAAGTTTTGTATGTCCCGCATTTGCAGCAGAAACATCAAAGCTCCCATTGAGTGCAACAGAGCCTTCAAACCAGACACTGGCACCAGGATCTCCGGGCGTACTGCTGTTAGTTACCGAAATGTAAACAGGATCTGTGAAGACAGGATCCCCACTGCAGGAGACTTTATCCGGAGCCTGATTGTGTGATGAAGCTGAACAATCTTCACCGGTGTACATCATATTCAGTGTACCCGGTTTATTTCCATCAACGCAGAAATCACAGTCAGATGTTCCGGGGTCATCGCAGGTAATCTCCTGGCCGCTTTCCGCAACGAAAGCTTCCAGTACCAAACTGCCAAACTGATCATCCAGATAGAGAGGCTGAGAACAGGAAGTATGGAATTCAATTGCCTGAAGCAAAGTTCCACCAGGTGCATCATAAATCAGGGTAAAGGTGCTCGCATCAAGTTTTGTACGACCGTCATAAGCGGCATCTATGACAAAAGTACCGTTGAGTGCAACACTGCCCTCAAACCAGGTATGGGCATGTGGATCGTTCGGATTGGCACGGCTTGAGGATACGATGTAAACGGGGTCGCCATAAGCAGGGTCACCGGAACAATTAACCTTGGTTAGATCCTGGGAATGATGAGTTGCAGAACAATCATCACCCGTGTAGCGCATAGTCAGAGATGACGGGTGATTATTAGTACTACAAAAATCGCAGGTCACAACCGGTGCACTTGTGTAACGGAATCGCATGTAAGTGCAGCTTTCCTCGGCATCGGACGGGATCATGAAACAGAGATTTGTCGTCCCGGTCGTAAGTGCATAGTCAGTAAAGACGCGGTCTCCGGAATCTGACCAGTCCCCATTAACATTGAAATCAATCCACGCATTCAGAATACCATCGCCAACTGCCGTCACATCAAAACAAGCCTGTTCTCCCGGTACAAGATCAGTTGTGAAAACCACTCCGTCTTCGTCATCGGGGCTGCCTGCAAGATCATCACCCGTTGCATCGGTGTTGGGTTGTCCGTCCCACTCAGCATCAACTGACATTCCGAGATAGACGCCGCCGGGCACGATCAGGTGCCGGGCACCATTATTTGCTTCGGTGGTTGGATAGGGAGTATCCGGTGCGTCGCCATAATCATAATGCGGGCCGTCAACAAGGCAAATCTCATAATCTTCCACTTCACCATCACCCCAGGGACCGTCGTATGAGATATGATGAATTGAACCCTGGGAGCAGTCATCGTCGTCGTCTTCATCATTAATACCGTCATTATCGTCGTCACAGTCCTCATCGTCATTGATGCCGTCATTATCATCGTCATCATCGTCATTATCACAAATACCATCACCATCGTCATCATCGTCTTCGTTATTGTTTATACCGTCGTCATCAAAATCGTTGTCGCAGTAGGTGTTGCAGTCATCGTTGTCATAATCGTCCAATATTCCATCATTGTCATCGTCATTGTCCTCGTCATCATTAATACCATCATTATCATCATCGTCATCATCATTGTCGCAGATGCCGTCATTATCGTCGTCGTCATCCTCGTTATTATAGATGCCATCATTGTCGAAGTCATTATCACAGTAAGAATTACAGCCATCATCATCGTCATCATTACACATACCGCCGTCATCGTCACACATACCATCATCATCGTCATCGTTACACATACCGCCGCCGTCACAGCAACAGCCGCTGCCGTTATTGGTCATCTCACTCGAATATCTGAAACGGATATAGGTGCAGGCTTCGACTGCATCTGATGGTACCGGGAAGCACAGATTTGTAGTTCCTGAAGCGAGTTGATAATCCGTAAAAATATGCTCACCACTGTCAGCCCAGTCACCATCACTGTTGAAATCTATCCAGGCATTCAGATAACCGTCACCGGAAGCAGTCGCATCAAAACATATATTTTCTCCGATTGTAAAAGGAGTTGTAAAACTGATGCCGTCTTCGTCATCATTTCCGTCGGTATCGTCACCGGTCGCATTTGCTTCGGGCTGGCCGTCCGACTCGCCGTCGATCTGCATGCCCAGATACACGCCGTTGATAGTAATATTATGGCGGGCTCCATTATTTGCCAGCAGTGTCGGATAGGTTGCATCCGGGGCATCACCAAAATCTTTTGCAATCACCGGAACATCATTGTCTCCGTCTTTTGGAGGGGAATTATGTGCACTGATCACTGAGAGTGCGATGGGATTATCACCGCAAAGTCCAACATCCAGACTCATTTCATAAACCATGGCCCATTCCCAGTTATTGGTGCTGTCCCAGGTAGGATAACCCAGCGCTGTCACATCGTCCGGTGAGGCAGCATCGAAAGGAGATATATAGCGGTCCTCACGGTCTCGGTTGCCATTTTGAGTAATATCCCAGCCACTGTTTTGAGCAGCATAATTCATATCCCAGCTCAGGGAACTTGCCGAAGCAAGTACAAACCCGGCCGGCAGCTGATCGTCATTCCCATCATGATTGTAGGGATCTGATACCCAGTCGGCCTCAAGAGGCTCCTTATCGTTATCAAGATCGTACAGATAATCCTGTTTCCAGGTAATATCATTATTCCCGCAACTGAGGTTCAACTGTATATGATCCGAATTCTTCAGGTCTTTCCATTTATGATTATGACCACCGCCGGGCAAGGCCCATCCCGCACTCTGCAGGTAAGCAGTATCATGGTCTCTCCAACCGAAAACATTATCATTTACACTTTGATCAACAACCATGGCGATATAGAGAGTATCTCCATCCAGATTGTAGTACAGGGTTCCCCGTCCGGCCTCGCTGACACCGAGTGTTTGATAATTTGCAGCATCACCGTCACCATAGAATAAACCATTCACGGTCGGTACAGACTGCGCAAAAACTGAAAAATTTAGGATTGACAGTAGAAAAATGCCCGTGAGTAAAATTTTATTGAGGAGATTTCTGGTCATCTTCGACTCCTGTTTTTTATTGTTCATTAGTTAATTTTATTTAATGCTTGTAAATAGTAGTGGTTTATATTATCGAATACCTTAACATTTGATTAATTCTATTGATATTACTTCGTTTTTAAACTATGTTTCATCACTTACTTCAGACGCAACTAATTTAGACTGCTTTCGAACAACTGACAAGAATTATTTTAAATATTTCCAAATTACATTCTGTTAATCGGGTGATTTCACCAATAGTTGTTCATATTACACTAATTTAAGATTGAGATAAAAATAGCTCCCTGGCAGTCCCCTGCCCTTCAATGGAAAGTACAGAGATTATATCACTAATAATAATTCATATAAATAAGCTTAATATGACTTCTTCGAAATTCATTTAATTAAATGCAGGCAGGCGGAATATTTTAGGCAGCGAGGGGGATATGAGCCATAATTTAAGCTAAATTTAAAAACCAAATGCTTGCAGGCTGGGGATATTCCCCACATTGGTGCAAATGACACAAGCTGAAAGGATATTTGAGATTGACATGCATAAATCGTCCTGCAATCCAAACACTCTGAGATGCAGCTTATCAGGGATATATTTTACAACAGGTTAGGATGTTTTACAAACAGTGACTGTTTTAATACGGGTTATTCTTTTTGAGCGATCTTTCTGAGGCGATAACGCAATTTTTCACGGCTGATATTCAAAAGTTTTGCAGCCCTGGACTGATTTCCACCGGCTTTGCCCAGCGCTTTGGTTATCAGAATATCTTCCACATTTTGGAGAGATATTCCTTCTTCCGGAATAGCATACTGAAGTCTGAAAAAATCCTCATCAAATTTCATCACGATGTGCGGATTGGAAAGATTCATCAGGGCAATACTGCTGCCGGTGAGATAGTCACTTTTCTCAAACAAAATGCCTCTTTCGATTACATTACGCAGCTCCCGTACATTTCCGGGCCAGGAATGTTTTAGCAGCATTTTCCTGGCATCTTCCCTCAGCCCCTTAATTTTTTTTGAAAATTCCAGATTGAATTTTTTAATAAAGTGGTCGGCCAGGAGGATTACATCGTTCCCGCGCTCTTTTAAGGGGGGTAGTTCAATCCTGGCAACATTTAAGCGATAAAACAGAGCCTGCTGGAATTTCCCGGTCTTCACCAGATCTTCAAGATTTTGTGAAGAGGCACTGATGATACGAATATTGATTTTATTCTCTTTGAGTCCTCCCACTCTGTATAATGACTGTTCTTCAATTACCTTCAGCAATTTCACTTGCAGTTTTGAACTCATTTCGCCGATTTCATCGAAGAAAAATGTTCCGTCATTTGCCAGTTCAAGAAGCCCCTTTTTTCTTTGGTGTGCACCGGTAAAGGCACCTGCTTCGTAACCGAAAAGTTCGGATTCCAGCAGCGTATCCTGAAAAGCGGAACAGTTTACTTCGATGAAGGGCTTTCTGGCTCTCCTGCTGCGCGCATGAATGGCCCTGGCGACCAGTTCTTTTCCTGTGCCCGTCTCTCCATGGATCAAAATTGAGGTTTTCGGTGAATTTGCCACCTGTTTGATAAATTTAAAAACCTTCAACATTGGTTTGCTGTTGCCGATAAATTCTTTAAACTCTGAATTTTTTAATTTGGCAAGGTACTCCAGCTGCTCATCTCTGAGATTGTTTTTAACGGCTTTTTTCACCGCAATGGTAATCTCATTCAGATCGAAGGGTTTTTTCACATATTCGCGTGCACCAAGTTTAATTGCCGTTACGGCACTTTCTACATCCGCATAAGCTGTGATAATGATGACTTCGAGATCAGGAATTTGTTCTTTAGCCAGTTTAAGATAATTCAATCCCTGCATCCCGGGCAGCTTTAAATCCAGCAGGACAAGATTGGGTGGTTCTTTTTTGAGTACATTCAAAGCTGCTTCGCCGGTCGCAAAACCCCTTACATCATAGTTTTGTGCGGATAAATGCTCCAGCAGCAATTCACGGATATAAACGTCGTCATCGATTACATGTATATTCAGCATTGTTAATTTATCAATATGAGTGGTATTGAATTATCAGAAAAGTGTGCATAATGCTCCATTATTGTTGAAATACCTGCCTTAAATAATGACTAATTTATTGATTATTAATTGGAAGCGCCAATTAAAATATAAGTATTATTTGAACCTGACCTCACCTTTTATGGTTGATATGATACGCAGATCATCGGGATTAATGTCCGAGGCTCTGTCTGAATCAGTCAGATTCATCAGCCGGGAAGCGACCCACAGGTAGTCCCTTGCATCGGACTTTGCAGCTTTCAGGTAGTCGAAATAGACCAGTAAATAGCCTGCGGAAATATCGGTGAGATCTCCCTGAGTGAGGGTTCCCAATTTGCCCTCGAGAGCCGGAATTACAATCACATCTCCGATGAGAATCAAATCCGGGGTTTTCAATTTTGTGTAATTTCCTCTGTAAATGTTGGGCCAGAGATAGGGGCTGCCATAAAAATAATCGGAGATCCGCCACAAATTATCCTTCTTTAAGATATCATGTCGTTCTTCCTTAACCTCCGACGAAGCCTTCGTCTCATCGGAAATCCCAACCCGCGTCCGACCAGAAACTGTTGAGGGTTCTGTCCGGTGGTCGGCTTCAGTTCCGGACGGAGCAGTGATATTTGAACTGATTTCGAGGTTGCCGGCCATCCCGGAGAGGGCAAAGTGAGAGTAGTAATGAAAACCGAGCCAGGCAGCCAAAATAATAAAAATCGGGACTAACCAGAGCCGGTTCCGCTTTCGGGTGTTTTTTACCGGTTTGCTCTTTGCCTTTGGGATATCACCCTGTACCGGCAATTTCCCAGTCCCTTGGTCACCGGGGACAGGTGCCGTCAACAGAGGTTTGAATTTTTGCCCGGCATATTCCCGGTTAATCAGCCTCCGCAAGGGTGCAACTGCTTTGAATACAGGGTAATAATGTCCCGGAACTTCTATGGGATCACCTGTCCGAAAATCCCTGCTGACGGATGCCTTCCGCCAGTTGCGGTCGAAATATCCCAATCCGGGGATCGTAGTGCGTTCCCCGTCATTTACATTCCCACTGACCACACTGATGAGTTCATGCAGAAAAGCAGCGGCCGTCCTTTTAGAGACATCGGCGTCATCCGCCAATACCGTTACGAGGTCGGCAAAAGTGATTTTAGGAGCTGGAGACATCCGGCTTTCCTTTGAGAGATTTCTTCAGCGCAGCAGCAGGATGAAAGCTTATTGAACGTTTTTCAGGCAGAAGGACTTTTGTTTTCAGGCCCGGATGATAGCTAACCCGTTCAGGTTGAATCCTGGTAGAAAATGTGCCGAGTTTTGGAAGTATGAAAGAGATATCCTCTTCAAGCAGACGGGCCATTACATCGGCAGAATGGCTGAGAAGATCACGAACTGCCGCTTGAGGCAGGGACAGTCTTGCGGATAATACTTTTATAAGTTCTGAGGTCTTCAACCGTGATCAGTTTCCTCAAATAATCAATTAAGCAGAGGTGAAAACAATCTGCCGCATCGAATGTCTATCCCGGAAGATCCCGGATCAGGAGTTTTCCATAATGACAGTCATGATCACGATCACATCCAAAATATCAATAGCACCATCACCATTGGCATCCCCCGACCAGTTTTCATAAGCATTTCCCTGGACTTCTCCCATGATGATTGAGACCAACCTCACGGCATCCAGGATATCCAATGAACCATCGTCATTGAGATCACCATCCCCGGGGCAGGAACTGTCTCCGAAACAAACCCCGCAGTAATCCATGTCGGCATTTGGAATATTTCCGGTAGTACCGCCGGCGCAGACTCCGCAACTGTCAAACTCTGCTGTTCCGCCGTAAACCCCGGCGCAGTCAAAACCGAGTTCGGTGACGTTGACGCTTAGCGGATCAAGCACAGACCCAACTATCATGTTGGGAGAAAACTCAAGTGTTTCAGGTGGAATTGAAACAATTCCGTTTGCTGCATCCCAATAACGGAAAGTCAGAACCTCTCCGGTAGCGGTGTTACTGTACAGCATCACCATAAAAACAATCTCCTGGGAACCGGGTATTTCCAGGCCGTTGGCGAGCCCACGACATTCGTTTCCGACAAATGCTGCCAGCAGGTCGTAAGTATTCGTGGTTCTGAGGCCATTTACAAATACGGCCCCGATAACGGCTCCGTCATATTGGAAATCCGACGGCGTTACGGTCCACAGATCAGTATCATATTCACAGCTGTGGTCCTCAAGAGTCGCCTGGGGATCATAATTCAGGGCCACGGGATCGGTACAACCGCTGATATCTCTTGCCGAAACCAATGCGAGAAAGAGGGTTGACCACAACCAAAATTTGATCATATCCGACATTTTCAACAACCTCCGGGGTAGATTTTAAGCTTACTCAATTTTCCCTTCCTTCTTTTCCGGCTTAACTTTGAGCTCGACGTAGAAACGTGTAAATTTATTCTCTTTACTTTCCACTCTCAATGACCCGCCATGATCATCGATGATCTTTTTACTGACCGACAGACCCAGGCCGGTACCTTCGCCCTCAGGCTTTGTAGTATAAAACTCTTCAAAGATTTTATCAATCTTCTTTTTGGGAATACCTGTACCGTAGTCTTCGACAAGAATCTGTTGCCAGTCAATGCCATCTCTTTTCAGAGGTCTTAATTTAATCATAAGTTTCTTATTTGCATCCCACTTTTTATAGCGTTTGTTCAAAGCGTGCCCGGCGTTGGTAATGAGATTTAAAACAACCTGTCGAATCTGTTGAGAGTTACAGATAACTGAATCCAGATTATCCGGCAGATCTGTTTCGAGCATGACTTGATCCTTTTTTAAAGTTGGCTGGACCAGCGACAATGTCCCCAGGATGACATCGGCCAGACTCACCGGAGCTTCCACATTTTGACTCGTTCTGGAAAAAGCCAGCAGGTTTTTTACGATCCCGGCAACTCTTTTACCTTCAAACATGATTCCCTGGGCATATTCTTTCAAATCTCCTTCAGGCATTTTTTCTTCGATGAGATCGGCATAGTTGATCATTCCCGTCAAGGGATTATTGATCTCATGGACCACACCGCTCACGAGAGAGCCGATGGCCTCCAGTTTTTGGCTTTGAATTAGCTGTGCTTCCAGCTTTTGTTTCTCGAGGTCGGCCTCAAAAGTGTACAGGGCAAATGCCAGATCATCCGAGACTTCCTCAATCAAATCAAGTTCTTCAACATTAACAGGCTGTCCGGAACTGACTCCCACCGACATAAAACCGTAAATCCGGTCCTGATGCGCCAGTCTCGACTGCAGACACTTTCCCTCCTCATACTTTTGAGACAGAGGACAGTCAGGGCAGTCTTTTTTAATATTTTCCATGACAATTACACCGTCAGTCCTTTGGGCTGTTTCACAGCAAATGGGGATATCCATCTTCTTATAACGCTCGACGAGTGTCCTGAAAGATTTGCCGATACCGGTTTCGGCGGAGTCCACATATTCACCCTCACGGTTCAACAGAATAATCCAGGCACTGCCATATCCCCTGGAATCCACCATCATCTCACAGGCCTGTCGGATGAGGAGCCCGGGGTTCTTTTCGTGCGTGATTAACTGGTTGATATTTCGAATCGCCTTCAAAACCGAGTTGAGATGAGCAATCTGCTTATCGGACTGGCTTTTGAAAAGCGCAATTTCCACACTGGAATGCAATTCCTTGTCGGAAAAAGGTTTCACAACATAGCCGTAAGGTCCCGTTAATTTTGCCCGTTCCAACAGGGAATTGTCCGCATAGGCTGTAAGGTAAATTACAGGGATGCCGTAGTTCTCGTGGATGATCCCGGCCGCTTCAACACCGTCCATCTCACCTTTCAGTTTTACATCCATCAAGACCAGATCTACCTGAAGTTCGCCGGCTATTTTTACGGCCATTTCACCGGTTGAGATCACAGCTACCGGTTCATAATCCATCCGAACCAGGGTAGTGCGCAAATCTTCAGCGGTGACCATTTCGTCTTCAACAATTAAAATTTTAGCTTTGCTCATCTCGTCTCCATGGTAAATTGATTGTAATTGTGGTTCCACCTGCGCGGCTGACTTCCATCTTTCCCTCGAGTTGCTGCAGAACGATTACTCTGACCAGTGTCATCCCCAGTGTTGAGGAAGTCTCAAA
The DNA here is from genome assembly GCA_024277615.1 of Fidelibacterota bacterium. Classification (GTDB taxonomy): domain Bacteria; phylum Fidelibacterota; class Marinisomatia; order SCGC-AAA003-L08; family JACNLC01; genus JAADGM01. Next base: position 3,080 of record JAJRUW010000042.1, on the reverse strand, counting down.
TTCTTTATCTTTCAGTAGTCCGATACCGTCATCGGCCACGACTATCTTTAAAAATCCTTTTTTACCGTCTGTGATAGAAATCCTTATTGTACCGTGCCGCTCTCCGGGAAATGCATATTTAAGGGCATTGGATACAAGCTCATTAATCACCAGTCCGCAGGGGACGGCATAGTTGATGTCCAGTGTCAGATCCGGTATTTCGAGTACCAGATTTATTCTGTTACTCATGCTGTAAGTGCCGAACAGCTCCCGGGTAATACTCCGAATGAAATCCTTTGCCGGCAGCCGTGACCTATTCTCTGACTGATAAAGCTTTTCATGTACCAGGGCCATGGAGCGGATCCTGGACTGACTTTCCCGGAGGACTTCCCGGGCTTCCTGATTTTCCATGCGATGGATTTGCATATTCAACAGACTGTAAACTACCTGTAAATTATTCTTCACCCGGTGATGAATTTCTTTTAACAGAACTTCTTTTTCAGCCAGAGACCGGGCGATCATATCACTGGTCTGTTTCTGTTTTGTTATATCCCGGGTCACAGCCAGCAGTCCTAACAGTTCCCCCTCGGGGTTTTTCAACTGAACATTATGGCTCTCCATCCAGCGCCGTGTCCCCTTCAGCCCGATCATCTCAAAAGTCAGAATTTGGGCATTACCGGCACAAACCGACTTAAGCATATTATTAAAGGCCGGCCGGTATTCCGGCGCAATGAGAGAATAAATTTGTTTTCCCTTGACTTCATCCAGTGAGCTGGCCTCGATCATTTTCAATCCCGATCTGTTCATATCAACTAATACTCCGTCAGGAGTGAGTATTTTTACACATTCCGGCTCGGTTTCAATAATGGTCTTAAGCCACAGCTCGGATTTTTTTTGTTGCTCTTCTACTGATTTCCTATCACTTATATCCACCACTGTTCCCAGGATATCCCATTGAGAATTTTCATCTCCCGCCGCGGTATGGGCTTCGGCCCGGATGTTCAACCAGATATTCTCGCCGTTATCCGTTTTAGCCTGGATGTCGAGATTCATGGGAGCTGAAGATCGAGCTGTCTGTTTCAGCTGCCGCATGAGCTCTTTACGGTAGGATTTATTGATCACATCGTTCACGAATTCAGTCATCGTGCTAAAGCTGGTACCGTTTTGACCTAAAAACTGGTAAATTTCATCTGAACACTGCAGTTCATCAGTCTTACTATTCCAGCTAATGAATCCCATGCGCGCTACTTTTTGTGCCCATTTTAGCCGCTTTACAAGGTCGGACAGGCGTCTCGACTGTTCTTTCGATTGAGTGATATCTTCGAATGCCACCACTACCCTGGGACCCGCCTGTGTATCCATGTAAGCTGCATTCAGCTTGATGAATCTTAAATGATATTCGCCATCGATAAGCAGCCTTAAATCCGTCTCGATACCGACGGTCATGCTTTTATTTTTGATGACCTCTAAAATCCTTTTTCTCAGTCCGCATTGTTGACACTCCTTTCCAAAACCGCAACCCCGGGGATCATCCAATGTATGAATGCAACTGAGCACTTCACCGGGGAAACGCCCGGACAGCGTATGGCCCGTCCTGATCAAATATTGTGTTGCGGCGGGATTCCCATCAACAATTTCCCGGTTTTCATCCACAACCACCATGGGGATGGGGTTCGAATTCAGAACCGTACGCAGTTCCTCAGTTCGCTTTTTAATTTCACGGATTGTCTCAATACGTTCAAGCTCCGCTGCAACGCGCACAGTAAAGAGCTGCAGTATAGATTCAATCAGTGATGTATCTTTCAGCTTATTGCGGTGCATTACCACGAGATTGCCCAGCACATCCCCCCCGCCCCCAAGTATGGGAACTCCGCAAAAAGCTTCCACATCATTTTCACGCAACCGCTCGTCTTTTGGATAGAGTGTACTGACTGATTCCTTGACCACGGTCAGGCCTCGCCGGCACACCTCTGCACAGGGTGTATGTCTGAGGGAATATTGGAAATTTTTCTGCAATCGGCCGTCGGCGAAAAAGGCCCGGGTCGTTATAAGTTCGTCCTGTTTACTGATGAATTCCCCCACAAAAGCCAGATCAACCGAGAGCACAGTACTAAGATATTTTACAAGCGAATTGAAAAACGCCTTACCGGTTTTTCCTGAAACTCCTTCTACCATTTGCCGGAGAGCATCTGCCTGTGTTATATTCTTCTCCTCGGCTGTTTTCCGTTCCGTGATATCATAGGCCGTACCGATGACTGCTTTCCGGCCCTCATAAATGAGGGGCGCTGCCGTGAAATCGACCCAGCGTACAAAGTTTTTAGCAGTAATTATTTTAAAATCATATCGGGGGCTTATATCTTCTCCCCTAAGTCTGCGTTGTCCTCGGTCACGTATCATGGCTTTATGATCGGGATGAACAATATCCCAGAATTTCATCCGGAGTAATTGATCCGAAGAATACCCGGATATTTTCTCCATCATGGGATTCACGTAAATGAATTTATCTTTTTGATAAATGAAAATAGCTGCGCTGGCAGATTCTGTCAAAGCACGGAATCTTCCTTCGGCATCCTGGGCTTTCTCCCGGGCCTCTGTGAGCTGAACGATGTTTTCATCCAGTAGTTTGTTCTGTTTGTCAATTTCCTGATACAGGGTGGCATTGTGAAAACAGATCGCAATTTGATTTGCCAGAGTCCCGATGTAATCTTCATTCGTCTGAAAATTCCTTTCAATGCCTGAGGCCAGCCCCAGCACACCTATGATCTTTTGTTCCCAGAAAAGCGGAACCGCGGCGAAAGAGATCAAACCGGCAACTTTGCATTCGTCCCACACACAACGAGGGTCCTTATGGATATTCAAACTGAAAACGGATTTCCCCTGACTGACTGCCAGACCACAAAGACATTCTCCCACTTTATGCAGTTTTGTATGTTTGTGATCATAATCAGACCGTGAAGTCTCGGAACCTATCAGTCTAAGCTCATTTCCCACCCGGTGAAATAGCAGAACTACATCTGCCTTCATAAGCTCCTTTAGGTTTGTTACTGTAGTTTTTGCAACATCCTGAAAATTTAAAGAAGCATTTAACTTATTACTGAAGT
>JAJRUW010000041.1 GCA_024277615.1 Fidelibacterota bacterium | reverse complement strand
CGGAGACAACGGAGACAACTGGATGGAAGATAGTATTATCAGTGATCAGGCCGGATCCCAGTTATTCCCCGATATTGAGATCGGACCCGATGACCGCTGGCACCTCATTTATTACAATTGGGCTTCTGACGGGAATTTTGAAGGTATTCGCTATGCGGTTACCCTCCCGGGCGAATTAGTTTTTGAACCCAGTACACTGCCTGATCTCACTTCGGGATTCGGAGCCCCCTCGACCTGTTCGCCCCCCGATCTTGCTGTAAATAATGCAGGAGATGTTTTTATTGCCTTCAGGAATAATTACAATGACTTTCGTGATCATTTCGTTGCCCGTAAACCAGTTGATCAGTATGATTTCAACGTTGCCGTGGCCATGTCTTATCATTGGTGGAGCAGCGAAGAATGTCCGGCTTCGGGTCCTGCCATTACCGTTAATGATAATTATCTCGGCGCAGGTTATATGGTCGAAAACCCGGCCAATACTTTCTTGAGATGGGGCTCGCCCTTCAGCCTTGTATTCCACGATGAATTGAATGTGAACCCGGACGGATCGGCAGTAAGTGAGGATTTCCCCGATGTTGAGCTGGATCAGGAATATTTACACGCAGTCTGGGTAAATGAGGACCTGGGCTCACCGGATATTTACTACGGCTATTCCAAATCTTACGCAGACGGACTTTTTCAATATCAGCGGGTGAATGATGACCCCGTCGAAGGAAGCACAATTCAAACTCACCCCAAGCTATATTTTTTTAATGAAAATTTGTACGCCGTGTGGATGGACTATCGGGAAGGTCCTGCCAGAATTTATTTTGCCGATACCCTGGAGCCGGCTCAGCAGCCGGGAGATGTAAACCTTGACGGAATAGTGGATATTCTGGACATTATTGTCGTGGTCAATTTCATCACCGGCAGCCAGCTTCCCGATGACCTTCAAACCCAGCTGGCAGACCTGAATGAAGACGCTATTATTGATATCCTTGACGTAATCCTGTTGGTAAACCAAATCATGGATCAGAGCTAAAGCATAACTGAATGAGAGAAATAACTTACTTTATGAGGAGACAGGCATGAAAAGAGTTCTAATACTTTTCACACTTTTTACGGTCTTACTGGCCCTTGAGACACCCTTTGTTGAAAACCAACTGATCGTCAGGGTCGCCGGCCAGGCGGATCTGAATGAATTGAAGGCCAACCTGCAAAAACAGGGTCTGGAGCTTGAAAAACCCTTGGTGCGCCAACTGAATATTTGGCTCGTTCGGGTAGATGAAAAGCGTTTTGCCTCCACCCGGGAAGCCTTGACCCTGGTGCAGAAAAGACCTGAGGTAACCTGGGTGCAATTAGATCACCTGCTATCCCAGCGGGAAATCCCCGATGATCCGGATTTTCCTGACATGTGGGATATGAACAATACGGGTCAGAATGGCGGAACGCCTGATGCCGACATTGATGCCCCCGAAGCCTGGGATATTACCACCGGCGGCGGAACAGCCCTGGGAGATAATATTGTCGTGGCTGTTGTGGATGGCGGTGTGGCCTATACGCATCCGGATCTGGCGGACAATATTTGGACAAATGCCAATGAAATTGCCGGTAACGGTATCGACGATGACGGCAATGGTTATATTGATGATATCCATGGCTGGGACGCCTATGCCAATGACGGCTCGATTCCCCAGACCAGTTCCCACGGGACCCACGTAGCCGGGACGGTGGGAGCCAGGGGAAATAACGGCCTTGATGTGACCGGTGTAAACTGGGATGTCAAGATCATGTGTGTGGCCGGGTCTTCCGGGAGCACTTCCATTATCTCAATTGCTTACGGATATGTGCTGGATCAGAAAACCCTGTGGTTGGAAACCGACGGGGACTACGGAGCAAATGTGGTTGCAACCAATAGCAGTTTTGGTGTGGATTATGCCGATTGCGAATCCGGGAGCTACCCCATCTGGAATGATCTGTATAATGCCATGGGAGCTGTGGGTATTCTGAGCGCGGCGGCAACCATCAATTCAAATCAAAATGTAGATCAGATAGGTGATGTTCCGACGGGGTGTTCCAGTGATTACCTTGTGACTGTGACAAATACAAACCGTTTCGATGAGAAGTACGGCTCGGCGGGCTATGGGGCCCTGTCCATCGATCTGGGTGCACCTGGTACTCAGATCTGCAGTACGGTTCCCGGAGGTGTCAGCTGTTCAAAAACCGGTACTTCCATGGCCACTCCCCATGTCGCAGGTGCTGTGGGACTGCTGCATGCAGCGGTTCCTGCAGATTGGGCCGCTTATTATCTCACATCACCAGGTCCGGCTGCCCTTGAACTCAAACAAGTCATTTTGGAGACTGTAGATTCTTTACCTACTCTTGAGGGTGTCACGGTGAGCGGGGGGCGCCTGAATCTGTATAATGCTGTTTTAGCTGCCTCAACTCTCGGCGGAAATTTTCAACCCGGTGATATAAATCAGGATGATGTAATTGATATTCTCGATATTATGCTCATCGTCGGTTTCATCACCGGAACTCAAACCCCAACACCGCAACAGACTGCTGCTGCGGATTTCAACGATGATGGCATCATTAATATTGTTGACATCATATTAATACTGAACCTTATCATAGGAGGATAAAAGTTGAAGCTTAAGAACACTGTTAGAATCATATCGCTGTTAATCCTGCTTTGCGGCTCTTTCGTAGTCGCTCAGGTGAGTGCAGGCGGTACACCCCCCAGTTTGACCTACGCCCTGGACCGCTCCACAGTACCGGTGGAAGTCCTGCCTGCAATAGATGTTGAACCCCTCCTTGCTGAAGATGCGGCCGCACCTAAAGATGAACCTCCGCGCTTCGGCTATAGCTTTGCAGTCAGTTATAATCTGGAAAATTCCGGTTACTGGCAGCAACTGCCCGATGGTGGCAGGTTATGGAGACTGGCTCTTAACGCACCGGGAGCGATTGCGATAAACCTGATTTACAACCGCTATCATCTGCCGGAAGGCGGTCAATTATTTCTTTATAATGAGGACTATTACTATGTGTTGGGTGCCTTCACCGACTTCAACAATAAAGAACACGGCGAATTTGCCACCGCACCTGTTCCGGGGGAAACCATCACACTGGAATATTATGAACCGGCCGGTGCAACGGGATCGGAAATCGCTATTTCCAATGTCATCCACGATTACCGCGATATTTTCGGCTTTGGCGATAGAAATTACGGGGACTCCGGCTCCTGCAACAACAATGTCAATTGCCCGGTGGGCGATCCCTGGGCGAATGAAATTCGCGGTGCTGCCATGGTCCTGCTGGCCGGTGGAACCCGCTGGTGCTCAGGCTCACTGATAAACAATGTTCGTCAGGACCTGACCCAGTATTTCCTCACAGCCAATCATTGCCTCACCAGCAATGTCAATACCTGGATCATATTATTCAACTATCAGAGTCCGGGCTGTACCAACCAGAACGGCTCGGTCTCGGACTATGTACAGGGTACCACCCTGCGTGCCACCAATTCTGCTTCCGATTTTGCCCTGCTGGAGTTGACGGAAACCATCCCGGAAGATTACAATGTGTTCTTCTCAGGCTGGTCAGCTCTGGATACACCGCCCCAGGAACCCGTTTGCATTCACCACCCCTCAGGAGATATTAAAAAAATCACCTTTGATTACGATGCCGGAATTTCCGATGGCTGGAATTTTAACGACGGTTCTCACTGGCGGATCGCCGAATGGGACGACGGAACAACAGAGCCCGGCTCCTCAGGCTCCCCTCTGTTTGACAACAACCACAGGATTGTGGGACAACTCCATGGCGGACAGGCTTCCTGCTCCTATAATTTCAATGACTATTACGGCAAATTCGCCTGGTCCTGGGACCACGGTAACAACGCCTCCAACCGACTCAAAGACTGGCTGGACCCTGATGATACCGGCATACTGACTCTGGATGGGATTGACAGCATTCCCATTGAATACACACTGGGAGATGTAAACTCGGATAACGATATAAATGTGCTGGATGTTGTTTTAATCGTCAATTTTATCCTGAATCTGCAGGAACCTGATCCGGTACAGACGCTGGCGGCCGATCTGAATGAAGATGGTATCATTAATGTCCTGGATGTGATCTCTCTGATCAATATGATCGTCAATACTCAAAGATAACGCCGTTGTATGCTTTTCATCTGACCGGAAATTTCAGCAGCTGCCAGACCGGCTGATGATCTTGTAATCGAACCGGACCTTTGTATCGTTTAAACCACAGAGTTTATTAATACGGAAGTCCGGTTCGATTTTTTTCAGTATATCGACAGTAAATCCCCATAGATTGTGACCCGTTTGATATAAGCTGGTCAGACGGTAGTTCAATCCGGGAACTGAGTTCACCGATTGTATTCCCAGATTCATAATTTCTTTTCCTTTCCGGGTGAAATGGAATAGATTTGCAACCAGGATAATCAATAAATAAAACAAAAGAGGACTTCATGAAAAAATTATTCATATTCATTGTTTTGGTTCTGTCGCTGTCAATAGTGACGGCGCAGGCCGGTAAATCCAGTTGCTGTAAGAAGGGAAAAGCAGGGAAAACAGAAGCTTGCGATAAAAAAGGTGCCATGGGCATGGAAGCAGCACAAATGGACGCCGCCGGACTTGAGCAAGCCGAAACACCGTGTCCGAACAAAGCGGCCGGTGAAAAATGCGATGACCCCGAACGCTGTGCCAAATCACATGACGCTGAAAAGGCTGATTCGGAAACACATTCCCATAGCCGCAGCTGGTGGAAATTCTGGGGTAACAAGGCTGAAGAAGACTGCTGCAAAAAACCCTGATTAAACCCTGCCCGTTTCGCATACACTTTTGCAAAACGGTGAGGTAGAAGCATAAAAAAGGCGGATTACAATTCGCCTTTTTTATTGCGCGGCAAATTCCATGATTCTGGTTAAATTATCGCACTTGTTGTTAAGAAAAACCCTTCAAGACATGGAGATTTTCTATGGTTAAATATATCCCTTTGCTTGCCTTCATCATCTGTTTGCTTTCGGCACCCGCATTTTCCCAATTGAGTTATGGCGGCGTGCCCCTCAGCAGGTCGGTCATGACTTCCGGCCCATTGCCCGTCATGCAGCTGCCCGCAATCGATGTTTCTCAATACAGGACGGAGGCTGGGCAAACCGAACCCGGCACACCCCATCGTTACGGGGTTGAAGTTGAGATTGATCTCGATCCTTCTGAAGCCGGTCTCTGGGAGGATCTGCCTGACGGTTCCCGGATCTGGCGGCTGCAAATTTACTCACCGGGGGCAATCTCACTCGGTTTCAGATTCAACCGTTTCAGATTACCACCAGGCGGCAGACTGTTTCTTTATAATGCTGACTATGAGCAGACCGCCGGTGCTTATACCGCCAAAAATAACAAGGACTACGGAGAATTCGCCACAGCCCCGTTTCCGGGTGACAGAGTCACTCTGGAAGTGGATTTACAACCCGGTTCAGGATTATTGAATTTAGAAGTTACCTCTGTGATCCATGCTTTTGAAAATGTGCTTGAAAACGACGAATACGCTCGCAGCGGGTGGTGTGAAAACAACGTTGCCTGCCCCGAAGGTGACCCCTGGGCAAATGAAATCCGTGCCGTGGCCAAACTTTTTCTCGGGCCCTTCCTCTGCAGCGGAACACTCATCAATAATGCCCGTCAGGATACATCCCAGTATTTGCTTACAGCCTATCACTGTGTCGAAGAAAGCGGTTCGCCGGGGTCATTCGTATTCATGTTCAATTACCAGGCCTCTCAATGTTACAGCAATTACGGACCGACCAATCATACGGTATCAGGTTCCGTGCTAAGGGCATCATCACAGGATATTTACAGCAGTCCCGATTTTGCCTTACTGGAACTTTCAGAACCCATTCCGGACAGCTATGAACCCTACTATGCCGGATGGTCACGGGAATCAACACTGCCGCAACAGCCAGTTGGGATTCACCATCCCGACGGTGATATTAAAAAGATATCCTTCGATTACGATCAGGCCACTCATTATAACTATTATAAATGGAATGTTGTCTGGGATGACGGGGTCACCGAACCGGGTTCTTCCGGGTCTGCACTGTTTAATGCCGGGCACCGCATAGTGGGGGATCTGAGTACGGGCTCATCTTCCTGTGACAACCAGTATGGACCGGATCAATACGGAAAGATTTACCGCGCCTGGGAATACGGAGACACTCCGGCTACCAGACTGCGGGACTGGCTCGACCCTGACGGTACAGATACAGAGATCTTAGACGGATTGGACCCGCTGTATGATGACAGTCCTCTCCTGGGCGATCTGAATGAAGACGAAGTTATCAATGTACAGGATGTGATCATCATCATAAATATCATTCTTGAAAATATCGACCCGACTGAGTATCAGCTCGAGGCAGGTGACCTGAATGCAGATGGTATTATCGATGTGCTGGATATTGTGGCCGTGGTAAACCTGATCATGGGAACCGACCTCAGACAGAATTCTTCCCCGGAATAAGGGGCGGAGGTCTGAGCTGTTACCGTTCAATGTAAATTTGAGATGTCTGAGTGAACCGGATGACCCCGAATAACACGACTCTTGATGCCAGATGGGAATGGCGTACTTTCACCACCGAACTGGGGAAAGCGGAAGCCGCCATCCGTGAGTATCCCTGCATGAGGGAAAAACAGAGCGTTGAACTTTACCTCGTTTCAAAAACCGGCGCCCACAATCTCAAGCTCAGGGACGGGCTTTTGAATATTAAATTGCTGCTGGAGATAAACGGGGCCGGCCTTGAGCGGTGGTTCCCGGCTCTGAAAGCCGAATTTCCCCTGAAACAGAGTGATCTGAAAGTCTTTTATCAGGCAGCCTGTCTTACACCACCGGACTATCTCCGGGAAGAGTACGGGCGGGAACAATTTTTGAGCGAACTTGTTGAGCCAGTCTTTGAACTGCAACCCGTGGAAGTTCGCAAATTCCGCTACGGCTTCCTTATCAATGAAGCTATCGTTGAGATTGCAAATCTGCAGATCGATGGCAATTCAAGTCTCTCCGCTGCAGTAGAACATGCGGACCCCGAACGGGTACTCACCATGGTTCATGAACTTGGATTAAATGCTTTTGAGAATATTAACTACGTCAAAGGTATCCGTCGTCTCATCAGTTGGTGAGCCTGTGAGTATATGGGTACAGAAATCGAAAGAAAATTTTTAATCACATCTCAGGATGATATCCCCCGGGCAAAAGAAGTACTCTATCATCAGGGATATCTGAACGACCAAAAGGAAAGAGTCGTCCGGGTGCGGATCATGGGCAAACGGGCTTTCCTCACCATCAAAGGTCTTAGCGTGGGAGCCACGCGTTTGGAATATGAATATGAAATCCCACTTACTGACGCCGGAGAACTGCTCGAACATCTCTGTCTGAAACCCACAATCCGCAAACACCGCAGAAAAATTTTCTTCGCAGGGTTTACCTGGGAAGTGGATATCTTTCACGGCGCAAACGAAGGACTTGTACTGGCCGAGATTGAGCTCAAGCATGAGAACGAAAAATTCCTCAAACCCGGATGGATTGGAGCAGAAGTAACGGGTGACCCGCGCTATTATAATTCCAATTTAATCCGGCATCCCTTCAAAAACTGGTGAACCCGCTTATTCGCACTGATTGGACAGAAACGCATTTTCTCTAAAGGGATAAGAAGCAGGGGACTTAAATTATCCCGTCAGGAAATATTCACTATTAAACTGAATCATGCAGTATAGATTTAAACCGATATTCATCATGACCCTGCTGTTGTTAATTCCAGCCTGTGTTGAACACACCTTTTTTATTGAGGTTCATCCTGCCGGAAATTTTGATATCGAATATCACGCCCGTGGAGACCGGAGCGACCTGCTGGATGCAGACTTCAGCCCGCCCTACGACTCGACCTGGCATGTAGTATCTACACTTGATGTTGAGGATGCAGAATCCTATGAGTACGCCGCTTCCAAATGGTTTAACGTAAATGCTGATATTCCCAATACTTACTATGAGGGCGACTCTATCTCATACGGCTCTCTGCTTAAGACACCGACGAAAATTATACGAAGACGCTGGCTCCTGAATGATACCTTTACATATCAAACCGTATTCAAAGGCAGGGGCGTGCAGGCTAAATACCCGGCCCTGGAAAAATCGTTGCAAAACAATGATGATGTCAACTGGATGCACGATGCACTCGTCTATTTTTTCCTCGAAACCCTGCAAAGAAGTGATGTCGGCTTCAATCGGGAACCAATCCTGGAAAAGGAACTCGAGCGGTGGTTGAACGAAAATATCGTCAATCTCCCGGATTCGGTTCTGCTGGGTAAATATGATGACCTGAAACAGTCCGGGCTCACTCTTTTAAAGCAGTCTCTGGAAAAACGATACGATGCGGTAATGGACTCGATCTTTACATCCCTTGAGGAAGAAGCCCGTATCACGCACGATCTCGCTGACGATGAATTTGAATTCCGGGTGATAATGCCCGGTGAAATTCTTGACACCAATGCGGATACGACCAGGGGTGACACGATGATATGGCAGGTGAGTCTTAAAAATTACCTTAACGGGGATTATACTCTGGCCGCCAAAAGCAGAGTCATATATCCCTGGCGTTACCGCACGCTCATCGTTTTGCTTGTAGTTACAGTTATATTATTGTTTGTGAAAAGTCTAAGCTCCGGGACCGTCCGGAATTCGAACAATTTCAATGAAACCACAAATCGACCCGAAAGAGAAAATTAAATGGAATATCTTGTATTGGACATTGAGACTATCCCCCGTGCGGATCTTCCCGAAGGCCTTGAGGAAGAGATCAACCGCCGGGTAGCTCGCAAGCTGGAACAAGTGAAGTTGGAACAGGAGGAAGCCGATTCGCTGATTCGTTCCACATCCCCCTTTTTTGGCCGGGTGCTCTGCATCGGTCTGCGCTGGTTCAGAGACGGAAGTGAGCAAAATAAAGACCTGGTCATTTCAGAAGAAACCGAAGAGGGGACCCTGAGCGAGTTCTTCAGGATTGTGAACGATGATCGTTCCCGCAATGTGAAGTTCGTTCATTATAACGGGTTGGGGTTCGACATCCCCTTTCTGATAGTTCGGGCCGCACATTATGGCATTCCCGTTACAAACCGCCGGTTCAAGAATTTAAGACGTTTTACCTATGATTATCATGTCGATCTGATGATGTTTCTGTCAAATTGGAGCAGCTACAATGCTGTCAGCCTGGATGTAGCTTGCCAGTCTTTTGGAATTCTCTCACCCAAAGCGGGAGAAGTAAAGGGCAACAGTGTTGCCCGGGCATTTGAAGCCGGTAACCTTGAGGCAGTGAACGAATATGTCCTGCGTGATGTGACTGCTACACACGAATTATTTAAAAAACTTATTCCCTATATCGGTTAATGCGCATCGGGCTTCAGCTCACCGGCAACCCGGTAAAATACGAAAAATTGCTGGCGGTTATCCGTGAGCATCTCGCTACACATCGGGAGGCGGAATTCATCCGGATTCCCGATGAATCGGCATTACGAAGGGAGATACCAACTCTCGACATCCTGGTCTGTTACCGGCTTTCAAGGGAGAATTTTATGCTGGCTTCTTCCAAGTTGAAATGGATTCACTTTGGTGCTGCCGGCATCGAACACAGTTTATCTCCCGAACTACTCCGCAGTTGTGTACTCATTACCAACGCAAGAGGCATCCACCGAGGACCCGTATCCGAATATATCATTGCTGCCATGCTCTATTTTGCAAAAAGATTTTCTGACTGTGAAAATTTCAAACAAAACCGGGAATGGAGACAGTGGGAAATCGCCGGACAAATGGTTCGGCTCGCAGGTAAAACCCTGGGAATAATCGGATACGGTGCCATCGGAAGAGAACTTGCCCGCAAAGCCCGGGCCTTTGACATGGAGATTGTAGCTCTCAGAAACAGGGCTGTAAAACAAAATAAGACCCTGAACCCGGTTATTCTGACGGAGACTGACGGTTTATCCCGTTTACTCAAAATATCGGATTTTATTGCCGTCACCTGTCCCCTCACCCCGGGGACGCGGGGAATGCTGGGTCGAAAAGAATTGAGCCTGATCAAATCTTCTGCAGTTCTGATCAACATCTCGCGGGGAGCTGTCATCGATGAGGATGCCCTGGTGTCAGCTCTGCAGGGAAAACGTATTGCCGGAGCTGCCCTGGATGTTTTTACACGGGAGCCGCTCCCGACCGACAATCCACTTTTTCAGCTGCCAAATGTTCTGTTGTCTCCACATATTTCGGGGAATTTTCCCGAATACCAGGAAGATGTTGCCCGGCAATTTGCCCGAAACCTCAACCGCTTTCAGGCCGGAAAACGTCTGCAGAATATAGTAAATAAAAAAAAGCAATACTAAATACCCCAAACCATCCGAAGGAAAACTATGAGAGAATTATATCCGCCCCTTCAACCCTATGCCGAAGGATACCTGAAAGTATCCGACCTGCATACTGTCTATTTTGAGGCATCCGGCAACCCTCGTGGAAAACCCGTCATTTTTCTGCATGGCGGCCCCGGCGGCGGTATCGAACCGGTTTACCGGCGCTACTTCGATCCCGAAAAATGGCGCATCGTCATCTTTGATCAGCGCGGCTGCGGAAAGAGTACCCCTTTTGCAGAGCTGCGCCAAAATACGACCTGGGATCTGGTTGAGGACATCGAAACCATCAGAAAGCACCTGCAAATCGAAAAATGGGTGGTCTTTGGCGGCAGTTGGGGATCGACCCTGTCACTGGCCTACAGTGAATCATATCCTGAAAGAGTAAGCGGAATTATCCTGCGGGGCATATTCCTGCTGAGAAAATCGGAACTCCTCTGGTTCTATCAGAACGGCGCTCATAATATTTATCCCGATGCCTGGGAATTTTTTCTCAAGCCCATCCCGGTTGAAGAGCGCGGCGATATGATCGGCGCCTATTATAAACGTCTAACCAGTTCACAGGCCGGCACCCGGCTGGAAGCTGCCAGAGCCTGGTCTATCTGGGAGGGCAGCACCAGCAAGCTGTACCAAAACCGGGAATTGATGCACCATTTTGAAGAGAGTGATTTTGCCGAGGCCTTCGCCCGCATCGAATGTCATTATTTCATCAATGGCGGTTTTTTCAAAAACGAATCCTGGCTCCTGGATAACATTCCCCGGATCCGCCAAATCCCGGGGGCTATTGTACAGGGTCGATATGATGTAGTGTGTCCCATGCGCTCTGCGTGGGATTTGCACAAAGCCTGGCCCGAGGCCGAATTTCATGTAATACCCGATTCCGGTCATTCCATGACCGAACCGGGTATTTGCAGCAAACTGATCGAACTTACGGACGCCTTTGTAAAACTGTGATGTCTCGAAATTGGCCACCCGGTTGCAAATGCAACAGAGTTTTTTTTTAATTGCTCAGCGCTCTTATAAAAAATTAACTTTGCGCCTCTGATGAAATTGTTAGACACACTAAACCAGAACAATATCGTTCATATCCGTTCCGGAAGCTGGAAGGATGCAATCGAAGAACTGACCGGGGTCCTGCTTCAGCATCATGAAATTCCGGAAATTGATGCGGAAATATTGCAAAATGTCATTGACCAAAACGAATATCATTGTTCCTTCTCAAACCGGGGCCTTGCCTATCCTCAGGTCTATTCCGATGATTTTGAAACGCCGGCCGTGATTCTGGGTATTTCAAAGGACGGACTCGATTATGAATCTCCGGACGGACTGCCGTGTAACATCATCCTGCTCATTTTCGGTCCCAAAAAGGAAACACCTAAGATTACCCGTTTTTTGAGCCTTTTCAGGACAATGATCAAAAAATCAGACCTCAGGCTGAAAATAATTGAATCGAAGGACTCCCGGGAGGTCATAACAATTATTCGCAACTGGGAAGTTGAGCAACAGGAGATTGAGGAGTAGATGGAACAGATCCGCAGTATCAAGGGAACCCGGGACATCCTGCCGGCAGAAGCTTTGCGCTGGCAGGAGATAGAAGAGATTATACACGATTTTATGGAATTACACGGCTACGGTGAAATCAGAACGCCTGCTTTCGAACAGACAAATCTGTTCACCCGCGGGGTCGGTGCTGAAACGGACATCGTTTCCAAAGAGATGTATTCCTGGGTTGACCAGGGTGGTGAGTCGCTCACATTGAAACCTGAGTTGACAGCGCCGGTTGTACGAGCTTTTATTCAGCACAATCTGGCCGGTAAAGCCCCCATCAACCGCCTCTATTATATCGACAGTCTTTTTAGGAGAGAGCGACCACAAAAAGGCCGCCAGCGTCAATTCCACCAATTCGGCATCGAAGCCTTTGGTTCACCCCACCCCGAACAGGATGCAGAGGTCATTGCCATTGCATATAAAATTTGGGGCGTTTTCGGTATCGACGAAATAACCCTGCACCTGAACTCCATCGGCAGTCCTGAAATTCGTCCGGAATATATTCAAACTCTCAGGGATGCCCTGGCAACTCACGCTGATAAATTCTGCCATACCTGTAATAACCGTCTTAAAACGAATGCGCTGAGAGTTTTTGACTGTAAAAGTGAAACCTGTCAATATCTGCTGGATGAACACGCCCCTATGATCCTTGACCACATAACTGCTGAAGACCGTGAACACTTTGACCGGCTGTGTGAGTTACTTGACGGTATGGGTATTGCTTACCGGCTGAATAAAAAGATGGTTCGTGGTCTCGATTATTATACAAGAACAACCTTTGAAATAACCTCCCCGGTACTTGGAGCACAAAATTCGCTTTGCGGTGGGGGACGGTATGATCGTCTTGTAGAACAACTCGGCGGTAAAAAAACACCTGCTATCGGATTTGCCGCCGGTATTGAACGCCTGCTGCTGGCTCTGTCAAAAAAAGAGCAGCTTCAGGAAAACCCCGTTGCGGATATATACATGATCACTCTCGGAAATGCTTCCCTCATCCGATCTTTATCCATTGCCGATGACCTGCGCCGTGAAAAAGGCTTGCGCGTGATTGTCGAGACGCTCAGACGGAGCCTCAAAGCCCAATTGCGAGAAGCCAATCGTTGCGGGGCTAATTATGCCGTCATTTTAGGCGATAATGAACTTGTGAAAAATATTGCCCTTGTGAAAAATATGAAAGACGGGGAACAACTTAAAATTCCCCTTGACGAACTGGAAGAGGCCTTCACCATCGGTACAGAACACCACCATACCGCCGATGAGTCCTGATAACCTGCCGCGGAAGAAAAAAACCGTTATACCTGTTTCACATACGCTTTACACCTGTCAACCCCGTGTATTACCGGATGAGCTCTCATGACCGGGATGGGTAAAAGCTGCATTCTGATTCATTATCACGAAATTGCCATTAAAGGTGGAAACCGTAAATGGTTTGAAAATATTTTTGCCCGGAATATCAAAAAGCAGTTGCAGGGTTTACCACACGGAAAGATTTCCGCCAACAGTGCACGTGTATTTGTTCTGGATACTGCCCCTCACCTGTGGCCTGAGTATGCCCGCAGGCTGAAAAATGTGATGGGATTGATGAATGCCACCCTGATGACCCGGATACCGGCTGAATTGGAGGAAATTAAGCATACTGCTGCCGAGCTGATAGAGAACCGAACATTTGAGACTTTTCGGGTTAGTGCCCGCCGGCAATATAAAAATTTTCCGCTATCATCCGGTACACTCAATACGGAAGTGGGTGCTCACCTGCAGAAACTCTGCGGTAAACCCGTCAGGTTGAAAGGAGCTGATCTGGACGTTAAAATCGAAGTGGTAAAGGATTATGCCTACATCGGAGCCGATAAAATCAGGGGTTATGGCGGTTTGCCCGTTGGCGTCAGCGAAAAGGCGCTGGTTCTGCTATCATCAGGAATCGATTCTCCGGTTGCCGCATTCGAAATGCTGAAACGGGGTGTGAATCCGATTTATGTACATTTTCACTCCGCACCGGTGACCAGCAGACAATCCATCAAAAATGTACAGGAAATCCTCGGAGTCCTGGCAGAATATCAGACGAGGTGCAAACTTCACAGTGTTCCCCTGCTGGAAATCCAACAGCAGATCATGGCCACAGCCCCGAATAAGTACTGGGTCATTCTGTTCCGCAGAGCCATGGTCCGGCTGGCCGATATGCTCGCCAAAGAGTATACGGTGCCGGCATTGGTTACCGGTGAAAACGTTGGGCAGGTTGCCTCTCAAACCCTGTCCAACATGCGGGCCGTTGATGATGCCGCCTCCATTCCGATCCTGCGCCCCCTGGCAGGGCATAACAAAGAGGACATCATCAACCGGGCACGGGAAATCGGAACTTATGAAATTTCCGTTGAACCCTATCAGGACTGCTGTTCGTTTTTTGTTCCGCCCCATCCGGAAACTAAAGCAAATCTTGATACAGTGCGTGAGATTGAAGCTGAACTTAAGTTGGAGACTCTTTATGGGGAAGCCTTAAAAAGGGCTGAAACGCATGTGGTCAACGTCTTTTATCCACAGGTGAAGGAGCAGATTTGAAGATCATTTCATGGAATGTAAACGGCCTGCGTGCTGTTCTGCAAAAAGGTTTTAAGGAGTTTGTGAGACAGTATGCTCCTGATATTCTCTGCATACAGGAGACTAAAGCCAGGCCAGAACAGGTTGAATTGGATCTCTCCGAATATCCGTTCAAGTACTGGAACTCCGCTGAAAAGAAAGGCTATTCCGGCACGGCCATATTTTCAAAGACGGAACCCCTGTCCGTCACATCCGATATCGGTATTGGGAAACACGATAAGGAGGGTAGAGTTCTCACCGCCGAGTTTGAAGATTACTATCTGGTAACAGTGTATGTCCCAAATTCCAAAAGGGGACTGCTGCGGCTGGAATATCGGCATAATGAATGGGATGTCGATTTCCTGGCCTATCTCAAACAAATTGAGAAGACCAAACCGGTCATTTTCTGCGGTGATCTGAATGTTGCTCACAAAGAGATCGACCTGGCCAATCCGCAATCTAATAAAACGACAAAAACAAAACCGGGCAATGCCGGATTTACCGATGCTGAAAGAGCCGGCTTTGACAACCTCATTGCCGCCGGATTCATTGACACATTCAGGGAATTTCATCAGGAAAGCGGCCATTACACCTGGTGGAGCTATATGGGCGGAGCACGCAGCAGAAATGTGGGGTGGCGGATCGATTATTTCTGCATATCCCCTCAGCTACGAAGCCGCTTAAAAGATGCTTTTATACTCCCGGACGTTATGGGGTCGGACCATGCACCTATCGGCATTGAGCTCACCTGAGACCAGAGCCGCCGGTCATGCTCTCAAAGTCCGAGATCAAGTTTCTCAAATCACTCTCCGTAAAAAAATACCGGAACCGACACCGGCAGTATCTCATCGAAGGTTATCGTCTTGTGAGGGAGTGCCTGAACGCGGATTACCCGGTGGAAAAATTATGGCTAAGCACTGAATTTCAGGCATCGCCTCACGGGACCGAGATTATCGGGGAGCTTAGCCGCCGTAATCTCGCCTGGGAGACCGCCTGCGCCGAAAGCCTGAGCAAAGTAACCGACACGCTGCATTCACAGGGAATTGCCGCCCTGTTGCCGATGTCACTTTATACTTCCGAGCCGGTTGCCGGAGGAAATTTACTCATTCTGGACAGCATTTCCGACCCGGGGAATCTGGGGACTTTACTACGGACAGCGGAGTGGTTCGGTCTGGAAACCGTGGTTCTCTCCCCAAACTCGGTGGATCCATTCAGCCCGAAGGTCGTCAGGTCTGCCATGGGAGCTCATTTTTATTTATCGATCTATGAAAAAAGATTGGCCGAATTTCTGTCGGAACTGCGCGGTCGTAACTTTCAACTCATCGGGGGTGTAATGCAAGGTGTTCCTCTTGAAACGCTTTGTGCCGGTTCCGATGCCGACTGGGCGCTCGTTTTGGGCAACGAAGCCCATGGACTGAGCCCCGTTTTGGAAGGACTCCTGACAACCAAAGTTACTGTTCCACGTAAAGGTCATGTGGAAAGTCTCAATCTTGCAGCAGCAGGAGCCATCCTGCTGAATCATCTGACTGAAAAGACCGGAAAGTAACCCCTGACTGTTTTCGTCAACTGAATCATTTGATGCCCCAGAACTCAGGTATGACCAGAGTCAGCAGGGTCCAGATTTCCAGACGCCCCAGCAGCATATCACAGGATAAAATCCATTTTACAACGGAAGAGAGTCCTGCAAAATTATCGTAGGGTCCGACAGCTCCGATGCCAGGCCCCACATTCCCCAGGGTTGCGGCAACAGCGCTGAAAGACGTGGCAGGTGAATTCCCGAAACCTACCAGCAGTAACCCCGATATGACAAAAATAAAAATGTAGGTCAGCACAAACATCTGGGTAGTGAGCACCATGTCCGAGTCAATGGACCTGCCGTTTTTCCATATTCTGGTTATTGCCGTCCGATGAAAAAAGCTCTTAAAAATACTCCTTAGATTATAATAAATGATCTGATACCTGGTCACTTTAACCGAACCGCTGGTCGAAGCCGGCATTCCACCGATGAACATCAAAATGATCAGGACTAAAATGCTGAAGGCGGGCCAGTATTTGAAATCGGCAATGGCAAACCCGGTGGTTGTGATGAGAGAAACCACATTGAAGGCTGCCAGTCGCAGCGTATGCCAAATATTCCGGTAATTATCACCAAACAGATAAAGGTTGGCGGTGACGAGTAGCGTGGCGACCAGGGTAATGCCCATAAAAAGCATAAAAGTCGAATTTTTAAAATAATGAAATTTCCCCTTTAAAGCATGATAATGCAGGATGAAGCTGGTGGCCCCTGCAATCATGAAAATCATGACGACAACTTCCACATAGATGCTGTTAAAATATGCAATACTGGCGTTGTGTGTTGAAAATCCCCCGCCGGCGATGGTGGCAAAGGCATGTGTGACGGCATCGAACCAGCCCATTACCGGTAATAGCAGCAACGCTTCAATAACGGTAAAAAGAATATACACATTCCAATAGGATTTCGCAATAACTGCGATTCTTGGGAAAAGTTCTTCATCCATGAAAGATACCGGCGCCTCCGAGCTGAAAAGCGTTTTATTACCGGCCAGGGAGGGGAAAATTGCAATCCCCAGTACAACAATCCCCATGCCACCCAGCCAATGTGTTTCTGAACGCCAGAACAATATGCTGCGGGGCAGAGAATCAATATCCTTCAATACGGTTGAGCCCGTTGCGGTAAATCCGGAGAGTGTTTCGAAAAAAGCATCCGTAAAATTATCAAAAACATGACCCAACAAATAGGGCAAAGACCCAAAGGCAGAAACCAGTATCCACGAAAATACAACTATGAGCATGGATTCTTTGATCCCCATTGAACGAACGGACTTATGGCTAAAGGCCGAGATGATCCCGGGAATCATGAGTATGAGAATCGGGATTAAAAAGTGGTAGTGTTGGGGTTCATCGTAAAGGTAAGACAAAAAATACGGCGGGAGCATTCCCAGTGACTGCAAAAAGAGAATTCTGCTCAACGAGTGTAAAACAATTTTATAATTCATTTGAACTTTCCTGAAATGCCCATCCTGCTTAAATATCCGCAAAGCAAAATTAACGGCTTTTTGGATGCAGGACAAAAGTAATTGGCTGCCCGGTGAGTTCCCACTGTATTTGGAGACGGTTTGTACTTGCCCTGCTGCCGTGCCGACTGATAAAAGGACGGGCGGATGATAAGCCCGCTGCGTGGCTTCGATTTGTGGAAGTTCAGCGGAGTATTCCACTCAATATCCTCATGAATAATAATTTATAATTCACCGCATTCTACAGTAAATTTATGCCTGTTTTAAAATTAAAAATAGAGATGATACATGGTAATTGATTCAATCCTGGATGCCGTCGGGAAAACCCCGATAGTGCGTCTAAATCGCATAGGCGCAGATCTGCACTGTCAGCTGTTTGCCAAATGCGAATATCTGAATGCCGGCGGCTCACTGAAAGACCGCATCGGGAAAGAAATGATCGAGCAGGCGGAAAAAGCCGGTCGTATCAAACCCGGCGACACATTAATCGAACCGACTTCCGGAAATACGGGTATCGGGCTCGCCCTGGCCGCAGCGGTTAAGGGGTATAATGTCGTCATCACGATGCCTGAAAAAATGAGCCGGGAAAAACAGGTAGTCCTTGAAGCTCTCGGAGCCAAAATTGTCCGTACGCCCACCGAAGCTGCCTGGGATTCCCCGGAGAGTCATATAAGTGTCGCCAGACGATTATTGAAAGAGATACCCAATTCGCATATTCTGGATCAGTATTCCAATCCTGCAAACCCCGGCGCTCACTATCAGCACACCGCACAGGAAATATTAGATGACATGGGGGCTGATATCGATATGGTAGTTATCGGAGCGGGAACCGGGGGGACCATTACCGGGATCAGCCGGCGCCTTAAAGAAGTCAATCCCAATATTTACATAGTCGGAGTGGACCCGCTGGGTTACATCCTCGGCGGCGGCGATGAGGTGTATCCCTACCTCGTAGAAGGCATCGGTTACGATTTTATTCCGGATGTGCTGGACAATGAACTCGTGGATGAATATGTAAAGACCGCAGACCGGGAATCCTTCCTCATGGCCCGCAGGCTCATCAAAGAAGAGGGTCTGCTGGTGGGAGGCTCTTCGGGAGCGGCCGTCTGGGCAGCCCTCAAGGTCTGTTCACGCCTCGAGTCCGGTCAAAAATGTCTGGTCATCTTACCAGATTCAATTCGTAACTATCTCACAAAGTTTGCCGATGACAAATGGATGGTTGCAAACGGCTTCCTGGAAAAGACCGTTTGAGCGGGAACTTTAAAACTTTAATAAAATGAATGGGTTTATTCCAATAATCTGAACCGATGCGCAAACACATCACAGAAAATGAAGTCGGATTAATTCTGGAGACTCTGAATCGTCTTTACAGACGACAGGCAAAAGTCTCTCTTTTCAAACTCATTCAGAAAACCCATCCCGCCGTCATGGCAGAAGTTTTCCGTCACCTGTCGGGAACCGTCAGACGGGATATTTTCCAGTATGTGCTGCGCACAGAAGGATTTCAGGAATTTGTTGAAGAACTGGACGAAAAACTCATCCTGGATTTACTGGAATCCTTCCCGCCGGCTGAAATTGAAAGACTGATCTCCAACTTCCCGCCGGAAGTCATTGCCGACATCCTCGACAGCCTGCCGGAAGATCTTGCCGTTCTTGTACGCAAGAAACTGGCGAAAGAAGACCGGGCCGAAGTAGATGCCATCATGCAGTACGATGAGGATTCCGCCGGCGGCATCATGTCTACTCAATTCATGAAGTTCAACGGCAATCTGACAATTGCCGAGGTGATTGAGCAGGTTCAGCATATCGATCAGAATATGGACGCACCCTTCTATATTTATGTGATCAACGACAAAGATCAGATGATTGGCGTGCTCTCTCTGCGACAGCTCCTGCTGCACCCCCCCACAACCCTCCTGAAAGAGATTATGCAGAGTGAATTTATTGCCGTCGCACCGGAAACCGACCAGGAGCAGGTTGCCAATCTCGTATCCCGCTATAATTACCTTGCAATCCCGGTAGTGGATTCCGAAAACAAACTCGTCGGTGTCATCACAGTTGACGATGTTATCGATGTCCTCAGGGAAGAGGCAACTGAAGATATTTTAAAAATGGCAGGTGTAGGAGATGACCGTGAGATCCTGCTCAAATCCTCCGCGGAATCCGTTAAAGCACGCTTCCCCTGGCTCATGGCAACCTGGGTCGGTGGTATTTTTTCCATGACTATCATAGGATTTTTTGATAATCTGCTCACGACCACCGTGGCCCTGGCAGCTTTTATCCCCGTCATCCTTGGAATGGGGGGAAATATCGGAACACAAACCAGTTCCATAATCGTCAGGGGGATTGCCACAGGCCGTGTGAATATGGCCGAAGTGTCCAAAGTCATTTTTAAAGAGATCCGCATTGGTGTAATGCTGGGTGCGATCTACGGGGTTCTACTGGGTCTGATGGCTTATTTCCGCTACCTGAATTATCCCTTTTCTCCAATCTGGCTGGGGGCTGTGGTCGGGGTTTCGATTTTCTGTGCAATGTCTTTCGCCGTAGCCATCGGGGCTTTCTACCCCATCCTCCTGAATAAACTGGATGTGGACCCCGCCATTGCTTCCGGACCCTTCGTCACCACTACCACCGATATGTTCGGCGCCCTGATCTATCTCTCCGTCGCCAGCCTGCTTCTGCACTAGATTGCATGGTTTTCATCGAGGGTATATTCTGGTGTTCCCTCCTGATCTATGGAATAGCCCTTATTCTTTTCAGCATCGGGAATTTCTTTTTTTCAAATCCTGATAAAACCTCATCTTCACAATCAGTCTCTGTAATTGTAGCCGTTAAAAACGGAGAAACTGCTCTCACCGGTTTACTCAATTGTCTGTCTCGTCAAGTGTATGACGGTGAGCTTGAATTTATAATCGTCGATGACAATTCTTCGGACCGAACTGCAAGTATTATAAGGGCTCACATTGCTGCCGATGCGCGCTTTAAATACGTGAATTCCAGCAGCGGTGATGCCAAATTAGCGCATAAGAAAAAAGCCCTCGATGCCGGCATCACATCAGCGTCCGGTGAGATACTGCTGTTTACGGATGTAGATTGCCGGATGTCACCGAACTGGGCACAGAGCATGAGTAATGCTTTTACGGAAGCTACGGATTACCTCATCGGATATTCCCGCATTGAGCCTGCCAAAACTCTCGTTTCCCGTTTTCAGAGTCTGGATTTCTATCTGCTCATGGCCGGGACGAGAGGCATTACCTTACTCGGCACTCCCTGGGCCAGCACGGGCCGGAATCAGGGTTACCGGAAAAATATATATACCGCCGTCGGAGGATTCTCGCCAATTGCCGGCTGCCTACAGGGCGACGATTCATTATTTTTACAGGTGATGCGAAAAAAACGAAAGGCGAAAGTCCGTTTTGCCGACGATCCTGCGGCTTTTACAACCGGCCGCACCGAAAAAACCTGGCGGTCCTTTATACGCCAAAGGATTCGCTGGGCAGGAGACGCAAATCTCATGTGGAAATATAATCCCATCTTCTTCAGTGTTGTTCTGGCAACTTTTTTCACCAACCTTTCATTAGTCGTGTTATTTGGTGCCTCGATTTTTTACGCCAGGTATTCGATTCTCTTTTTCAGTGGCCTGGCTCTGAAATTTGTTTTGGAATTATTACTGTATATATCAGCTCTTACTCATTTTCAGTATAAATTCAAAGCTGTGGATTTCCTGTTCTGGTTTCTGCTGCAAATTCCCTATATTGTCCTGATGGGAATAATGAGTTTTATGGCACCCAAATTGGGCTGGAAGGAGCAAAGCTGATGTTCCCGATGATACTGTTCCCCGTATTGGTTTACGGTTTACTGCTGCTCTGGTTTACATTTAAGTTGAAAACCGCTCAACCGTCAGCGTCAATATGCGTAAAAGAAGACCTGCCTTTTGTTTCCGTCATCGTTGCGGCGCGGAATGAAGAACATTCTCTCCCTGCGTTGATTGACGCTTTGCGAAATCAGACCTATCCGGGGAGGTCATTTGAGGTGATCATCGTCAATGACCGCTCGACCGATGGTACCGCCCTTTATCTTGAAGAAGTCTCCAGGGCTTTCCCACAATTGAAAATACTGACTGTCACGGAAACACCTGAGGGCTGGGCTCCTAAAAAATGGGCACTTAACTCGGCGGTGTCCGCTACCTCCGGAGAACTCATCCTACAAACGGATGCCGATTGCCGACCCTGCTCAGACTGGATCTCCGGCATGGTCTCAGGATTTTCCGACCATGAGACTGGATTTCTCTCAGCACCAGCCCCTCTCACGACTCATCGAACCTTTTTAGACCATCTTTTTGAAATGGAAAGTCTGGCTCAGGATGCCTTGTCCGCCGGTGGCCTGGAAGCTGGAATTGTCCTGTCCTGCACCGGTCGCAATATGGCCTTCAGGAGAGAAGTCTTCGACGCTATTTCAGGCTACAGCGGTTTTGAACATATTCTTTAGGGAGACGATGATCTATTACTTCAGAAAGTCTCCACACAAAGCAGTTGGAAATTGAAATTCTCGTCTAGTCCCGAAACAATTGTAGAATCTGACCCGCCCCGAAGCATTGATCAGTTTATTTATCAACGGATGAGATTCGCCTCAAAGGGTATTGATTATTACGCACTTTCAACCGGTTGGGGAATGAAACTGCTCCTGCCTTTGATTTTTCTCACCAACCTGGCTGTAATAATTTCACTGATCGTCTTCACCGAAACAACAAAAACTGCAT
>JAJRUW010000040.1 GCA_024277615.1 Fidelibacterota bacterium | reverse complement strand
TTTTCACCGGCATTATCGGATTGGACAATCACTATGCCTACAGCAAAGTGGAACGGGGGCTTGCCTGGATGGCTGCCCTGCCCTGCACGCCGGCTGAGGTTCTCTTTGTGGGCGATACGCTGCACGATGCAGAAGTGGCAAAGGCTCTGGGCTGTGACTGCATACTGGTCCCCGGCGGACACCAGAGCCCCCGACGCTTAAATCAGGCAGGTGTACCGGTTCTCTCTGCCCTCCGGGAAGTGGAGGAGATGCTGTGAGCACATTATTTACCCATTAGGTAAATAATTATCTTGATATCTTAACGCCAAAAGCGATAAACTTACTTCATAAAAGATCATGCAAAGAAGAAGGAACCGGGTCTCAGGGTGGAAGTTCAATTCAGAACGCGAAAACTGAAAAAGCAGTATGAAAATTCCCGTGAGGCTGAAAAAAGCTTCGGGGTGGACATCGCCCGCAAATACATTCAGCGAATCAATATCATGAAACACGTCCGGGATATCAACGAACTTCGTATTCTTCCCGCCTTGCACTGCCATCCCTTAAAGGGACGTAAGAAAGGCCATTGGGCGATAAAACTTACCGGCTATCATAGATTGCTCTTTACGCTTGCAGTTGAAAGGATCGATGTTGCGGAGATTGAGGAGGTGAGCAAACATTATGAGGATTAAGGAACACGTAAACTCCAATTTGGCAATTCCACCGGGGGAATACCTCGCTGCAATTATTGCTGAATTTGGCATGACCAAAAAGGAATTGGCCGGTCGAATGAATCGCCCGGCTCCAAAATTAAGCGCGATATTTACAGGAGCTAAAGCGATAACCCCTGAGACTGCTTTACAATTAGAAAAAGTCGTTGGGGTACCTGCTCATATTTGGACCGGACTTGAAGTTGAATACCGTCTGACTCTGGTGCGGAATCGAGAAGTTCAGGAACTGCAGCGTTTGCATGAACAAAGCCAATTAGTTTCGAAATATTGTTATCCGGACCTGGCCAGAGCTGGATTTGTCTCGCGAAAAACAAAAGCATCGGATAAAGTTTTAGAACTACAGCATTTTTTCGGTGTGACCGATCTGAGAAATATCCCGGAATTAAACCGTTATCAAGCTGCCTTTCGACAGGGGAGTGGAAAGCGTTCACCTGAAGCAACTGCCGCATGGCTGCGGATTGGGGAATTGCAGGCTCAAAAGACGCAAGTCACTGCTTTTAATAAGCAGAAATTACATAAAACACTAACGGATATCAGAGGATTGACGCGACTTAATCCGGAAAAATTTATCAGCAAACTGCGACAGAGTCTTTCCAACTCAGGAATCGTGCTTGTGTTATGCCCCCATTTACCCAGAACATATCTACAAGGAGCAATATTCTGGCTGGGGCAATCTAAAGCGGTCCTCATGTTATCTATGCGCGGGCGGTGGGCAGATATTTTCTGGT
Organism: Fidelibacterota bacterium; assembly: GCA_024277615.1. Taxonomy (GTDB): domain Bacteria; phylum Fidelibacterota; class Marinisomatia; order SCGC-AAA003-L08; family JACNLC01; genus JAADGM01. Next base: position 2,010 of record JAJRUW010000040.1, on the reverse strand, counting down.
TCAGTCTCTTCCATGAGCTGGGTCATCTTCTATTGCATAGTAAAAAGATGATTATTTTAGAAGATGAAAATAATATTGAGAAATCACAACCTGAAATAGAGGCAGACAACTTTGCCGCAAACTATTGGATTCCGGTATCAGAATATAAAAAATTCCTTAAAGCAGGTTTGTTCTACGCCGAGGCGATCAACGCATTTGCAGATAAACTCAATATTCATCCTGGAATTGTCGTTGGGCGGTTGCAGCATGATGGATATCTCGAGGCGGCCTGGCAAAATAAACTCCGCAGCAAGTTCCCTGCGGATTTTGCAGATGGGTTCCAAACTACCTGAAGAGAAAACTTTCCCCATTGTGAGAGACAAGCTCTTAAGTTTTATCGAAATGAAAAGGAGAACGCAATTATGAAACTGGACCTGACCAGCTTCAGCAAAGCAATCGGTTCACTGGAAAGAGCGCTCACAGTCGCCGATCCGGATAAATTGATAACATTACCTGTCGGGATGCAGGAAGTGATCAGAGCCGGCGTGATCCAGAATTTTAAGTTCACCTACGAACTCTGCTGGAAGTTTATTAAACGGTGGCTCGAAACCAATCTGAGCCCAATGATCGCCGACGGGGTGACCCGCAGAGAGCTATTTCGCCTGGCAGCAGAAAATCGTCTCATCGAAGATGTAGAGCAATGGATGCGGTATCACGATGCGAGGAATCGAACTTCACACACCTACGAGCCGGAAACAGCCCAGGACATTTATGCAGAGGCCTTCAACTTTGCCGAAGATGCCGCCCGTCTGCTGAAGGCTCTGGAGACCCGGAATGATTGATCTGCCCCAAAAACATCTGACTCTGCTTCGGCAAATCCTCGTCGCACATGTGTCGGATTGTGAAGTCCGGGCTTTTGGCTCCCGTGTGACGGGGAATGCCAAACCTTATTCCGATCTTGATCTGGCCGTGTACTGTCCCGGAGGGCTGGATGCTGATCGTCTGCGGCACTTGAGGGAGTCCTTCGAAGAATCGGAATTACCTTTCCGGGTGGATGTGCTGGACTGGGACAGGATATCCAGTTCCTTCCGATCTGTCATTGCAGCACAGTATGACGTCATTCAACGTCCTGCCAATACCAAAACACAGGCATAACATAAATGATCACTAAATCTTATTAGATGCATTGTAAATACAACCCCGGGAAATCACTGCAAGCCGGGAGAAAAGTTCTTCTATTCCTCCTGCTTCTCGTGTTTTCAGGGCAGTTAGGTCAAGCGTTTGAACTGCGCGTCGGACAGGCCTGGACCATTGATGGCCTTCACGATCCGCAGCATCAACTCCGGTATGAGGCCCATTATCACCGCAGTTACATCCTGGGTCTGGGTTTTGACCTCGCCCGGTTATCTCCATCAACGGGTCTGGCCGCAAATCTCTATTTCATCCAGAAAGGGATCGGTGGCGAATTCATCATCCGGGGCAGACTCGGTGACGATTCCCTCGAGCGCAATTATGTGCAGGGTTATGGCAACTATTTAAGTTTGTCCATGCCGCTGAAGATCGAGAGCCGGCAGCGTTACTGGGGCATCTATGCCCTGTTGGGTCCCCGCCTTGATTATCAGATCAGCCGGCATACCATTCCCCTGGGAATCTCACCGACGATAACCGAACAGACGGTCTATGCGGATGGTTTTCAGCGCTTCGACCCGGGGCTGGACTATGGCCTGGGCCTGATGCTGGACTTTTTCACCATCGAATACCGCTTTTCCCAAAACCTCTCCACAAGTTTTAAATCGGAACTCATTCGAATCACCAATTACGCGCACCAGCTCAATTTTGTATTCACTCTGCCGGGCGGCTGAGGATGCCCGGCGGGGTATGGCCCCACTGATTGCTGAACATTACCGTGAAATCTTCGAATTCCCCGTTATCAATTACTATAAAAAACTGGGGTTTGATTTCGAGGTGGAACCTTTTGAGATCAGCGGTTCCGAGTTTATCCGGGAGTACAATGCCCGGCATCATCTGCCC
>JAJRUW010000039.1 GCA_024277615.1 Fidelibacterota bacterium | reverse complement strand
TCCTAAAAGGTCTTCAGGGGAATCCAACTCCTTCAACAGTTCATCTATTAGTTCTTCTTTTCTGGTCATCTTTCTTCCTTTTTTTTATGCGTGTAGTCTATGCTACTTGATGACCATTGACACAAAAATTATTATACACCCCACAGAGCCTGTTGTAAAAACGGTAACTTAAAAATACCACGGCCGAAATGGTATCCAAGAAAGAAAAACCAGCATATCGCCGCAAGTGAAATGTTAAACCTCTTAAGAATTGAAATGTGGGCATAAGCTATTCACGCAAATTTCTCCGGCTTCGTGAACAACCCATTCCGATCACAAACCCTGAAATATCCAGCTAACCCTCTGGAATCTGCAATTCTTTATCATAGAAAATAGCCAAACTCGAGAGACGGGGCTTACGCCCCGCCCCGATAAAGGAGAATTGTCAATTCGTATTTATGCTGTCTTCACATTTGCTGCCCTAAAAATGACAGCTTCAAACACTCCAGGGGAGTTTTAGCAGGTCAATTTGCGACTTCCGGCCTGGGCAGCTTAAAAATATCACTTATTGCCTGCTGGAACGATTCTTTAGGCAGAGCCCCAGTGGCCATCTGCGGCTTACCATCTAATGGAACAAACAGCAGAGAGGGGATACTCCGGATACCAAAGGCCCCGGCCAGTTCCTGTTCTTCTTCTGTATTGACTTTATAAATGCGTAACTTCCCCTGGTATTCTTCTGACAGCTCTTCCAGTACAGGTCCGACCATCCGGCAGGGCGCACACCATTCTGCCCAGAAATCAATGATACAGGGCAGGTCGCCCTCATAATGCCAATCTTTGTTTTTTTCATAATTAAAGACTTTGTCCAGAAAGTCCTGCTTCGTAATCTTCTCGGTCATTTTTTACTCCAATTTATTCGTTTTAGTACTTGGAGGAACGAAGTAGATAAAGGTTACAGAATAGTGAAAAGCAAATTTTTTGATAAGATAATCCTGGCGGCAATCCGCCTGTTACTTGATGTAGCAGTAGCGGATGAAAAACTGGAAGAGGAAGAGCTCAATATCATCCGGGATATTGTAGTTGATTTTTTTGATCTCGATGAACAAACGGCTCTACAATATATGGCAAAAGCCAGAAATGAACTCGCTGCCCAGACCGATTTGTTTGAAGATGGCGAGCTGTTAAACAATCATTTCGATTATGCCGATAAAATCGATTTTATCAGATGCGTGTTAGAAGTGGGCTTTGCGGATCATGAATTGCACTACATGGAAAATTATACCATTAAGAAAATCGCAAATATCCTCAATATTGAACACAGGGATCTGATTGAGGCAAAGATTGAAGTCAGGAAGTGGGGTTCCTGATGCCGCAGCGCCAAACTCAAATCACAACAGAGTTTTAGAGCAGATCTTATTGGCGTGGTTCATAATCCAGATAGTTTTCAAGCGGGTCTGCAGCAGTGGTTTGCAGAGACTGGATATAATCTATGACCGGCTGCCGCCAGTGGATGCTCGTTTCATAGGGTTCCGGGTCATAGTCTGAAAATCCCTGGAAAGTCGAATAGATATAATCCGTAGTCAAGACGGAATACACCGAATCCGGATAAATCGGGGTCCCGTCGGAAAGATGATACCCCTGGATTTTCGTCATACCCCCGACCACCAGATCACCCTCTAAACTCATGATCTGACTCCCTGTAAGCTCAAGCTGCACAATGAAGTTTTCAAACGGCAGGATACCCACCCAGGATTCAAGCGTAATGTCGCCGGCCAGCAGGTTCTGTCGGATGCCGCCTGTATTGGTCATGGCAATGTCAGCCGGATACTCCCACAGCCAGGCATCGGTGATGAGGTTATACATAGGATCCGAATGACGAAGCAGTTCATTTTCCACATAGCCAATCACATTGGATAGATCGTCTGTCAGACGTGTCTGCCACTCGGTGACGATCTGAGAAATTTCAGGATCGGAGTGCGTCCAGTCATTGGGAATGACGGACAGATCCATATTTACCACGCTGTCGGTATTGTCGTTAAAGGTGAGTGTCGCTTTTCCATAATTGCGCAGATATGAGCCACTTTCGAGAATTCCCACGTCGTTCACGGTTTCCGTGACCACTTCATGGCAATGACCGCCACCTATGAGGGCTATCCCCAGCTCAGCCAGGGTTGGTGCGAGAGCCTCCATATCATTTTTACAGAGGTGCGAGATGACAATGAGCAATTCCGCCCCTTCGGATTTGACCTGATGTACAATTTCCTCCAATGCGATTTCGTAGTCGATAAAATCCAATCCCGCAACATTTTCAGGAAAATTTATATCATCCGCTGACATTGTGGTTAGCCCGATGAGCCCTACTACAATATGGTTGACCTCTACGAGTGTATAAGGTAGCGCATAAGCCGTAAGCTCTCCGGTGTTTTCATCCCTCATATTGGCGGAAAGAAAAGGGAAATTTGCCTGTCCGGTACGTTCAAGCAGCACCGCTTGTCCAAAGTCGAATTCATGGTTTCCAATAGCTGCCGCCGAGTAGTTCATGGCATTCATAATCTCTGTCATGGATTCTCCCTGGAACCAGGTTGAAATTGCCGGCCCGGTCCACATATCGCCACCGCTCAAAATGAGGAAGGCGCCCTCCTCGGAATAACCTTCAACATCGCGCCATTGGCCCATCATTTCGGCAGCACCGCCCGCATCTCCGTCGTGCACCATCCAGCCGTGTTCATCATTTGTGTACAACACAGTCAGTTCCCTGAGAGCATCCGACGTTGAGTCCTCTGCCGAAGGTCCATTGCAAGTGCTTCCTGCAACCAGCAGAAAAAGCACTAAAATGGTCAGGATTACTGAGATTTTGTATTTCATGAGGTTCCTTCTTTTATTGAGTGATGTTGTGATCCGTCACTCGGCAATCAGCCGGCTGTTATCCGGGTGTATTTCCCGTAATTTCGCACCGGAGACTGAAATGCGGTTTAGTCATCTTCCGGCACCGGCGGTCTGCGCATGGCTTTTTTGCCTGAACGTATTTTCTTGGTAGCGAGCACTTTTTCTTTGACCCATGCCGGTTCCCGGGTTCGGTGACGCGGAGGGGGACGGTAATTTAATTCCTCCACCTTCCGTCGTAACTTTTCAAGACAGCGCTTTTTATTCAAATACTGGCTGCGCTCTTCCTGGCAGCTCGCAACTATTCCTGTGGGCAGGTGAGTTAACCGAACGGCACTGGAGGTTTTGTTGACATGCTGCCCGCCTTTGCCGCCTGACCGAAACAGATCAACCCGGCATTCCTCCAACAATTTTTCATCGGAGTCAGGCAGGATGATTTTGTTCATTGCTTTATTTTTCTTTGTTTCCCGTGAGCATTTCTTTAATGCCGCCCAGTGAACTTAATACACCGGTAGTTTCAACGGGCATGTAAATAATCTTATTGTCCTTCCCGGACGTCATGTCTTTCAGGGTATCAATATAACGGATGGCAATGAGGTAATTTGACGGATCGCCGTCGCTTAGTTTGATGGCTTCCGTGACTTTTTGAATGGCCCCGGCTTCGGCGTTGGCCACCTTCAAACGGGCTTCGGCCTCACCTTCCGCCCGCAGGATCTTTGAGCGTTTTTCGCCTTCGGCTTTATTGATCTCTGATTCCTTGATGCCCTCGGCTTCCAGAATTTTCGCCTTTTTTTCACCCTCTGCAGTCAGGATTGCCGCCCGCCGCGATCTCTCAGCTCGCATCTGTTTTTCCATGGCCTCCTGAATATCTTTGGGAGGCGTAATATCCTGTAATTCCACACGGTTTACTTTGACACCCCATTTATCCGTCGCTTCATCTAAGATGGTTCTAAGCTTTGAATTTATTGTATCTCTCGAAACCAGACAACCGTCAAGATCGAGTTCGCCAATTACGTTACGCAGGGTGGTCTGAGTCAGTTTTTCGATGGCATCCGGCAGGTTTGCAATTTCGTAGATGGCCTTCATGGGGTCTGTAATCTGAAAATACAGCAGAGCATCTATTTCGATGGTGACATTATCTTTAGTGATCACATTTTGCCTGGGAAAGTCATAGACCTGTTCCCGCAAATCAACCTTACTGATGAGTTTGGAGATGATGATATCCTCTCCGGAGACATCGGTCTTTCTGAAGCGCCACATGATCTGGCGTGGTTTGTCAACGAGGGGCCAGATAATATTAATGCCGCTTTTTAGGGTGCGGTTGTATTTACCGAGTCGTTCTATGATCATCGTTTCCGCCTGCTGTATGATCTTGAAGCCGGAAGCTGCAAAAATGATGACAAAAACTGCCACAAGAATGATAATGAGCGTGGTTGGATTCATGGGTTATTCTCCTTTATTTTTTCGTTCAACATAGGCAGTAGCGCCTTCAATTCCCGTAATTATTACAGCTGTCTGTACTTCGATATCCGACCCGTCCGAGGACTTTGCCTTCCAGTCTTCTCCTCCAATCTTCACCCGTCCGAGCTGTTTTTCCGCAATGATTTTTTCGGTGACTATCCCGTCCCGGCCAACGAGCGCGTCAATACCGATTTTCGTTTGATCTTCGAATCGATTTAGAAATTTCATGATGAACGGTCGAATACCGAAAAAGACTATCAGAGTGGCGACACTAAACCAAAGAATCTGTCCCGTCAGACTTACCTGAAAAAAAGCGGCTAACCCCGCCACAAATGCACCTATCCCCAGACAGGCCAGTAAAAATCCCGGCGTGAAAATCTCTCCGATAAACAGAATGATGCCTAAAATGAGCCAGTAATGATATCCTTCCATACTCCCTCCGCGACAGGAATTTCGGTTTGAAAAAACAATACGCAAGCTTCACATCAACAGCAATGTGATAAAAGCCTGGATAAAAACTATTTAGAATTTAATGACGGAGAGCGAATAAGTAAAAGCAAATTGGCCTATAAATTCCTTAGAGGCCATGAGCAGCACGACATGTATTTATCAGGAGCAACGAAAAACCCCGCCGAAAGCACGACCTGTAGTCCGGCATTGCTGCGAGACTATTAAGTGTATTTTTGTCTGTGTTGTTCATCTGGTTCTCCTGATTTCGTTCAACTTATTTTAGAGAACCCGGAACTTCACTTTTTTATTTTACAAAAAGAATTTTGCATTACCAATACGGCAATCAGGTAACTGAGACATATCCGTTAAAGTTTAACCGTTGAGTACCCAGCTTATTACCGTCACGATATCGATGATATTCACTACATTGTCATTAACTACGTCGGCTAATGCTGCTTCATCGATTGTAGGTATTATTGTTCCCAAAGCGAAACCTGTCATGAGAATCACATCAGTCACGTCGATACTGCCGTCCATGGTCACATCACCGTAATAAATGCAGGAGCCGTCGTTCAGCTCCGGCCCGGAGTTGTAATTATATGCAGCCGGGTCAAAGCATGTAGTAAAACTTGAAGCGGCATATCCGAAATCATAAAAGTATTCACCCGGAGGTTGCGTAAACCAGTTTTCAGAATCAACACCGGTGTACCACATCTTTAAAGTTGCATCTCGCGGATCAAATAGAACGCTTGGGAAGGAGGCGATGAAGGCATCCCACTCGCCGGGAATTCGGCTTGCAAGGACAGGGTTAAGTGCTGATTTTGTCCATTGTATCCCATTGTTAGAGAACGCATAGCCCACCTGAAAACTCTCGACCTCCCAACTGTCTAATGCAGCGTAAAACATGTGATAAACCCCGTCAACTTTGATGACGTGGGGATCAGCCGCCGACGCTGCATCCCAGTTGTTTTGAGTCCCGGCGATGAGCACCGGATTGCCGGCGTATTTGTTCCAGTTTATGCCGTCCAGCGACCAGGCATAACCGATGTTCCCCCTGAAATCGGTGGGTTGATTATTGAAATAAATATCCACAGATGCATACCACATTTTCAACGTATCGCTATCCTGAATTACCGAAGGACCTTCCAGAAAGTTTGTTTCCCAGCCCGTGGTATCCTGGTTAACTGATAAGACCGGATTCCCGGGATATTTAGTCCAGTATAATCCATCGGGAGAAAAAGCGTATCCGATTTGATGGTCATCTGTCTGTGGCGTATCCAGGTGACTGCCTGCGTACCACATTTGATAGCGTTGATCCGGTGGTGCAGACAGGTTTTTGATAACTGTCGGGGTCTCAATACCGTCATCATCCCAGTTGCCGGTTGGTGAGGGCCCCAAGACCGGATTACCCGGATAAGGATCCCAGTTTATACCATCCGGAGATTCAGCATAGCCGATGCGAACATGGGCAATACTGTCAGTGCCGGAAAGGACGCCGCTTCCGGCGAACCACATTTTAAGCGTATTGCCATCCAGCATTACAAAAGGGTCGCTTATGACAATAAAATCCCAGTTGGGGTAAACCGCCGAATGCGAAAGCGCCGGATTTTCGGTATATTTGACCCACTGTTCCTGTCCTGACAGACCGGTAAAACACGAGGTGCCGTATATCATTGATAAAAGGCATAATTTCAATATTTGTAAATCCATAACTTTAAACTGTCAGCATTTTACATCCTTTGCCGGGAATGTCAGGCACAAAATTCTTTTCAATAAATCGTACTTTTTCCATATCTTTAAAATCAGAAACCTGGTCCAAAGAACAACATCATACTTTTCCCGTTCCATAGCCTGGTAAACTTTCCATATTACTAGTTAGAAAAGCTCACGGGAAGAGCTGCGATGTTTGCCTTGATATATTCAAGAATAAGCTTAAAAGGTGAAGGTAGCTCCCATTTGAACAAAGTTTTCCGCAGAGAAGACTATTGTGTCTCAGGGGAAGCATCTGCTTCGGGAGCTGTAAATTTTTCCAGTTCGTAATGGAAATTCATGAGTACTTCTGTGATATCGCTGCTTTCCAGAGGCCAATACTGCCAGGCATAGTTATCAATACAATCTTCCTGCGGCATATCCGGGTCGATCTCACAGGCATCGCTGAATCCTTCCAAAGTCAGCTGGTTTGCGTGGATAGAGGCCGAAAGGTAGAGATCCACAGTATGATCAATACCGTTCCAGTCTGTCTGTATGTATGTTAAGCGCAGCACTCCGTATTCAACCGCCCAGGTTCCATCTTCTATATTCAGGAAGTCCAGGGAGTCCGCAGAAAAAGTGCTGTCAGCCCTGAAGGTTATGATTCCATTACCCGCGGGGAAGGCTTCCTCCTCCCAAACCTGTGTTAAGTGATTAGCCGGCAGATGTATTTTTGCCGCTGTAACGGTTCCCGAAACAAAAACAGTATCTTCAATCATAGTTATTTGATCAAGATGCGTCAGTGTATCTGAGAGATTAAGCATAAAATCATCGCCGGAGAAAGTGTAACCGGGGTTATAATTATACCAGGATTCTGAACCCGGGTTGTCGCCATCCCAAGAATGTTGAAGAGTGGAAGCAAAGTACCAATTGTCAATAATTGTATAGGACCATGTATCCGAGGGAAGATCCCAATAATGCCAGGGATAATTCGAAACATTGATTGTACCGTAATCAGACAGTGATCTATCAAACCAGGGAGTCGGTGGGAAGACCTTTACGAAATTCAAGGCCACTCTCTGATCATTGACGGTGAGGTAACCGGTTCCGGGATTTCCGGAATCGACGATATCAATGTCGGTATTGGTTGTCAATGAAAGACCCAATATCTGATGAAAGAGGGACCAACTGCCGATAAGGTCTTCCTCTGAAATATTTTCGTGAGTACCGGTAGCATCTCTGCAGCCGGGGAGAGTCAGGATGAATAAAGTGATCACCAGTGTTGGATTTAACTTAATGTTACTTCCTTTCTTTATTTTCAGCGTCCAAAGCTGACACTGAAATGTACAGTGATTGCATGTAATTTAACAAAAATGATCTCAGCTTCGGGCTCATGGCAAACCAGGGCCTGACTATCCGGTCATGCCAGAAACCAGCGGGCGTAACCGGGAGCTTGGCGGTACAGAGCATTCCCGGGAATCTGTAGTTACTTTGCCATCCGGTGAGGCTGCTGCTTTTCTCTTCAGGTTCCTCTGCGAAAATGAGACCGGGTTTTTGAGAGGGGAATTCCAATATCACCCGGTAGTGCCATGGACAACGCTGGTTGGTCAGACTTTTCCAGTTCATTGTAATTTCCTGCTGTTGCAGCGCTGATGTCAGAACCTTCGAGTGGCCAGAAATCATGGGCAATACTTGTAAAACAATCGGACATGGGATATGCGGGATCAGAATCATCACAGGCATCGCCGCTGGTTTCAAGGCTCATATGTTCTCCCGAAATATTGACGGAAAACACATATTCATCCGGATGCACGACACTATCCGCATCGGTCCAGTTGTAGATGAGGTGCAAAAGCCCGCCTTGGAGAAACCAGGTACCTTCATCCGTAAATCCGTCCCGGGATGTGTATTCTTCCACAAAACTGCTGTCAGCGGAAAAAGTCATGAAATGAGAATTTTCGGGAAATAATTCATATTCCATAAATTGAGTTGGCCGGTTGGCTTGCAAATAGGTTGTTGCGGCGGTAACCGATCCTGACACATAAGCTGAATCCCAGGTTGAGGTTTCGTAATCAAACTTCGTGAGTGTATCTTCGACACTGAATGTGAAATCGTCCTCTGAAAATGTAAAGTGCGGTGACTGACTATACCATGATTCCATGTTCATGGTTTCGCCGGTCCAGCTATGGGAAAGATAACCGTACACATTATCCCAGTCTTGATTGGCAGAGTAGGCCCAGTAATCCTCCCCGGGAGATAAAAATATTCCCGGTATGGTTCTGATGCTGATATTATTGTAAACGGTATTAATACGATCGGGACCATAATCATAATCATAGTTGCTAATATGTACGAAATTCAGCGGATCGTTGGTTTTACTGACTGTCAGGTAACCGGTTCCGATAGACCATGAATCCACAATATTTGCGGTGACATTGGTAGTAAGTGTTATATTGAATAGCTGGTGGGTAAAAGTCCATCTGCCCAGTAAATCTTCGGCAACCAGATCGTTTTTTGAAGAGGTTGAATTCTTGCAGCCGCAAAGGGCCAAGACGGACAGGCCAACTGAAATTATTAGTTTAAATCTCATGGATGACTCCTTTGTATTTTTTGCCATTTCGTATTTTAGAATCTACATCACAAAATTCTAACAACTAAAACCAAAGCGGTTTAAGAAAATCTGTTCTTAATTGAACCCCTTTTACCTGCTATTTACTAATATTTTTGGGGAGGAGAAAATATCCAAAACTAATCGTGAAGAACAGGTAAACAGCAACAATTCCCCATCCGAGTACATTCAGCCCGCCTGAAAGCTGGATTATCAATACGACGACAAGCGCTATGGCATCATAGATAAATAAATGCCAAATGATTGCACGTCGAGCAACGGAGTCTTCAGAATTTCTGGAGAGCCATGTTAGAAAAAGATTCCCAAAGAGTGCTGCGCCATATTCTCTTGCTGTCAGAGCGGCACCGGGGCCAAATGATGTGCCCAGAAGGTTCAGTATTGGACCGGGGAAAAATAATAGTAAAGGTCCAAAGCCTAAACAAACAACAGCTTTTATGATCAATAGAGTTTTTAATTTCATAACAATATTCCTTTAGTTGAAATATATTTCAGCATAACGTTATCTATATCCCACGGCAGATACATGGGGCACATTCCCCCGGATTGAATAATAGGAGATTTCTCATGTCCTACAAACACCTGCAGCAAAAGAAAGAATACATATCCGGTAAAATAGTGATTGGTATCGACCCGTCAAAAAACTCACATCAGGCCCTGATATTGGGACCTGACAGAATGCAGATAGGGAAGACTTTTTCATTTCATCATTCATACGGTGGATTCGAAAATAAATTATGGAAGCACATCGGAATTTACATACCTGACTCTGACATATCCAAGATCGTATTTGCTATTGAAGCATCCACGGATGTCTGGCAGAACCTGGCTTGTTTTCTGACAAAAGAAGGTTACAAAGTCGTTTTGGTCAGCCCTCGAATTACCTGGAGTTCAAGAAGACTGCCTGACCAGAGTTTCTCAAAAACAGATCCAAAGGATGCC
>JAJRUW010000038.1 GCA_024277615.1 Fidelibacterota bacterium | reverse complement strand
GGCCGTAAAATTGAGATCAGCAACAGAAGCAATCCGCAAATTACAAAAACCGGGATTGCTACCAGGATAATCCCCACCGTCAGTAAGTTCTGTTTCATTGTGAAATTAATCTGATGAGTTCCGGTGTGATCTCGGATAAGTTTGTCACAACTGCATGGGTTTTAGGCATCTTCTCATGAGGGATAGAACCCGTAAGGGCAATGACCCTGGCACCGGAACGTAAACCGGATGTGATCCCGTGGCGGGAGTCTTCTACAATGATGCAGCTTTGGGGCCTGACGCTAAGGATTTTCATCATTTTCAGGTATGGATCCGGATGAGGTTTCCCCCTGGTGGTCATATTTCCGGTGAGAATGTGGGGGAAAAATTTACGCAGATTCAACCGTAAATTAACCCACTCAAACATATCGGCCGGGGTTGCTGTAACGAGTCCGACTTTGAACTGACCGTCCATCGACTTCATCAGGTTTGTAAATCCGGGCATATAATCGAGATGTTTGGCAAATTCCTCCAGTACATATCCCCGCCCTTTTTTTCTGAGGTCTTCGACTCCGGCGTCAATGTGATAGCGTTCCCGGGCCATTTTATAAAATAATTTTTCTGTTGATCCGCGGAAGAGCTGCCAATCCTCTTCCGGGATTTCCACACCATATTCACGGAACAGGCGCATCTCGCCCTTCTGATAAAGAGGTTCGGAATCAATCACAACACCATCGAGATCGAAGAGAATCGCTTCAATCGAGTTCATAGAGCATCACACAGAGGTTAAAATAGAATTTTTGCATTACAGATTCGTCTTTATTCCGGTGATCGTGCCCGACCAGTTTGTGGTGATCGTAATGCAGTTTTCCCATGAACTGCCAGACGCCTTTTTGTGGGACACCATCCCAGGCCTTTTCAGGTTCGGGACCGTGGTCGCCTGTACGTGGGGCATCCATTGAAATTGTATTCACGATACCGTCATTTTCGTACCAGGTTGAGTCCATCAGCGCAGACCTTCCCATGGCAAAGCCGGAGGACCAGAGGGTCCAGGTCATGGCATGGTCAGGAATTTGCTTAGGGCTGTGTTTCTGCCTGCGGGTAGCATAGGTAGCATAAGAAAAGTAATAAGTATCCGGGTCTGTACGATAAACAGAATTAAATTCTTTGGCACCTTCCACGGATAAATCCCAGATGCAAAAATTATGTGACTGACTGAGTGGTGATGCCCGAAGACGTTTAAAATAAGCGGTCAGGTTTTCATCCTGCCGGCGTTTAAGTCCCCATTGGTCCAGATCGAAGTCATACAGGTTTTCAATAAAACTGTCTTCCGTCAGCCCGGCAAAGACCGGTGCAAGCTTTTGCAGAAAAGGGAAAAAATCTTCGATCATGGGCGCAAGTGTAGTGCCGTTATGTGGTGTTGAGATTGTAGTGATACTTTTAATCCAGCCGTTAAGCGCAGCTGAGAGCAGCGGGCTGTCCTCACCGGGGAATTGCGTTTGCAGAAGCTGTTCCAGTTTCCTGGCCGTGAGTCCTCCCATGCTGTGGGCAACAATATGAACGGGATGCTGATCATCCCATACGGGATACAGACCTTCAAACTCCCGGTCTTCGGGTTTGCGGATCAGGTTGTATTTTTCGGAATGTGCTTTGCCGTAGTCAAGCTGCCCGCCTTTGATTTCATAAAAGGCCTCCACTGCGCGATCCCAGTTTGAGGACACCGGACCCAGCGAAACCGTATAGACCTCAAAGCCCTGTTTTTTCAGCCAGGTCTCAAGATCAAAAGTACCTCCCCAATAATAGTAACCTTCCATTTCATCCCGGCCCCAGCCCATAAACCCGTGGAACAGAATAATGGGGGCCCGATTCTCACCGAAGACTATCAGGGGAATGCTGAAGAGGATCATGAAGCAGATTTTTTTCATGAGGCAGTGCTACGATTGCTAAGCCGGGATGTTCCGATATGCCAAAATTCTCTATAAAACGGGAAGGGGACGGTTGGACAGGGCTTCACATAATCAACCGAAGTTATAGTGCTTGCGTATGGGTTGGCGTACCGTCCAGCGGCATTTCAATCCCCGGGGGAATTCAACATAATCCCCGGCAGAGATGCGTATCACTCCCTGCTCCGTTCGAATATCAGCTTCCCCCTCGAGGATCAGGCAGAGCTCTTTCTCATCATATTCCCAGTCAAATTCCGAAATTCCGCAGTCCCAGATTGACCAGTCGCGGATGCCTTTGGCCTTTATTTCTTCTTCAGTCAGCTGCTTGACGATTATTTCCATGATCGCTCCCTTATAGTTGTATTCCTGTGATCTTTTCGAGAAAATCTGCAGTAGATTCAAAATCCCTGTGCAGATGAGTAATGAATCCCATTTCCCGGGCTGCCGCCACGTGCCTGCTGGTGTCGTCAATGAAGACCGAGTGCTTTGCGACGGCTCCGGCTGTTTCCAGCGCAAATCGAAAAATTCCCGGGTGAGGTTTGGATATACCGGCTGCCTGCGAGGTCACAAATCCCCGGGGGATCTGTAAAAAATCGAACTGACTTTTTAGAAAATTTACATGATCGGAGGTCGTATTAGAAAGCACCCAGACCCCATAGCGCAGAGCCAGAGGCCGCAGGAGCCCGGCTACCGGGAGTTCGGCAATCTGACGATTCAGCCAGCGCAGCCGTAAGGCTTCCCTGTCCGGTAAATCACCTGCCGGCAAGGCTTCCAGCAATTCGGAAAGATAGGTTTCAAAGTCTATTTCCTGTCGTTCATAACGCATGTAAATTTCACCCATAACGACTTCACGACATTTCCGGTAAGGAATCTTCAAACGTTTTGAAATATAGTGGATCACGGATGACTGATCCGTCCCCAGCAGAACACCAAAAAGATCAAAAAATATTGTCGTGACAGGAGCAGTCATTTTAATTACAGATCCGCTTCACCGCCCTGGGTCCGGCACAGATGCTGAATTCAATCAGGGCAGACGGCATACATACAGATGCAAATGGCTGTCTTCGTCGAAGGGCGTTTTCTCATAATCACCCCAGACGGACTCAATCGTAAAACCGGCATCGATGAGCAGTCTGTTCATCGTGTCAGGCCAGAACATCCGCATGGTAAAATCGAAAACCTCCTCACTCCCATCTTCAGAAATATAGAACCAGCGGATTTTATTGATCCCGGTGTCCGGATCGTAATCGTTGATTTCCTCAACCTGGATGAGCTCACCGGTTTTGGAATCACGATATTCCATGGTCGGGTACCGCATTCCCTCCGGTCTGTATAAAAACAGAGGGTTGGGAATGAAGATATCAATCACAAAGCGGCTGGCAGCGTGCATGTGCCCGCGGACGCAGTCCAGACAGGCCCGGGCGTCTTCATCGGCCAGCAAATGCAGAAAAGAATTGAATCCGATACAGATCAGGTCAAAGGTTTTATTGAGTTGAAAATCGCGGATGTCTCCCTGAATAATCTTTGCCCGGTCTTTGAATTTGGATAATTTCCGACGGGCCTGACGACAAAATGCGGGTGAAATTTCGATTCCGGTATAAACGGCACCCTCGCTCAGGAAAGACAGTCCTATCCGGCCGGTTCCCGCTGCTAATTCCAGGACTTCAGGCCCCGGAGAGCTGCGGTACATCTCGCGCCAGAATTCCAGATCATCCTTTTTCCACCAGTGCTCATCATCATAGCGTTTGGCATCTTGATAGATGGTATTCTCATATTCGGAAAAGTGAGAGTCTGCAGACATCTTTACCGAGCTAGCTGAGCACCAGCAATTCCTTCGTGGAAGCATTCAGGGCCGTGCACCCGTCAGCATGAATCCAGCAATCATCTTCAATCCGGACACCGCCAAAACCGCCGATATAGATTCCAGGCTCAATCGTCACCACATAATCTTCGAGCAGACGTTTGGTATTCATTTCACTGATCCGGGGGTAAGTGTGGACTTCCAGCCCGATGCCATGTCCGGTTGAATGGCTGAACTCCCTGCCGTAGCCCTGATCACTGATAATGTCCCGGCAGACTTTATCGAGTTCTGCTCCCGTCATACCTGCCCGGGCAGCTGCGATGCCGGCCAGATTGGCTTTAAGTACGAGGTCATAAATTTCCCGATGACGCCGGGAAGCTTCACCGATCACAACCGTGCGTGTCATATCTGCGTGGTAGCCGTCATAGAGAGCACCGAAATCGAGCACCAAAAAATCCCCCTTTTCGAAGGCCTTATCCGAGGGTGTTGCGTGGGGCAGGGCACTGAATTTTCCGCTGGCAACTATAGTATCAAATGAATCCCCTTAGGCGCCATTGAGTTGGAAGAGGTAGGACATTTTTGCGGCGATGTGGCGTTCAACGGCACCGACTTTGAGTTCCGGCAGAATATCCGAAAAGGTTTTATCCGTAATTTCGATGGCTGTTTTCAGGGCTTCAATTTCCGAGTTGTCTTTCACGGCCGCTATGACCTCCACGATATTTTGTGTCCCCGTGAGTGTGATGGCATTCCATTCGGCTTTCAGCGCCCGATACTGCGTTACGGACATGTGATCGGATTCAAAGCCGAGCTTAATGCCTTTGGGCAGGATACGGAGTTTGCGGATAAATTTCGTATAACCCGAGTTATCAATAATGTGGATATCGGCATTTTTCACCTGGGCCCGGGACTGCTCAATATAACGACCATCGGTAAAAAAGTGGACGCCATCGGGCAGGACCAGCAGCTGACCTGCTGAACCGGTATAACCCGAAAGATAGCGCACATTTGTCAGATTTGTAACGTAAAAACCTTCAATTCCGTTTTCTGTAAACCGGTTTCTGACTTTGTCCAGCCTGTTTTGAATGTTATTCATCTGCCGATTCCTGTTCTGCCATGAGCTTTTTAATGCGTTTGCGTTCCTTTGCAATCCGGTCGGTATCGCCGCCTTTTTCCTCGATGAGATTTAGAATCTCTCTGGCCTGCAGAAAGTTACCCTGTCTGATAAATACTTCGGCAAGTGTAAAAGTGGCCATCCGGGAGTTCACCTTGATATAGTTCTCGGTCGAAGCCTGTTGCGGTTCTGACGGAGTTATCGGAGTCTCAGTCTGCTGAGCCTCTGTTTCCGCAGGGCGGTCTTTGTTCTCCGCCAGCCATTTGAGACATTCATCGTCATCCGGATAAATGCCGAGCAGGTGCTCCACGGTTTTTTGCACCGTATTGGGGCTGCGGCCCAACGCTATTTGTACGTTCATCAGAAGTCTCAAAGCAAAAATGTGTACCGGATTTCCACTCACTACTATTTTCAGGAGCTTTTCGGATTCCGTGAGGTTTTTATCAACCAGCTCAATTTTTGACAGGATAAAGGCACCGTCAACGGAATCAGGATGTTTATCCAGGCCGATTTCGCACACGCCTCTGGCGTGTTCAAAATCCTTGTGTTTGTAGTAGAGCTCCGCCAAAACGGGAAACAAGGGCGTATCGCCGTGCTCTGCAAAATAATTTTCCATTTCGGCCATGTTCGTCAAATCGAGCCTCATAGTGGTATATTCCCATGTTTCTTTTTCGGATTTGAATCCACTTTTGTCTCCAGCATCTCGAGACCGCTGATCAAACGTTCCCGGGTTTCGTGCGGTTCAATGACATCATCGATGTAGCCCCGCTCCGCTGCAATGTAGGGATTGGCAAATTTCTCTCTGTATTTTTCCGTTAGTTCGTCCATCATAACAGCCGGATCTGCTGCTGCTGCAATTTCTTTACGCCAGATAATTTCTACAGCGCCTTTGGGGCCCATTACGGCTATCTCTGCCGTGGGCCAGGCAAGGTTGAGGTCTCCGCGAATATGTTTGGATGACATAACATCGTAAGCTCCGCCGTAGGCTTTCCGTGTGATCACGGTCAGCTTCGGGACAGTACATTCGGCATAGGCATACAGAAGCTTTGCTCCGTTTTTGATGATACCTCCCCATTCCTGATCGGTCCCCGGTAGAAACCCCGGGACATCCACAAATGTGACCAGCGGGATATTGAAAGCATCGCAGAATCTCACAAATCTCCCGGCTTTTTGTGATGAATGGATATCGAGCACACCGGCCAGATAGGCCGGCTGATTGGCAACAATCCCCACCGAACGCCCCCCCAGATGCGCAAACCCGCAGATGATGTTCCGGGCAAATCCGCCATGCACTTCAAAGAAGGAATCCCGATCTACAACAGCACCAATTACCCGTTGCATATCATACGGTTTAGTTGGATTCATCGGCACGAGCTCATCGATGACGGCACTATTCTCCACATCCGGAGGCCGGGCTTCAACCCGGGGGGGGGCTTCCATATTGTTCAGGGGCAGATAGGCCATCAAACTGCGGATGGCTGAAAGTGTATCCACCTCGTTTTCACAGGCAAAATGGGCTACACCTGATTTTTCGGCGTGAGTACTGGCGCCTCCGAGATCTTCCATGGAGACTTCTTCATGTGTTACCGTTTTAACGACATTCGGTCCGGTGACAAACATGTGGCTGGTCTTTTTTGCCATGAAGACAAAATCGGTGATAGCCGGAGAATAAACTGCACCTCCGGCACAGGGGCCCAGAATAGCCGATATCTGGGGAATAACTCCCGAGGCCAGTGTATTTCGCAGAAAAATATCTGCATAGCCGGCAAGACTGACAACGCCTTCCTGAATTCTTGCACCGCCTGAATCATTTAGACCAATAACCGGTACTCCGACTTTCAAAGCGAGGTCCATGATCTTGCAGACCTTTTCGGCAAAAGCCTCAGAGAGTGACCCGCCGAAAACAGTAAAATCCTGGGAAAAAACAAAGACTTTCCTGCCACCAATCAGTCCGTAGCCGGTGATGACACCGTCGGTAGCGAATTTCTTCTCCCCCATACCGAAATCATGATTGCGGTGTTTCACAAACATATCCATCTCCGTAAAGGAGTTTTTATCCAGCAGAATTTCCAGACGTTCCCGCGCCGTCAGTTTCCCTTTTTCGTGCTGGCGTTTGAGCCTGTCTCTGCCTCCTGCAACCCGGGCTTCGGCTCGTTTTTCCACGAGTGTCTCCCGGAGTTTGCGGGCTCTATTTGCGGTGTTCATTGACCCAGCCGGTTATATAGTCCACAGTATCCTGAATGACAGTACCGGGACCGAATAATTTACCCACACCCAGTTCATTTAATTTTTTCATCTCTTTTTCCGGAATAATTCCCCCGCCTGTGAGCAGGCGGTCTCCAATACCATTCTTTTTCATCAGCTCCAGCACCCGGGGGAAAATGGTCATGTGGGCGTTGTTCAAACTGGAGATGGCAATAACATCGGCATCTTCCTGAACGGCAGCCGAGACAATCATTTCAGGCGTCTGGCGTAAACCCAGGTAGATAACCTCCATGCCGGCATCCCGGAAAGCCCGGGCAAGAATTTTAATACCGCGGTCATGTCCGTCCAGTCCGGGTTTTGCCATTAAAATCCGTATTTTTCTGTCCATATTTATTTTTCCTTGCTGTCAAGCACAATCGTTACCGGACCCTGATTCACCAGCCGAACTTCCATCATGGCACCAAAACTTCCCGTTTTAACGGGGACCTTCTCTGCCCTGAGCCGGTCGATGAAATAGTTATACAAGCGTTTCCCCTTTTCAGGAGGCGCGGCCCGGTTAAAGCTGGGGCGTTTTCCCTTTTTACAATTTGCGCAGAGTGTAAACTGACTCACCACCAGCGCAGAGCCCTGCACATCCCGCAGCGATATGTTCATATTGCCTTTTTGATCAGGAAAGATTCTAAGCCCGGCAATTTTTGCGGCCAGGTAGTCTGCATCTTGTTCCGAATCTTCTATGGAAACACCAAGTAAAATTAGGAGTCCTGCACCAATTGCCCCAACCGTTTCGCCCTCAACCTCTACACCGGCTTCAGAGACCCGTTGTAACACTGTTATCATCAGTCAATCCAAACATCTTGCGGTTGCACTATTTTTCTCAGCGAGGCCATAAATTCCGCTGTCGGAGAGACGCTGATTTTACCGGCCCTGATCCTCTGGACAGATCCCTTTGATCTAACCAGATGAAAGATCAGGCTGCAGTTACCGCCGTTCTGACTTACAAGCTTCAGTATGGAGTCCGGAATATTTTTATCGGAGATGTCCCCCTTCAGGCGAATATTGATGTTGTGACTGAAAAACTGCCGGGCCTGATTGATGGGAATAATATCATCCGCTAAGATTTTCAGTACTTCTTCATCACCGTTGCGCTTTGACAGCACTCCCTTCACAAAAACTGGAGCATCCGTTTGAATACGGTCAGCCAGTCTGGAATACTGTTTGGCGAATACAAAAACCTCCGCCTGCCCGGTCCTGCCCGTTAAGGTGAGAATTGCCCACTGTTTATTTTTTTTGTCAAAGAGTTTTTTCACACCGGAAATGATCCCGCCAACATGCAATTCTCCCGGGAGTTTCCGTTTTTCCCAGTTACCAAGATCAACATTGTTGAATTCCCGCAGGTCTTCATCAAATTTATCCAGCGGGTTTCCTGAAAGATAAAACCCAATCAGTTCTTTTTCGCGGGCCAGGCATTCTGCTTCCGACCATTCTTCCACATCCGGCAGAGGCGGTTCAGCCACCACCTCATTGATACTGTTCCCGAACAGATCAACCTGGTTTTTGTTTTTCTCTGCATGTATAGACTGCCCAAATTGCAGGATCACATCCAAAGCCGCAAATTTCTGAGCCCTGTGTCCATCCAGCCCGTCACAGGCACCTGATAATACCAGACTTTCCAACACTTTACGATTTAAGGTCTGGAGGTTTCCAAATCTAACGAGATCGAAAATTGTTTTGTAAGGGCCCTTTTCGTTTCTGGCCTTAACCAGGGCTTCGGCGGCTTTATGACCGATATTCTTGGTAGCAGAAAAGCCGTAGGCAATTTTACCATCTTTCGTGGCCTCAAAATCGGCAAAAGATGTATTCACATCCGGAGCAAGTACTTCGATTCCCATATCCCGGGCCTCATTGATGAGAGTGACAACCCTGTCCAGTGAATCTGAATCAGAATTCATATTTGCGGCCATAAATTCAGCGGGAAAATGTACTTTCAGCCAGGCCGTCTGGTAAGCAACGATGGCATAGGCCGTCGAGTGACTTTTATTAAAGCCGTATTCCGCAAACTTTTCCAGGAGGTCAAATATTTCTACAGCTTTCTTTTGGGGAAAGCCCCGTTCTTCAGCACCGGCTACGAAGTCAACCTTGAATGCCGCCATCTCTTTGGCCTTCTTTTTACCCATAGCACGCCGCATCATGTCTGCCTGAGCTAATGTAAAACCCCCAACAAGGGAAGCGATCTGCATCACCTGTTCCTGATAAACGATAATCCCATAAGTCTCCTTCAGGATATCTTCGAGCTGGGGCAGCAGATAGGTGATTTTTTGACGGCCGTGTTTCCGGGCGATGAATTCCGGGATGTTTTTCTTGGGTCCGGGACGATAAAGTGCATTCATGGCGATGAGATCATGAATTGAGGTTGGCTTCAGTTGTTTCAGGTATTCGCGCATACCTCCCGATTCGAATTGAAAAACACCGACCGTATGGCCTTTTGCAAACAACTCAAAGGTTTTTTCATCAGTCAGGTCCAGGTTTTCAATGTCCACTTCGATACCATGGTTCTGCCTGACCATGCGCACGGTTTTGTCAATGACTGTCAAATTACGGAGTCCCAGAAAATCCATCTTCAGCAGACCCATATCCTCCAGTGAATCCATCTCAATTTGAGTTGTGATATCGTTTGAGCCGGCAGGTTTGTAAAGCGGGATATAGTCCGTTAAGGGTCCCGGGGCAACCAGGACTCCAGCCGCATGGGTTGAAGCATGTCTATGCAGACCCTCCAGAACATGGGAATATTCCAACAGTTTTCTGTGGGTTTCGTCAATTTTAGGAACTTCCGCCAATTCTTTACTGACCTCGGATGCCCTGTCTAAAGTCATTTTCAATTCATTGGGAATCAGCTTCGCAATTCGGTCCACTTCGCCATAGGGCATACCCAGCACGCGCCCTATGTCCCTGACAACCGATTTGGCTTTCATCTTGCCGAAAGTTATGATCTGACAAACAGAATCCTCTCCGTAAAGTTTTTTAATATAATCGATCACCCGGCTGCGTCCTTCCATACAGAAATCGATGTCGATATCCGGCATGGAGACTCTCTCAGGGTTTAAAAAACGTTCGAACAGTAAATCATAGCGGATGGGGTCCACGGTGGTGATGCCTGTAACGAAAGCCACTATGGAGCCGGCAGCAGACCCGCGGCCGGGTCCCACCGGGATAGCATGATTTTTCGCGTATCGTACGAAATCCATGGTGATCAGAAAATACCCCGCAAAGCCCATTTTACGGATAACCTCCAACTCATAGTCCAGGCGCTCCCGGATCTGCGGTGTGACTGTTTTATAGCGTTCTTTCAGTCCCTGTTCACAGATCATCTGGAGATATTCATCAGGATCATGTGTCCCTGCTTCGGCAGGAATTTGAAATTTGGGCAGGTGCAATGTTCCCATGGGTATTTCCACCTTGCACTGCTCTGCAATGGCCAGGGAATTTTCCAGCGCCTGGGGTGTATCCTGAAAAAGCCGGGCCATCTCATCCGCCGACTTGATATAAAACTGCCGGGGAACGTAGCGCTGACGCTGCGGGTCACTCATATCGGCGTTTTTCCCTATGCACACCAGGGCATCATGTGCTTCCCAGTGTTCTTCCATTGCATAATGATTGTCGTTAGTGGCGAGCAGCGGGAGGTCCAGTTCATGTGATAATTTTTTCAGGATTGCGTGCGAGGCCAGTTCTTCGGGGATCGTGTGATTCTGTAGTTCCAGATAAAATCTACCCGGAAAAATTTTCGCATATTCGAGAGCGGCCTTTTTGGCGGCTTCATAGTCACCCCTGGCCGCATATCCCGTGACCTCACCGGCCAGACAGGCAGAAGAGGCAATCAATCCTTCATTGTACTGTTTCAGCAATTCCTTGTCAACCCGCGGGCGGTAATAAAATCCCTCCAAATAGCCCAGGGAAACCAGCTTCAGGAGATTTTTATACCCGGCTGTATTCTGAACGATGAGGACCAGGTGGTGGTAACCCCATTTTTTGACACCCTCCTGCACTATCTGTTTACGGTCATGACGGCTTCCTGCCGCCACATAGACCTCGCAGCCGAGAATGGGCTTAAGGCCTTTTTTGCGGGCCGTTTTATAAAAGGGCAGCATGGCGAAGAGATTCCCGTGATCCGTTACGGCAATGGTATCCATCTTCAGGTCATCCAGCCGGTTACACATCATCTCGACAGATTGTGCCGCATCCAACAGCGAAAAGTCAGTATGATTATGTAAGTGAACGAATTCAGACATCAAATTTCACAAGTTCAACTAATATTCTTTTAATCAGGAGCGCTTACTGGTTTGCTGTAAATGTATTTTACACAGATTTGAAATCAGCTTCACCGTGCCGGCCGGCGGCTCCTGTTGGCACAGCCGGACACATTATAGCCGGATTTAAACCGGACCCGGTGTTTTAAGAAAACCTCGAAAGAAAAATCACCACCATCCCTGCAATGGTCGTCAATTTCAGTACGTCGGAGATTTTTCCAGATGCAGCGGAAGTGGGATTTTTCCAGAGGTAAAATATACTGAGAATCAGCGGTACCTCAACACCAAAAATGAGTGAAATTAAATACCATTTTCCGTAAAGATCTCTGACATAGGGCAAGGGCGCCAGCAGGCACAGCAAAGCCGTCAGAATTGTTACCAGGATCAGGGATGTCCGTAAACCGAATCTGGCGGGAAAGGTACTGATGCCCTTTTCCCGGTCACCGGGAATGTCCTGCTGGTCTTTCACCAATTCCCTGATAAGACTCAGCCCAAAGGCAAGGGCTGCCGGGATCCACAACTTTTCGACGCTGCCTTTCAGAGCTGCTTCGCTAAACAGAAAAACCGTTCCCAAGAGTGTGGCGATGGTAATATTACCCGCCAGGGGTATTTTCTTAAGAAGCGGTGTGTAAAAAACCAACAGGGGCAGCACCAGGACCAGTGAGATAATTTTAGCCGGAAGGCTGAGCAGGAGTGCCGGTATTGCACCGCCAATGAAGAGGCTGACAGCCAGGACTATTGAGGCGGTTCTGCTGATTTCCCCGGCGGGCAGGGGACGGTCAGGACGATTGATCCGGTCAATTTCAAGATCAAAAATATCATTGGTCACATTGGCTCCGCCGGTAAACAGCGCCACCACTATTGAGGCCAGCAGCAGCGGTCCCGGTAAATTAAATGCCCGGAGCAACCAGGCCGTTATCATCACGGACAAAACTCCCAGGATCATGTTCAAAGGGCGGATCATCCGCCAGATGACTCTCCCCTCAGGCATGTTGCGGGACTCCTAAAGTACCCGAAAAGGGTGTTGCCTAAAAGATGTTCCGATATGTCATAACCGGGGCTATCTGATCTCCGCTACCCGGGGAATACCCAGGTGGTCTTTATGAAATTTCAGGCTGAATATGGCCGGTTGAAATATTTTTTCCAGCTCCGGAACCTGATGTTCTCCTCCGATCTCAAGCAGCATGCAACCCCCCGTATTCAGGATTGCTCTCTGCCTGGCAAACCGCCGGTAAAAGTTCAGACCGTCGGCCCCGTCTGTGAGTGCTGCCGGCGGGTCATGGTCTCTCACTTCGGGCTGAAGACCGCTCATTTCATCCGTACCGATATATGGCGGATTGGAAAGCACCACATCAAAACTGCTGCTGATATCATCCTGCAGAAAATCATGATGGCGGAAAGATATCTGCGAAACCTTATGTCTTTCGGCATTTTCTCTCGCAATTGCAAGTGCGGATTTCGAGACATCGGTTGCTATCACCGTGTCTGCCAGGTTTTCCAGCAGAACTGTGATAGCGATACAGCCCGAACCGGTACCAATTTCCAGAACAGAACCGGCACGGCCGTGTTTTTTCAGGATTTCTATGATCAATTCTGTCTCCGGCCGCGGGACAAGCACTGCCCCTGTTACTTTGAAATCCCGGCCGTAAAACGGCGCGATACCGATGATATGCTGAAAGGGTTCGCCTTTTATTCGACGCATTACAAATGACCGGAAAGTATTAAGTTCAGCCTTGGAGAGTGGCTGTTCAAACTGCAGATAGAGGTCAATCCGTTTCAGGTCTAAAATATATCCCAGGAACCATTCCAGTTCGCGCCTGGCGTTGGAGATGTTGTGGGATTTGAAATAGTCTTCACCCCATTTGATGAGGTCGATGATACGCCAGGTTCTGGGGGGGGCGGGGGTCACACCGTAACTCTGGCCTCATCCATTTTGAGTTTCATATCTTCAATTTTGAGGGCTTCGATGACTTCCGAGAGATCACCGTCGAGGATTGCCGAAAGTTTGTACAGGGTCAGGTTAATGCGATGGTCCGTCAGGCGGCCCTGGGGAAAATTGTAAGTGCGGATCTTGGCGCTGCGGTCGCCGGTGGATACCATGGATTTGCGGGTTTTCGCCCTTTCATCAGCCAGTTTTTTCTGTTTCATCTCATAAAGCCGGGACCGGAGTACTTTAAGCGCCCTCTCCCGATTTTTATGCTGAGATTTTTCATCCTGGCAGGTTACTACCAAACCCGAAGGCAGATGGGTTATGCGTATAGCAGATTCGGTCTTGTTCACATGCTGACCACCGGCGCCTGAGGCCCGGTAAGTATCAATTTTAAGATCTTCGTCATTGATCTCAAGGTCGATTTCTTCGGCCTCCGGCAGTACTGCAACCGTTGCGGCGCTGGTATGCAGCCTGCCGCTGGATTCAGTAACCGGAACCCTCTGTACCCTGTGAACGCCGGATTCGAATTTGAGGTCGCCATAAGCGCCGTCTCCGATGATACTGACGACAACTTCTTTGATGCCCCCGGTTTCGGAACCACTCATATCCAGGAGTTCCGTCTTCCAGTTGCGTTGTTCGGCATACCGCATATACATCCGGTAAAGGTCTGCTGCAAAAAGTGCTGCCTCTTCACCGCCGGTTCCGCTGCGAATTTCCAGAATTGTATTTTTATCGTCATCCGGGTCTTTGGGGATCAATAGGATTTTCAGTTGTTCTTCCAGCTCAGCCAAGGCGGTTTTCAGATCTCCTATCTCATCCCGGACCAATTCTTTCAACTCGTCATCGTCACCTTGTAGAATTTCTTCATCCTCGCTGAGCTGATCTGCTAACTCGATATAGCGGCCGGCCTTTTCAGCGAGCTCTTCCATGTGACGCCGCTCCCGCATTAGCCGTTGATATTTTTTCATATCTGCCGTGATATCCGGCTTACGCAGCTGGGCATCGAGCTCCTGAAACTGGTCTAATATGGCTTGGGCTTTATCTTTCATCAGCCAATAGCCTCCGCCGTAAATGTCTGCCCTTCGTAATCTGCAAGTTTTTCACCGAAGGCGGTTTTGAGGGATTCCACGGCAACTTCGAGCTGTTCATCATCCGGTGGTTTTGTCGTGATCCGCTGCAGCCACAGTCCGGGAGCTGACAGCATTCTGAAAAAAGCCTTATCCCGATGACTGGCCGTGAGCTTGAGTACTTCATAACCCACTCCGGCAACGAGGGGAATGAGCGGCAGGTGCAGCACGAGACGCATCCAGACCCGGATATCCCCGACGAAAAAAACGAGCACGGAATCAATGACTGCAAAAGTAAGAATGGCCACTAACATTATGATGAAGAGAAAACTGGTGCCGCAGCGCGGGTGAAAAGTAGAAAACTCACGGGTGTTTTCAACTGTAAGAATCTTGCCGGCTTCAAAAGTAAAAACCGTCTTGTGTTCGGCACCGTGATACTGAAAAAGACGCCTGACATCTTTCAACAGCGAGATGATCAGAAGATAAACCAGAAAAAAGACAATCCGGAAAATACCGGAGATCAAATTGAATGTAAAAGGATCGTTGTCTTTGTCGAACAACCAGGTGGTCAAACCGATGGGGGCGGCAAAGAAAAGTCCCAGAGCCAGAGCTACTGCAAACGCTGTCGTGAGCCCCTCCAACAGCTTGTTCTTGGGTTTTTCAGACTCCTCAGGCATGGCCACATCCGCTGACCACTGCAGGGTTTTCATCCCAATCTTCAAGGCTTCAAAAAGGCCAATTACTCCTCTTAAAACTGGCTTTTTCAGCTCCGGCTTTCGTTCGGTAACGGACTGAAACTCACTGCGGTCGGTTTCGATGATACCCCGGGGATTGCGTACAGCCGTGGCGTATGCTCCGGGCACCCGCATCATCACTCCTTCTATAACGGCTTGTCCACCGACGAGAATATTGGGTTTTGCAGCTATCAGCAGCAGGAATTTTTTTATCTGTTTGTGTTTCTTTTTCTCCATGTTTCCCTGAGTTACTCCATATTCTGATGAGAACGGATTTAAAAATTTGCCCGGTAATTGTTTTACGCCACGCTGCCAATCCGCAAAGTTACAATTTGCAGGAAATTACGCTATTCAACTGCAAACAGGGGCGTAAAGATACGATTTTTCCCTTTTATAGAACCGATGCTGTTTTCCGGCTGTCATTCCGTTTGGGAAATGGCCGGAATTTGCAGGATGAGAGTTCCCAGGCTGCGTTTGGGAACATGGTGCGTCATATCGGATGCCCGCCAGTAGCGTGTATCTCCGTCCTCGCCTACAGAATCGATCACGATTTTCTCTTTGGGAATTCCCAGAGCCAGCACAAGTTCGATCTCATAGCGGCTGCTCAGCTGCAGAATGCGGCGTAATTTTTCTTTGCGTATAGCCGCCACTATACAGCCGCCGAGTCCCTGTTCCGTCGCTGCCAGCAAAATAGTCTGGGCAGCAATTCCCAGATCGTATTGGATCCAGCGATTGGGGAGTTCCGTATCGTGGGTCATGACAATATAGGCTCCCGGTCTTTCGCCGGGTATCGGGCCGGGCCATTCTTTCAGGAAACCCGCCCAGGCCAGAGTTTCATAAATCCGACTGTTTAGATGGGCGTCACCAGAGAGCAGATAACGAATTGTCTGCATATTTTTTGCGCAGGCGGCCAGACGAGCGTGGTCAACGAGATCTGCAAGAGTTTGTTCCTTAATAATTCCGGGTTTAAAACGCCGGCAGCTTCT
>JAJRUW010000037.1 GCA_024277615.1 Fidelibacterota bacterium | reverse complement strand
TGCTGAAATCTCCCAACATCACGAACAAGCACTGGGTTTACAGTCAGTATGATTCCACCGTACGCACAAATACGGTTCAGGGACCGGGCGGCGATGCCGCTGTGGTGAGGGTGAAGGGAACCCGGAAAGCCCTGGCCATGTGCACCGACGGGAACGGACGCTATGTTTACCTGAACCCGCGGCTGGGAGGACAAATTGCCGTTGCGGAAGCTGCCCGGAATGTGGTCTGCTCAGGCGGGGACCCCATCGCCATTACCAACTGTCTGAATTTCGGCAATCCCAATGACCCTGAAGTGTACTGGCAGTTCAGGGAAGCAGTGACGGGAATGGCCGAAGTCTGCCGCTCGCTGAATACGCCGGTAACCGGCGGCAATGTTAGTTTTTATAATGAAAGCCCCACAGGTGCCGTCTATCCGACGCCGGTAATCGGTATGGTCGGACTCCTGGAGGATGTAAGGCAGGCCACGACTTTTGTGTACAAAACTCCGGGAGATTTTATCATCGTGATCGGCTCGCTGAACGGCACACTGGGCGGTACGGAATATCTTAAAGTCGTTCATGGACAGGTTAGGGGGCAGATCAGTCCCTTAAATATTGAGTTCGAGATGCGTGTACAGGAAGTTTGTATGGAGGCCATTAAAAAAGGGATCATCAAATCAGCGCACGACCTGTCGGATGGCGGACTTGCCGTGAATGTGGCGGAATCCATTGTTGCCGCAGAACCGGGTATCGGCGCCAAACTTGATTTTGCCCGTAAATTAAGGAATGATGAACTTTTATTTGGTGAATGTCAAAGCGCCATTATCGTATCCATTGCCGAGGATGACCTCATTAACCTGGTCATTATTTCACAGGAATTCGATGTTCCCACACAGACCATCGGCAGGGTGACGGACACGGGCAGGCTCGTGATCAACGAATTGGTGGATATTGAAAGAGAACCGTTGCAAAGGGCCTATTATGAGACGCTGGAGAGCAGGATGGCGTGAGCTGGTTTATGACAGATACGAAAATAAATTAAAAGTAAGGCGGTAATATGAATCCAATCTGGCTGAAAAAGAACGCACAGCGTCTCGTTGATATCCGGCGGTATCTGCACCAGCATCCTGAGTTGGGATTTGAAGAATTTGAAACTACAGCCTATCTGATGGAATTGCTGCGCGAGGCTGGTTATGTCATACACCGGAATGAACAGATGAAAACCGGATTTTATTGTGATTACGGGATTGGCGGCAGCCCCCTGCTCGGTGTTCGCTGCGATCTGGATGCCCTGCAGATCTTTGATGCCAAGGAAGTCCCGTACCGCTCACGGAACGACGGTGTCATGCACGCTTGCGGTCATGATGTACATATGGCAGTCGTGGCCGGTTTGGCCTTATGGATGAAGGAGGAAAAACATACTGTGCCGGGTACTGTGCGTTTCATCTTCCAGCCTGCGGAAGAGAAGGCTCCCGGCGGTGCGCTGGCCATGATTGAAGGCGGTGCCGTCGAAAAAATGGACCACATTATAGGCATGCATGTACTCCCTAAACTTCCGGTTGGACAGGTTGGTCTCAAATACGGCCCCATGTCAGCCTATGTTGATCTCATTGACATTACCCTCAGGGGCAAGGGCGGGCACACCTCACGGCCTCATGACACGGTTGATCTGATTGCCTCGGCCGCCCGCTTGATCTCGGCCATCGATGAAGTGTTATTACATCAGCTGGACCCCCAGTCACCGGTGGTTCTTTCTTTCGGCAAGATTCACGGAGGTGAGACTTTCAATGTGATCCCATCCTCGGTTAACCTGCAGGGCACACTGAGATATCTGAACGGCAGTGACCGTCAGATGCTGCACAATCTGATAGCCGACACCATCCACCATCAGAGCCTTTCCAGCGGTGCGGAAATCAACTGGCACCTTCCTTACTCGGCGCCGGGTATCCGCAATGATGAAGCGCTCACAACCATTTTAATCGAGGGTGCCAAAAAGGCCATCGGCACCGAACGGGTTAAATTCCTGCCAAATGCCAGCATGGGGGGTGAGGATTTCGCCTATTATCTTGAAAAAATTCCGGGAGCCTATTTTCGGATCGGCTGCGGTCTGGGCTTCATAACGGATCTGCATACGATTAATTTTGATGTGGATGAACAATGTATCCCCACGGCCATACGGGTCATCCGGGAAGCCCTGAAAGTCTATTTTGAAAAGGTACGCGGCTAAATCTGAATATTAAAGCTTTGCTGTCCCGATAAACCTTTCCGTCTGAAATAATTTTCCCCCTAATTCAAACCGATTGAAACAAAATTCCCTCTAATATCGTATGGGAAAATGCCTGCGTTTATTGATCTTTTTCAGGTGATATTTTGAATGATAAAATGAAAAGTGTCAAAGAGAAAGGAGATCAAAATGAAAGAAAAACTACTGATTATCATTGGTGCACTGCTGGTGCTGTTGCTGGCGCTTGAAGGCTATTACATTTTTGATCTGCACCGGAAGTTCACAGACCGGACACAGGTTTCAGGGAACAGACCCGCAAGCCCGGTTGACTGGAAGGATACTTTTTCAGGTTTTCTTCCCGACGATGAGTTCAATCCTTTCCGGGAATTTCAGCAAGTGCAGCAGGACCTGCAGAAGGTCTTCGGACAATTCAATACCAGTTTTATCGGAGATCCCAGATTCACCGGTGTTTTTGATGATTTTTCGCTGTCACCCTCTCTGGACTTTGAGGAAAAGGATGGAAGATATATTATCAAAATCAATCTACCCGGGGCTGAGAACAGCAAAATCAATGTTACCACAGAAGGGAATATGCTGACAGTGGAAGCGGAAACGAATCAGGAAGATTCAGATTCAGCCGGTAATTTTTTCAGGCGGGAGCGCTTTACGGGTCGTTTTGAGCGTTCCATCAAATTGCCGGATGATGCCGATACGGGAAAGCTGAAAACACAGTTTGATGACGGTGTACTCACTATTACGATTCCCAGGAAATAAATCCGTCAATTAGCATATTAGCAGAGAAAAAAGTGCCATCCTGTTTCGGGGTGGCACTTTTTTACAAGTACGGTAACGGTAAGCTTTAAAAGAATTCCTTTTTTTATTCAAATATGAAGTTCAATCCATAATAATTTATGACAGGTGGAGAAGTCCATCCCTTTTATTAATCCATATAATAATTTGAAACGGAGCCGAAATAAGCGTGAAAACTATATATAATGATTTACTGCAGAAAAATTCAAAGATATCGGTCATCGGTCTGGGGTATGTGGGGCTGCCCATTGCCCTGGCTTTTGCTGAAAATATTTCTGTCGTTGGTTTTGACATTAACGCCCGGCGTGTGGATATGATGAAAAACCGCATAGACCCCAGTAACGAACTCCCGGGAGAAGCTTTTGACCATAAAGATATCGTTTTCACGACGGACCCGGACCGGCTGCGTGAGGCTGCATTCCATATCATTGCCGTACCCACGCCCATCGACGAGCATAATATGCCGGACCTCACACCCTTGCTCAGTGCAACGGCAACGGTGGGGGAAATCCTCAAAAAGGGTGATCATGTGGTGTTTGAATCGACGGTGTATCCCGGTGCCACCGAGGAGGAATGTATCCCGGTACTGGAAAAAAAGTCGGGACTGACCTTTCAGCAGGATTTTAAAGTCGGATATTCACCTGAGCGGATCAATCCCGGGGATGCCCGGCATTCGCTTTCCAACGTGGTCAAGATCGTGTCGGGGTGTGATGCGGAAGCGCTGGAAAATATCAGTAAGGTGTACAGTCTGGTGGTGCAGGCCGGTGTTCACAAAGCTTCCAGCATAAAAGTTGCCGAAGCCGCTAAAGTCATTGAAAATACTCAGCGGGATGTCAATATTGCTCTGATGAATGAGCTCTCCATCATTTTTGGAAGAATGGGGATAAATACTTTCGATGTGCTGGAAGCTGCCGGAACCAAGTGGAACTTTCTGAAATTTTATCCCGGTTTTGTAGGCGGGCACTGCATTGGAGTCGATCCCTACTATCTGGATTATAAAGCCAGAGAATATAAATACCACACCCAGATCATCGGAGCTGGACGGTATATCAATGACTCCATGGGGCTTTATGCAGCCAAACAGATGGTCAAGCTCCTCACGGGATCAGGCAAGACGATTCTGGGCCTGAAGGCTCTGGTAATGGGCATTACCTTTAAAGAAAATGTGAGTGATGTGCGCAATTCGAAAGTTGTGGATGTGATCAGGGAACTCGAGACCTACGGTCTCGAAGTGGATGTGGTTGACCCCGTGGCTTCGCCCGAAGAAGTCAAACGGGAATACGGAATAACACTAAAGCGTGAGATCGGCAATCACTATGATACGGTAGTAGTTGCGGTTTCACACAAAGAGTATCTCGATCTGGACGAAGCCTATTTTGAACGAATCACCACGGAGAAGGCCTTGTTTGTGGACATCAAAGGGATTTACCGCAACAGAATTCACAAGCTCCATTATTGGTCGCTATAGTTCAGCTGAAGAACAGACTGTATTTTTCCTGTCCCAGAATTTCCAGCATTTCCCGATGAATTGAGCCGTTGGAGGCCACCACAGTGGTTCCCTGAAACGGCATTTTCCCACCGGTCCAGCCGGTTACCTTGCCTCCTGCCTCACGACAAATGAGGGCCCCGGCACACACATCCCACGGTTTCAGATTGAATTCATAGAAGCCGTCCATTTGCCCAGAGGCTACATAACAAAAGTCGAGGGCTGCCGCTCCGAATCTTC
Organism: Fidelibacterota bacterium; assembly: GCA_024277615.1. Taxonomy (GTDB): domain Bacteria; phylum Fidelibacterota; class Marinisomatia; order SCGC-AAA003-L08; family JACNLC01; genus JAADGM01. The sequence continues at coordinate 20,268 of JAJRUW010000037.1, read as the reverse complement.
GCAACCCCTGAACCCGGTTATGAAAGTCATGGAACAGTTCAAAGCTCAGGTGGAATTTCTCATCATGAACATAGGGAAAACCCGTCACGAGAAGGCTCTGTATGAGTAGTTTCTGTTTGCTCACCCCGATGGGCTGACCGTTACGGAAAGCGCCCTGTCCGGCAATGGCGTGATAACAATTTCCTGCTGCCGGATTATTGACCACACCACAGCAGGTTTCACCGTCGATCTGCAATCCTATTGAGACGGCGAAGACCGGTAGTCCGTGGACAAAATTAGTAGTGCCATCCAGAGGATCAATGACCCAGCGATGCCCGGAATCTTCCTCCCCGGTCGGGTTTTCCTCCGCCAGGATACTGTGATCGGGGAATTCCTTACGGATCTGTTTTACGATAAAAGCCTGACACTCAATATCCGCCTCCGTGACCAGATCGATACGGGAACTCTTGTACCGCACCGAACGGAGTTTGCCCCGATATTCCAACAGCAGCTCACCGGCCTGCCTGGCAAGCTCAATGCTGAACCTGCTGAAATCGTCATGGAGCGCCATTATTTTGTGGGGATCTGCTCCCGGGAAAAATATTCTTTGGTCATTTTTTTCAATACGGTTGATAACAGTATGATCGAAAGCAGATTCGGGAAGGTCATAAATCCCAGGGCTGCATCTCCAAAGGCCCAAACGGCTTCCAGCTGAGCAATTCCGCCGATAAAAACGAACAGCACGAAAATCCATTTGTATGGAAGAATGGCCTTGGCACCGAAGAGATAATTCGCTGAGCGGTCACCGTAGTACGACCAGCTGATGGCAGTAGATATGGCGAACAGCAGGACCGTTATGGTGACGATTTTGTCACCGTAGCCGAACAGCCAGCTGAGACCTTCTTTAAAGGCGAAAGAGGTCAGCAGGCTGCTGTTGAGTAAATCTCCGGTGAAGGCAGGGTCAATCCGCTCGACGTAAAACAGGGTGTGATGCCAGGCTCCGGTTGCGAGGATGACCAGACCCGTAAGGGTACAGATGATGATCGTATCGATGTAGGGCCCCAGCATGGCCACGGCTCCTTCGCGGATGGGATATTTTGTTTTGGCGGTTGAATGGGCAATGGCCGCACTGCCCTGACCGGCTTCGTTAGAATAGAGCCCGCGCTTAATTCCCCACATCATCGTGTTTAGCATTACGATGAAAACACCACCGGTCGCCCCTGCAATTTTGGCCGGCGGGTTGAAAGCCATCGAAAAGATCAGTGAAAAACTATGGCCGATTTGAGGCAGGTGAGAGACTACAATGAGCAGAGAGGCGGAAACATAGAGAATTGCCATAATGGGCGCCAGATATCCGGTGACGTGACCGATTCGACGGATCCCGCCGATGATGACGAGGGCAACGATCCCCGCCATAGCCAGTCCGTTGATTACCTGCATCACCGAGACATCGAACCCGGCCCAGATCACATGTTTCAAGGTGAGGAAATGCTGCGTACCTACCAGTTGGGCAACTTCGGAATAAATTTGGTCCGAGACCGTAAAAGACTGAATTGCATTTCCGGTTGCGAACGAGCAGATAATGGCCAGGGCGGCAAAGGTGACTGCAAGCCAGCGCCAGCGCAGGCCGATCCCGTGTTCTATGGTGTACATGGGGCCGCCGGCGGTATGACCGTCCTGGTCGATCTCACGGTATTTCAGTGCCAGAGTACATTCGGCATATTTCAGGGTCGTACCGAAAAAAGCAGTGACCCACATCCAGAAAAGAGCACCCGGACCGCCGTAATAAACGGCCGTGGCAACGCCGGCAATATTACCGATACCCACAGTTGCGGAGAGCGCCGTCGTCAGAGCCCTGAAATGGTTCAGATCACCCTCGTCATCGGGGTCATCATATTTACCCATGGTGACTTTTATTCCGTGCAGGAAGTAACGTATCTGGGGAAAGCCCAGTTTTATGGTAATAAAAATACCGGTCCCCACGAGTGCCAGGATCATGATGGGAATTGATCCCAGAGGGAGTTTTTCTGTCGGGAAAGTTTTGAAAAAATTAAAATTCCCCGGGAAAGTCCAGACAGCGTCGAAGAAAGAACCTCCGAAAATAACGAGGATCAGAAAAATGATGGAAAAAGCAATGACTCCGGCAGTTGATTTTTTCATATTACTCCAGTTATAATGCGGTTAGCGTATTGTGTGGTTAATCCGGTTAAAACAGTATGGCGACTATTTTATCGATATCGATGAGTCCCACCCGCTGCAGTATGACGATGAATACGGCGATGGGAGCGACATAGCGCAGGAATACAACCCACAACCGGTAGAGCCATTCGGCCGTCCAGCTGCCGCCGGCCATATATTCTGATCGCCGCAGATCGGGGTCCATTTTCCAGCCGACAAAAAGTGAAATGAACATCCCTCCCAGGGGCAGCATCCAGTTACTGGCGAGATAGTCGAAAGTATCGAAGAAGTTTTTCCCGTACATGGTTTCCCATTGCGGAAACAGAGCCCCCGAGCCGGACAGCGCACTGGGAATCCCGAACAGAAAGATGATCCCGCCGGTGATGAGTGTAGCCTTGTGTCGTGTCCATTGCTTCTCATCTATGAAATAGGAGGTCACTACTTCCAGCAGGGAAACGGCGGAAGAGAGGGCTGCAAAAACCAGTAAAAGGAAGAAGACGAAAGACAGCAGCATCCCGGCGGCACCGATCTTACCGAAAATGACGGGCAGCGTTTTGAAGGCCAGCCCCGGTCCTGCCTGGGGTGAAAAACCGTAGGTGAAAATGATGGGGAACATGACCATGCAGGCTAACAGGGCCACGAAAGTATCCAGCACGCTGATGATGATGGAGGATTTGGGTATATCTGTATTTTTCTCGAGATAACTCCCGTAGGTGAGCATGGCCCCCATGCCGAGGCTCAGAGTGAAGAAAGCATGTCCTAAGGCCTCCAGCACACCGGAGGCTTTCAGTTTATCAAAATGGGGATAGAAGACAAAATTAACGGCGTCTTTCCAACCGCCGAGGAAAACGGAGCCGGCAGCCAGCAGGATGAAAATCAGTATCAGTGCCGGCATGAGGAACTTGTTCCACCTTTCGATGCCGCCTTTAACGCCGCCGATGACGACCCCGACGGTAATAGCCATGAAAACACCATGCCAGAAGAGATTCATACCGCTTGAGGAATACAGCAGACCAAAAACGGCCCCGATCTCTTCCGGTGTTTTACCTGCAAAAAAGTTAGTCAGGGACATGAAGGTATAATTTAGTGCCCATCCGGCAACGACACTGTAATAGGACAAAATGATGAAGCCCACAAACACGCCCATCCAGCCCACGACCTTCCAGTTACTGGACTCACCGGCCAGCGTTGCAAAAGCACCGACTGGGGATTTTTGGGATGACCGGCCGATGACGATTTCCGCCATCATGATGGGAATGCCCACAATTGCAATGCAGACCAGATAGATCAGTACGAAGAGTCCACCTCCGTTTTCACCTGTGATGTAGGGGAATTTCCAGATATTGCCCAAGCCGACAGCCGAGCCTGCAGCAGCGATAATAAAGCCTAACCTGCTGCCCCAATGTTCTCTTTTTTCAGCCATGTTGATTTCCTTCAGGTTTTATTTCAGGATGATTCAGATTAATAAACTGTTTTCAACAAATATATTTGTGTGAAAATATTGAGGCAAATGTAAGAATTTGCAGGCGTTCGGACAAAAGGAAAATAATGCCCGCAGCGTAGCTACAGCTTGCAGAATAAAAATAATGCAAATACAAACTCCCGGCTTGGTAAAAATTTTAAAATGCCTGTAAATTTGCGCCCGCGAATTGACGACCCGAAACAGGTTTTACGACCCTAATATCGGGTCGATTAAAATTCGGGCCCTTAGCTCAGTTGGTTAGAGCAGCGGACTCATAATCCGTTGGTCCGGGGTTCAAGTCCCTGAGGGCCCACGCAAGACTCGGTGAAAACCGGGTCTTTTGTTTTATAATGAACGTCGTTTTTGATTTGATTAACCTGAAATTGATAAAAATAGTAATATCCAAAACAATAATCACAATCTTACAATATGCCAATGCCGGGTTCATACTTAGAACATAGAGTCCTTTATGTCCCATCACCAGTTAAGAAAAAAATGAATAACCTGGGTGGGTCAACTTTTAACGGGAATGTATTTCACAATATCCCGGTCCCAATCAACGCAAATATACACAGGGGTTGTCAGTACAGCACAAAGTAGATTGTATCATAGCCTCATTATGGCTATATTTTACATATAGGATCGGAGGTAAATTATGAGCAAATCAACAACGGTCAGAGCTGTAATGGATCCCAAAAAGAAAGAGAAAGTCACAAGTATTTTGGGAAGACTGGGACTAAACCATTCTGAAGCCATTAACATTTTTTACAGTCTTATCGAAGAGTACAGAGGGCTTCCTTTCCCGATCTCTTTACCGAATGAAGACCATGAAAATGAAGCCACAACAGATATTCAGCCTGATGTGTTAAAACATTTAAAGACAAGTATCCGTAAAAACTATCGACTTGGGCAGCCGTTGGCCCGATGAGTACCAGGCTGTCAGTTTAGGATATCCTGGCTCTGCACGAAGTCCTCATCAAAGAGTTTGGGGGGAAGTCCGGAGTAAGAGATTTAGGAGCTCTCGAATCTGCCCTTGGATGTCTTTCATCCGGATATTATTCCGGCCTGGAACAAGAAGCAACGGCCTTGCTGGAAAGTCTTTCACAGAACCATCCATTTATAGATGGCAAAATTGACAGGCTGCTCCTGCAATAGCCTGAAAGCAGTCCTGAAAAGAGAACAGCAAAATGGATACTAACGAGAGGAGCAAATCAATCCGGTTATAGAACCATTTAAGCAGTTTATTCTGCACGGCAGTATCCATAAAAACCTTGCACATCCCGTGCACTTGCAGACATAAAATCATTAAATTTCAAATATTAAGAATTATGTTAAGCAAGTCAGCTTATAATCAGTAAATTACTGACAGCGATCAGACCTTAAGAGTCCTCATTAGATAAGAGACTTTGTGTCCAAATGTTTTTTGGGGACCCAAGATACTACCCAACAGGTAAAAATTCTGTTTATATAACCCGTATCAAGGATCATCATGACCAATAAAATTCTTCTAAGATTTTTCATCATTTTCTCTACTCCCATGGGATTTATTTTTTCCCAAACTATGCAATATCAACTGACTCCTTCGGATCCTTATGCCTTTTCCAGGTTTGGGGATGCTGTATCCATATCAGGCAGTAAGGTCATTATCGGGGCCTGGGGTGTTGATTCCGGGACGGGTGCAGCCTATACTTACGAATATGACGGTGAATCCTGGTCACAAATCCAAAAGATCACAGGAGAAGATGGTGAATTTGGCGGTAATTTCGGAACATCAGTTTCAATTTCCGGGAATACTGCTGTGGCTGGAGCCCCCAGAGAGAACTGGGATACCGGAGCCGTCTATCTTTTTGATTATAACGGATCAGGCTGGTCTCAGACACAGAAAGTCGTTGCAGGGGATGGGGTCAATTATTCCTACTTCGGCAACTCAGTGGATATATCTGGAACAACTGTAATTATCGGTTCCTGGAAAAATAATGAGGATGGCGGTGCATCCGGAGCTGCCTATATTTATCAAATATCAGATGGTACTTCACAGAAAATTTCAGCAAGTGATGGCTACAACGGGAGAAATTTCGGCAATGCAGTCGCCATCTCGGAAGTGGGCTCTTGTATAGTAGGCTGCTGGCACGACGGTCCATTAGGAGATAATTCCGGTTCGGCTTACATTTTTGAATACATCGGCGAAGAATGGGTGGAAACTGCAAAACTAATCCCCTCTGACGGAGCCGCTTTTGATGAATTCGGTACATCGGTTGACATATCCGGTTCCACTGCCATTGTAGGTTCTCCGGAGCATGGCACCAACCTGGGTGCGGCCTACATTTTTGAATATATTGACACCAGTTGGGTCGAAGTACAAAAATTACTCCCCAGCCATGGCAGTGATTTATTCGGGAATTCAGTGGCTATCGATGGGAATATTGCCGTCGTCGGTGATCTCGGAGGTGACGGAATGCTGACTTCAACGGGTTGTGCATACGTTTATGAATACGACGGGGAGAACTGGCAGGAGATTGAATTTATTATTTCAGGCAGTGATGATCCCTATCTGGATGTTTTTGGTAAATCCGTTGCAATATCCGGGACTTATGTATTGGCGGGTGAACCTGGGTATGACAGTGATATCAGCAACAGCGGTGCTGCCTATGTCAATCATCTCACAGAACCCATACCCGGCTGTACGGACCCGCTTGCCTGCAACTATGAGCCTGAAGCCAATGAAAATGACGGCAGCTGCATCTATCCGGAGACAGAGATCTGTGATGACGGTCTCGATAATGACTGCGACGGTAATACTGATCTGAGTGACGATGAATGTATTTGTATTCCGGGAAGCACGCAGGTCTGCGGATATTCCGAAACCGGCGAGTGTCAGTTTGGTGAACAGACTTGCATAGATGGCTATTTCTGGAGTACGTGCAACGGTAATATAGAACCGGTGTCGGAGATTTGCGATGGTTTGGATAATGACTGTGACGGCGAAGAGGATAATGGCTTCAACATCGGTGAGGCCTGCGATAACAATCAATCGGGTGTTTGTTTTGAGACGGGGGTTTATATTTGTGATGGTCCTGATGCTACGACCTGCAATGCACCGGACGGATCAGGGAATGCTGAAAATGAGATCTGTGATGACGGTCTGGATAATGACTGCGACGGTAATACGGATCTGGAAGATGTGGATTGCCCTGCCGGTGAATATATCTTCGTGCCCGAAGATTACACAACAATTCAGGCAGCAATTGATGCATCGGTTGACGGGATGACGATAATAGTAGCGCCGGGCACATATTTGGAAAACATCAATTTCAATGGTAAAAATATTGTTCTTTCCTCCGAATATATTCTGACAGAAGATCCGGCTTCCATCGATCTGACAGTAATTGATGGAGATAATGCAGGCAGGACCGTCACAATAAACAATGGTGAGGATTCAGCCTTGCTGATTGGTTTTTCTATTGTCAACGGGCTGGCATCAATCGATGGCACAGTCGGAGGGGGAATTCTTATTTATGGCAGCGATCCGGAAATCTCTTACTGCAATATTTACGATAACACTGCCGATAATTATGGCGGGGGTCTCTCAATCAGCGGAGGATCGAATCCCACGCTCTCACATCTGAATATCTATAACAATCATGCCAATAATGCGGGAGGAATAAACTGTTATCAGTCCACGGGGAATCTCAATAACATACTCTTATATGGTAATACTGCAAACTTTACGGGTGGTGGTATGCTGCTTAAGAATTGCGGAGATGTATCAATCAACAAATCAACTATGAGTGGCAATACCGCTGCTAATGGCGGCTCACTTTTCATGGCAAATTCATCCGCAACCCTGTCAAACACCATCCTCTGGTAGGATATCCCGGAAGAGATCTTTTTTGATCTCAACAATGCTCCCAATATTCTGGACTTATCATATTCCGATATTATGGGTGGCCAGGAAGCACAGGTTGTGGAAAATGGTACTGCAACCTGGGGAGAGGGGATGCTGAACTCTGATCCTCTGTTTGCCGGTCGTATTTTCAGTGACTACTATCTGGCAGTAAATTCACCTTGTATTGACACCGGAGATCCCGATCCTTTGCAGAATGATCCCGATGAGACACCGGCAGATATGGGTGCTTTCTATTATGATCAGGCAGGATCCGGGATGCTGAGCATTTATGAAATTCAGTACACAGAGGAGTCGGGACCGGATAATTACTATCCTTCTTTATATGTTGGTGAAACCGTCATGACAACGGGTATAGTCACTGCGATCGGTTATGCCGGTAACGACAATAACTTTTTCATAACTTCGCCTGAAGTTGGCATCTGGAACAGTCTGTATCTCTATGCTTCGGATGTTACGCCACAGCCTGGTGATGAGATTACCGCTACTGGTGAAATAACTGAATATTATGGATTTACAGAGATGTATCACCCCGAGATCGTGATCATCAATTCGGATAATCCGATCCCTGATCCTGTTATCGTTAACACTGGTGATCTGGTATCTCCCGCTGAGGCAGAGCAGTATGAGAGCTGTCTGGTAACGGTTCACAATGTAACGGTAGTTACAGGACCGGATGGAAATAACCAATGGTATGTGGATGACAACAGCGGTGCTTGCCAGGTAGATGATAAATTCTTCCATCAACAGACTGAGGTGGATGATTATTTTTCTGCAATAACCGGTTTACTGGATTACAATTTTTATGAATATGGATTAAATCCGCGATTTGCCCAGGATTTGGTTGCAGCGGAAGCGGTCACACTTTGGATTGATGACCTTGAAATGTTGGCATATCAGACCGATGTAGTGGAGATCTCTCTTGAAAACGGACAGCCCGTTCTGGGCTTCCAGATTGAATTGATTATCGATCCGCAAGTGGCCGAGATACTCTCAACCTCTGCAACTGTAAGAACAGAAGGATGGTCAATCACCTTCAATGAAAACCTGATATTGGGGTTTACCTTAGAACAGGTTGAAATTGCACCCGGGAATGGTCCCATCATCGACATCGAACTGCTGGCAAATACTGTCGGAGCAGCAGATATGTGCTTGGAAAATTTAGTCATCTCGACCTACGGTGGTATTCAGCTTCCGGCTCAAGCTCCGGACTGCGGCTCTTTGTTTGTTGCAGCGGGAATACCGGGAGATCTGGATGGGAATGGCTCCGTAAATGTGATTGATATTGTTATGACAATCGATATTATTTTTGGTGCAGACGCTACGGATTATCAGTTATGGGCGGCGGATTTAGATTCCGATGGAGATGTAAATGTTATGGATATTGTCCTGATAGTGACAATCATACTTGATGGCTCACTTTAAAATGATCCGGCGGGTAGTGTAAAATTGAAACAGAAACCTTAGGAAGAGGAAAGGTAAAGCGGAGAGAGCCCCGATTCGGTCATACTTCCCTTTTGGGCAGGTGAAGCGAGCGGAGCTGTTCCCCGACATCAATGATCTTATCCCGAATTATCTTACTGCATCCGGCCTTGTTTATTGAGTCCGGATGTATGTCCGGATCCGGGTTATGAGAGGCCGGGACTGTTGTAAACCCGATCGCTATTCCCACTTTATACTTTGAACTGCCCCATCAATCTGTCCAGGCTTTCAACCTGACCACTCAGTTCTTCGGCCGATGCAGCCAGTTGTTCTGCCCCGGTGGCGGCTTGTCTCGCCACGGAGGAAACATTCTCAATATTTCGGGAGATCTGTTCGACGCCTGTACTTTGTTGCTCGGTTGCACTTGCAATCTGTGTGACAGCCTGATTTACGGCGAAAATGGATTCCGAGATATTTTCTAAGGCGCTGCCGGACTCGGAGGCTAATTGCTGGCCATCCCTGGATTGGTCAATAATTTTAGACATCGCCGCTACCGAATCCGCAACATCCTTCTGAATTCTTTTGATTTTTCCGCCAATTTCGGCGGTGGCGCTGACAGTCCTCTCGGCAAGTTTGCGTACTTCGTCGGCAACCACGGCAAAACCCCTTCCGGCATCACCGGCTCGGGCAGCCTCGATATTGGCGTTCAGAGCCAACAGATTAGTCTGGTCAGCAATGTCATCAATCACCTGGATTACATTACCGATGTCCTTTGACTGCTTTTCGAGGGCACTAATTTGTTGGGAGGCCGAATTAACAATTGTTGCGATCCTCTCGATGCCGGCAACTGTATCGGAAACCTTCACCCGGCCGTCACTGGCAGCGGTATTTGCCTGATTGGCATTTTCCTGGGTTGCGGCGGCGTTCTTACTGGATTCCAATATCATGACACTCATTTGCTCCATGGATGTGGCTACTTCTGACAGCTGGGACTGCTGCTCCTGGGAACCCGCTGCTAATTCTTCAGCAGTGGAAGATATTTGCGTGGAAGCAACATTTAACTGGGCTGCACTGTCAACCACTTGTTTAATAATGCTCCTGAGTTTATCCAAAAAAGAGTTGAGCCATTTGGCCAGTTCGCCTAACTCATCCTCTGAATTTACATCCAAACGTACTGTCAGGTCACCCTCTCCCCGGGAAATATCCTTCACCATTTTCACTACACGGTTGAGCGGTTGAATTATGGACCTTGTGATAAAAAAGGCCAGAGTGAGACTTACCGCAATTGCCAGGAGTATAACTCCTATCATGAGAACATTGCTTCGTTTAATCGTTGTATGAAGCTTGTCCATTTGCTCTTGTGCTAAGGAGGTTCCCAGCTTAACATTTTTTTCGATCAGCGGCTCCACTGTGTGGACCACAGTCCTGAACTTCTCGATACGGCTGCTGATCATATCATTGATATTGACGACTTGCAAAAAGAGCTGCTCGTAATCATCAGCCAGAGTGTTCAGGAGTTCTTTTTCCGCGGTACTTAATTTTGATCCGGTTACATCCGATTTAAATTGTGCCACTCCTGTGGTTAGCTTATCAACATATTTGCGGTCACCTCTTAGCATATAATCTTTTTCGTGACGCCGCAGCGTCAGCATGTCAACTTCCAGCCTGAGTGCTTCAGCCTCCTTGACTTTGCCTTCGATCTCGTGCACTTTCTCACGGAACTGTCCGACGATACCTTTGTCGCGTGCACCTTTTTGCTGATAGTCACCCGTTACTTTTATAAATATACTTTGATAGTCCCCGATGAGACTGACGATCTTCCGTGACTGGTCATAAGCAGCCTGAGGCAGGTATTCCAGGCTATCGACGGTAGCCGAAAGACGGTTTACTGTCTCGACAGCCTGCCCGACTTTTCCAATGTATTTGTCATCAAAACGCAGGAAGTAGTCTTTTTCACTGCGCCGGGCCTGAAGCATGGCAATGGATATCTGTCTGCTGATATCCTTGAACTTCAAATAGTGGTTGAGCACTTTATTGGTATCTTTAATGACTCTGCCGGAACTGGTCAGACCAACGATACCGACTATGACAGCCATGGCCAGCACCAGACAAAAACCACCGATTATTTTATTCTTTACCGTAAATTTCATCCTGATTTCCTTTTTGTGTCATAAACTTTTCAATTGACGTTAAACTTTGGAGAGTGCACAAATTTCAAGTTACAATTCAGAATCTGAATTCAAAGTTCAGTATTATTTCGGAGAGTTCGGATTTCCCGGACTCGGGAATCCGATACCTTATATTCGGAGCGATATTCAGACCCCTGGCAGGAACCAGATTCACACCGATAATGATTGAAGTTACTCCGTCACTCTGCAGACCCACATACGGGTCATAATTATCATAGAGAAAATAGAGACTGGCAAGTTTTGTCATAAAGTAATTCCCATAGACGGCAATAATTTGTTCCGTTACTTCAGATCCGCCGTCGGAAAATTGAGAGAAATCCCCACCCAGTCTAAAGTCATCTTTTGCGAAACCGGCAAACAGTGCCAGAACGTTTTTATATCTCACAACCGTATTAGCGCTGTCGGAAGCATTGAATGCATACGGTTCCGTTGTCCACACCAAACCAGCATTGTATCCCGGGTTTTTGCTCAGGGTCTTTTCTCCCTTGACCAGCATCACGGCAAGCTTTTTATATTTGTCATCTTCAGCTTTTTTATAGCCGGTACCGTTTGTGAGCGTTAGATGCAGAAATACATTTTTCCACAGTGTTCGTTTATATCCTATTCCCATCCCGGCTGAACTGGCAAATTTATGTTTGTCCATTGACGATTTTTCAATGAAGCGATAACCCCAGGTTTTCTCTGCTACGTTAAATACATTCATGCCCTGCATGCCAAACAGCAAATTCCCGAATCCCGTGTTCCATTGCAGGTAGGCGTATTTCTGATAAGAAAACCAGGCATTTTCATCTGAAGGTTTTATAATATCGCCGGTCAGTTTGATTTTTATATTGTCGTTAAGTTTCTTTTCGAAAGTAAAATACAGTCTGTTGATGCTGAACTCATTATATCCATCAGCGTCCTCCGTGGTATCATAGGACCAGTTGAAGTAGATCTTGCCGGAGATGCCTCCCCTCATCCAATTGATTGATAACAGGAAGATGCCTGTAATGAGCAAAAATCTAAGGATGTTATTGGTGCCGCATTTTGTCCGGCGCCTTATAAAATTTTTTGTCGCGTACATCAAAACCTCAATATTATTATTTGCATATTTCAGCAAGTCCATCAATAGAAATAATGGAGCTGGCTTAGTTTTCCGGCTTATCCGTCTTGAACCCGTAAATATTATTATTAGTAAGGCTATATAATTTTGGAACGTATGAGTCCCGGCAAAGAACTGCTGAGCATTCGTGCAGTTTGCATAGCGCCTTTTGCTTCTGCTTCAATCCGGTTACAGTCACCATCAGGCCCGTACAATATCAAAGACTGGACCGGAATTGATATTCAGAGATTTCAAAGTCAGGTCAATTATGAGAAAACAATTTGACCGGTTCGCAGATCTCATCATATCTTATGATAACATAAATAGATATAGCTGTGGCCCGTAAAATATGAACGGGATTAATTGCTATCCTCCGGCTAATTTAAGTGCATTAATTTTGAATCTCAATTGGGAGATATTTCCGCGTAAGTGAGAAGATTATGCCACGCCATTACCAAAACGGCGAGGGACATCGAGACCCGGACATTCATGATTAGCAGGATGATAGACCGGAGGTCACCGGTGCCGGAGCGCTGGGTTTGGCGGTGACAATGTCACTGCATAACAAAGGACGCTAACCCTTGAAAGGCCGAATATGAACAGGCCGCAGTCGGGTTGCCGGTTTGAGCAGGTAAAAAAACTGTAAACCCTGTTTCTCCGACAAATCCCGAATCAGACTAAGGGGGGCGCTGCCGCCTTAGCCGGGCAGGCCGTGAATCTTCCTGTACGCCGAATAGGGATAGCGTCCTAACTTTAGCCTGTGATTTTTAATAAAAACCAGTCCGAAGCTATTCATCATCCACCGGGTCCCCTGCTCATTCTGGCAGGTGCGGGAACGGGAAAAACCACGGCCATCATCGGCCGCATTGCCCGCTTTATAACCGAACTCGGGGTCAATCCCGAAAATATTCTTGCCCTGACCTTCACTGTCAAGGCAGCTGAAAACCTCAAATCCGAGCTGACCCGGGTTGTCGGTCCGGCAGGAATGGATATCCAGGCCTGTAACTTTCATGCATTTGCCAAAACTGTCAGCGAACGCTATTTTGACCGTTTGGGTTATGAAGGTCCTCTCACGGTGATGGAAGATGCCGATATCTATTTTTTACTTAGGGAAAAGTTTGATGAACTGGACACACTCCGCAGCTCCGAATACCGTCGTGACCCCATTCTCGCCATTCAATCCCTTAAATTACTTTTTGACCGTTTTCGGGATGAACTGCTTTCCGCTGCAGAGCTGGACAGCCTAAAGCAGAAAAGCCTCACCGGGCTCACTGACACAGAAGATGAACGTGAGAGGGAAGTTCTGCTGAAACTGGCCGATGCAGTGGATATTTTTCCCCGCTATCAAAGTTGGAAGATGGCCTCAGGGCATGTCGATTTCGGAGATATGGTGGTCAATCTCTGGCAGCTCATCAACCGGGACGAAGAGGTTCTCGGGGAGCTCCGCAACCGTCACAGGCATCTTTTTGTGGACGAATTCCAGGATAATAATTATGCTCTGAGTCAAATTGTTTTCAAGTTGGCCGAGCCCCGCCGAAGCATCACGGTGGTGGGTGATGACGATCAGTGCATTTATTCTTTCCGGGGCGCCAACCTGGAAAATGTTCGCCAGTTCAAAGAACGCTATCTCCGTGACCCGGGGTACGCCGAAGTGTCGCTCTATGAAAATTACCGTTCAACTCAGGAGATTCTCGATCTGGCAAATGCCGCCATCGCCGAAAACCCCGGACGGATGGAAAAGAGGCAATTGACTACCGGATTGGGGAAACGGGGACCCAGGCCAATTTTGGCATTGGGAGAACGCCGGCAGCAACTGGCCTATCTTGTGCAGGAGCTCGGGCTTCTAAAGGCTGCCGGTGTCCGCGGGGCAGAGATTGCAATTCTCCAGCGAACCCATTCAAAATGTATCGAACTGGCGGGCAACCTGTCACGTCTGCGTCTGCGAACCGGTTATCGCTACGGCAAATTGTTTGAACGGACGGAAATCAAGCATGTGGCTGCCTATCTCCAGGTCCTGGCGGGAACTCCTCTGCAGGATCAGGCCTTTTTCCGGCTCATCCGAAATAATTTCGGTACTGCAGCAGCCGAAAAATATTTGCGGTTGTGGCGACCGCAGCAGGAGAGACAAACCCTGTTGGAAGCATCCGTTGAACTGGCGTCTGCTTTGGGGGAAAGGGTCGATAATTTCTGCAAGGGACTAAGAGAACTGCAGGCCGGAATAACGGGGCAGACCATTCGCCTCATTTTGTGGAAAATCCTGATCTTCAGCAAGCTGTACCGCAATCCGCTGGGGATCGAAACCGGAGATCACATGCAGCAGGTGAGCAACCTCAATCAGCTGCAGCTGCTTATCCGGCAGTTCTGTGAGCATTACGGAGACCGGGATTTTCAGCTGTTTGTACGCTATTTCAATGTTCTCTGGGATGTGAACAACACGCCGGTTGCGCAGCCTGCCCGCCGGAGCATCAGCGATGAGATCCAATTGATGACAATACATAATTCAAAAGGCCTGGAGTTTGAACATGTCTTCATTCCGGAGCTGACCAGTTCCAATTTTCCTCAGAATTACAGACGCGGTACAATGCTCTCCAATCTGCCTGTTTCCTGGCGGAAATTGCCGGGGCTCGAGGGCGGAGACCGGGATTTCCACCGGGCGGAAGAACGCCGGTTATTTTATGTGGCAATTACCAGGGCCGGAGCGCGGTTGCATCTCATGGGGCCGCTGAAAAGACAATCCGAATTTATTAAAAATCTTGAGAACTCTTTGATCCATCGAAAGGAACTTGAAATGACAGAATCCGCTACACGGAACAGCCTGCGTGAAGTGTTCATTGAATATCAGAATCTGCTGCTTGATGAAACCTCCGCCGGACACCATGAAGCAGCCCTGCAAATAGTGCGGGCTTTGGAGGCTCTAAGGCAGATTGAAAACGGTGTTGATCCCGATTGGGGGGATAATCCCTTTAAGGCTCAAATTCTGGCGAAGCTCAAGCAGGAACCGGCCCGTAAGCCGTCCGATTTGCCGGATTTGAAACTTTCCGCCACGCGCATCCAGCGCTATCAAACCTGTCCGCTGAAATATAAATTCAGGGATGTGGACCAAATTCCCGAAATTCCCGAAAAACCCTATTTCAATGTGGGGACCGTAGTGCATAAAGTGTTGGAGATATTTCATCGGGAGCATTATACGGACCTGGCGGATCTGCTGAAATTACTGGATGAACAGTGGACCTCCGGTGGTTTTGTGTATGCCCAAGAAGAGGATCAGTTTAAAAAGGATGCCCGGGAGATGATGCGGAACTACCATAATTTTCTAAGTCGACATCCGGCGCAACCGTGGGCGGTGGAGAAAGCTTTTGAATTTCCCCTGGAAAATTGCAGTATCACCGGTAAATGTGACCGCATTGATGTCACCGGTGAAAATGTGATCCGTGTCATCGATTATAAAACATCAAAAACAAAAAAGACGGAAAGGGAGCTAAGCAAGGATATTCAGCTGGCCATCTATGCTTTATTCATTACCAGGGCAAAGTCAGATGACCCGCAAGTGCAATTAGGCCGGGTACCGGATGAACTCACATTGCTGTATCTGCGGCACACAGAACCGGCCGTGACGGTTCATTACACTACCGAGGAACTGGACCGGTTCGAAGGTCAGATCGTGGAAACCGCCGCGGCCATTCGCAGGGGTGAATTTGAACCCAAAGTCGGCTTTAACTGCAAATATTGCGATTACAAAAACCTGATCTGTCCGGAATGGGGTTGAAGTCAATAAAGACCGACGGTCTTACGGAGACCGCTGACGAATATCGGGGTTTACAAATAATATTTTGAATAATTACAGAGGTGGAAAATGATCAAACGAGTAGAATTACTCCTGTTCTGTTTTATTTTAGCAGGATTGCTGTCCGGGGCTCTAACCCTGGACCAGCTGACAGAAAATACCAGGGTCGGTGACTTTACTGCAGAGGCCGTTTATGAAGGCGTTGGGGGCCGGGTTCAGGGCGCCCGATTACGTCATATTTCCAGCGGATTTGTACTGGATTTTATGCGTATCCAATCCATACCTCAGGCTTTTTTCTGGGTCAACTCCCATCCTGTTTCGGATCAGGGCGAGCCGCACACCCTGGAACATTTGGTTCTGGGCAAGGGGAACAAAGGGCGTTATGTAGGTTCTCTGGAAGAAATGCGGCTGGGCAGCAGTTCGGCTTTCACCCAGCAGCTGCGGACTTGTTATCATTTTAATACTTCCGCGACTTCCGACGTGTTTTTTGAACTTTTCCAGGCCAAACTGGATGCCCTGCTGCATCCCGATTTCACCGATGAAGAAATCCGTCGCGAAGTCATGAACGTGGGCGTGTCGGAAGATCCGGTGGACGGGAGTCTGAAACTGGAGGAAAAAGGCACGGTTTACAACGAAATGGTGAGCAGTTTCGAAAAGCCATGGGGTAATCAGTATTACGAATTGGGACGCATGCTCTTTGGCCCGTCGCATCCTTCCGGCTTTTCAGCGGGAGGCAGTCCGGCGGCAATTCGCACAATGCAGCCGGAGGATATCCGCAAATTTCATGCTTCTAATTATCACCTGAACAACATGGGAGCTGTGGTCACCCTGCCGGCGGATATCGGCCTTGAGGAAATCCTCATGCGAATGTCCGGCATCTTAAAAACCCTGGAGCCCGATGCAGTTTCGGAAAACGATCCTGATGACAAACCGGAAACTCTGCCGGCTTATGCACCTGCCCCTGAAGGGACGCTCCGGCAGGTTCATTTTCCCGCTGACAATCCGGATGAACCGGGAGAACTGGTATTTGTCTGGCCTGCCGAACTGAATCTCACTGCCGAAGAGGCACTTTTGCTGGATATTTTTATCGCTAATCTTGCCGGCGGTGAAACCTCAAATTTATATTCCAGGTTCATAGCATCAGAGACTCGTAAAATGGATATAGGGGCTACTTCGGTGAGCGGATGGCGGTCAGATGAGAAAGGCAATCCGGTGTATATCAGTTTCCGTAATATCGCCACACAGTCCGCCGCACCGGAAGTAATGGCGAAGATACGAACGGCCATTCAGGATGAAATCCTGGCCATTGCTTCACTGCCGCCGCAATCACCGGAACTGCAAGCCTTCAATGACCGCGCCCTTAACCGGATTCTTCAACAGCGCAGAAGTCTGCGGGACTTTTTGAATTCCCCGCCGCGGTTCGGTTACCGGGGTACCGGCTCACACTGGATGAACCACCTGCATCAGCTTCACAGACAAGCTGGTTTTCACCGTGACCTGCTCATGGGCGCAACTTTCGATGCCGCCGAAAATCAGCTGAAATCGGGTGATAATCTCTGGCCTAAGCTCATAGACAGCTGGCAGTTATTAAAGGTGCAGCCCTATGGCGTATCCACATTGCCGGACCCGGATTACCTGACAGAATCGGAAAAAGCCCGGTCTGAACGCCTGGCCGTGTATCTTGAGAATTTAAAGAAGCGCTATGGCATCGAGGATGATTTAGAAGTCATCACAGCCTTTAAAAAAGATTATGATGCCAGAACCGCCGTTATCGAAGCAGCAGCCGGCAGTTTGAGTATGCCTGAATTTGTAAAAACGCCGCCGTTGAATTTAGATGATCAGCTTGACTTCACGGTTGAGACGCTCCCCGGCGGCGGCGAACTGGTCTTTTCAGATTTTGAGAATATTTCCGGCGGAACCGTCGGATTTGCCTTTGATTTGCACCGGGTTCCCCCTCCAATGCTGACCTACCTGGCCGCACTGCCCACATTGATGACCGAGATTGGTGTTACCAGGGATGGAACGCTTTTGAGTTATAAAGCGATGAAAGAAATGCAGCGACGGGAGATTCTGAAACTTTCAGTCTATTTTTCCGCCAACGCCAATACCGACCGGGTGGAACTGGCGGCCTACGCTTCCGGGTCTGATGTTACGGAAACACTCAAAGCCATTGACTGGCTGAGAGCGGTTTTGTTTGCTCCCGATCTCTCCCGGGCAAATCTTCCGCGTATCCGGGATGCCATTGCCACTCGCCTCGGAGCACTTCGAAACCGCATGCAGGGTCCGGAGGAAAGCTGGGTACACAATCCGGCAAATGCTTTTAAATATCAGAATGATTTGCTGTATCTGACTACCAGCAGCTTTCTAACCCAGATCCATGCACTGCAGCGGCTGAAATGGAAGTTGACCGAACCCCTCTCCGCCGGCCTGATAACGGATTTCTTCTCGCAACTGTCGGATTTGGCACAATTCGAGTCTGCGGATGACCTGGGTAATACGCTTGGCGAACTGCAGACTGCCGCTATGACCGGTGATCTCTTTCAACAGGGGCAGGTAGGATTTGATTTACAGAGACTTGACCCGGATGACCTGAAAACGGTGCGGGAAATCCTTGGAGACCTGCAGCTGACCCTGGCGGAGGTCCCGGACGGATCCCTGAAAACCGACTGGCCCTACCTGTGCAATGCAGCTCTTTCAGACCTGCAGCTCAGCCCGGCCAGAGTACTGATCATTTATAAGGATATGTTGAAAAAGATTGTCAATCGAAATTCTGTCCGGAGTTGGGTGGTCTGCAGCAAAGCGAACCTGGAACGGATACAGCCCGAACTGAACCGGCTAACGGAGGGCTTTTTCTCCGGTAAACTGCCGGAACAGACTTATCTTTCACAGGCGCGGATCACGAACAGAATGCAGCTTCGCGAGGGGAAGTCTCAAATGCCCGTTTATGTGGGGCTGGTGAATGAAAATACGCGAGCCGGCGTGCATATCAACTCCGCAAGGGGAACGAGTGCAAGCGATCTGGATGATGCGCACCTGCTGGATTTTCTGGCTTCCAAAATGTATGGTGGACACGGAGCACACAGCCTGTTCATGAAAACCTGGGCCGCGGGCCTGGCCTACTCCAACGGTGTGGGTTCCAGTGAGATCAGCGGGCAGATCAGTTATTATGCCGAACGCTGTCCTGATCTGGCGCAAACCATGCAGTTTGTGGTGAGCGAATTAGAACATGCCCCGGCTGACCCTGCCCTGGCAGACTATGCCGTGGCGCAGGCTTTTAAAGGAGTGCGGTCAGGAGAGCGCTACGAAAACCGTGGCAGGGCTATGGCAGATGACCTTGCGGACAAACTGACGCCGGCTGTCATGCGGACTTTCCGTGAACATATTTTGGCTCTGGGGCAATCTCCCGGCCTTTATGAAGAGTTAAAGCAACGGATGCCCGAGGTTTACGGCAGAGTCCTGCCGGGATTGGGCGGGGCCGGATCGGTGACCGAAGGCGGACTCTACTTTGTAATCGGGCCGGAAACCCAGCTGCAGCCTTATGAGACCTATCTGAAATCCACGGATGAAAATGCCGTTCTTTACCGGCTCTATCCCCGTGATTTCTGGATCGTCAACTGAAAACACCACAGGTTTAAAAGGGCAAAGGTTGCAAAATATCTTTACCCAAAACTTGGAGATTGTGCAGGATTATTTATTCCGAGAATTCCAATCAGGAGTTGAACTATGGCGAAGGGAATATTTTCATTGCTCCGGATATGGGCTCATTCTACTTTATCCGGTGCCCGGTCACCGGCGATGTTGATGGTTCAGATGCTTGATGTTGCTGATATTGTGCAGCTCGTGGACTGCAGCCTGTCCTACTCCGAGGGCTGTAGCTGTGGGGGTGTCACCGGCGACTGTAACGTGGATGTGCTGGATATTGTAATCCTGGTGGGGATAATTCTCGGAAGCTGACCATGGAATCAGGATCTCAATGGGGGATCAGAACCCTCGCCTCGCCGCACGCCATACTCTGAAGGCCACGCTTAAAATAAACACGCCAATACCAATTGTACCGGCGGCTATGATGGCGATGAGCAGTTCTTTCAGCAGTAGGATGAGTAAACCCGCCAGGATAAATCCCAGCCCGACTTTGGCCACGGGCAGCCAGGCTGAATTCGCTGCGGGGTTCATATAGCGTTTAAAGGTGCTGTAATTGTATTCAAACATGATCTCTCCTTTTTTTACCCGGTGTTACAAAAATGCGACCAATAAGTTTCATTCGTCATC
>JAJRUW010000036.1 GCA_024277615.1 Fidelibacterota bacterium | reverse complement strand
TTAAAAGACGGACCCATGAGCGGTGGCATGCACCAGGTCACCTGGGATGCATCTGCTTTCACTTCAGGAATGTATTTTGTAGTTCTGAATGCCGGCGGTGAAAGGCTGACTCAGCGGGTTACATTGGTTAAATAGACAGTAAAGGAATTTTTTCAGACGATACTTTAATGTGTCATCACCAAAGGCAAAGGTCAAAGGATCCTGATGGTTCTCCGCCGTCGGGATCCTTACCTTTCAGTTTTTCTGGTGCATCGAGTCAGAAAATGATTCAACAGGTCCGGCAAATTCAAAGAGTGTCAACTTATCAGGCAGGAATATGAAACCACTGAAATTCATCTGCAATATTTTGAGTAATAGTTGTATTTTTATGCACAAGATTGTTATTCAAATTACAGGAGAAGACCAGGTGTGGACCCTTTAATATCCATATTTAAACCTGAAGACAGGACTTTGACGAGTGGTCAGGGCAATAAATTAAGCATTGATATTTCGACGCGAAATACGAGATGGGTCGAATTCACGGCGCATCTTTCCCAGTTTAACCGGCTGACGGTTCCTGAAACCCGGGAACAGCTGGAACTTCTCTTAAAAGACGAGCACAACCCGGCAAAACTCGCCTCTGTTTATACCGGATTATCGCGCTGCTATATAGGTGAGGGAGATTTCATCCGGGCTGCAGATATTCTGGGACAGGCCTACGCAATGCTGGATGACAGTGACAGAGATACACAGGCTTTTGTGCTGCTTGAAATGGTAGCCTTCCTCGCCATCATCGATAACCATGATAAGTCACTGCTGGTGCTGAACAACATTCCCATGCTCACAGATTCCAAGTATCTGCTGAATCTGGCAAAGTATTATCGGCTGGTGCATTTGGCCCGGGATAATAAGAAAAATGTGATCTACGACCTGATAGATTCATCCCGGTATTTTAAAGAGATTGACAGTTACGGCACACTGGCTTATCATTATAAGAATATCGGTAATGCCTACCGGGTCAACCGTCAGTTTGCCGAAGCCATGGACTATTACCAACGAGGAATTGAGCTTGTTGAGGAACATGGTCTTAAGCATATCAAGGCGGCCATTTACCATGATATAGGGATGTGGAAATTTCACCAGGGCGATTTTGAAGGCAGTATCCAGACTCTGCTGCAGACGGAAAGTATTGCAGACAGTCATTTCACACGCAGTTTTGCGCTGGCCAATATCGCCTATCTTTATCTGCATAAAACAATGCTTGACCTCAGTATCGATTATTTTAAGAAATCATTGTATATCGCCCTGAAGCAAGGTGTGATTTTCTTAATTCCGGGTATCTGCTATTATCTGGGCACGCTGAGTGAAAAGCAACAGGACTTTCATTCTGCAGAGAAATATTATAACCAGGCTTATCGCGCCGCCAATGAACTGATCGATCATAACTTTGAATGCCGGGGTGACATTAAGCGTGCCATTCAAGCCTATGTGCCGTTTCTGATCAGGCATCCCCAGCATTCCGAACCTGAATCTTTGCCCCGGCGTAAAATGGAATTCGAATTTGCCATCAATAAATCTTTCAGGGAAATCAGGGGTATCTTACAGAGCAGTCTATTCCGGCGGGTGCTCCAGAATTCCGCTTCAAAAACCGAGGGGATTAAAAAACTGGGCCTTGCCCAACGTACTTTTTATACTGTCAGAGAAAGAACGGCCGGATTTCATGATCAGCCTATTCCCCCGGAAATTGATCAATTCATTGCGAAATATCACCATCTTCCCTGGAAAGAGATTAATCAGAAATTTGAAGCCCTGGTGGTATCTTATCTTTATGCAACTTATGACCATAATAAAAAGAAACTTGCCGAGAAACTGGATATCAGCTACCCGGGAGTGTTGCAGCTGACTGCGCGGATGAAAAGTAGTTTATAGAGGGAGAGATTTATTCATGATTACGAATCGTTTTGCCATATTGATGACATACACCGTGATCGGGCTTTGTTTATCGGGTCCCGGTCTGGGAAATAGTTTGGATTCCGAAGATTGCGATGAACTGGATGAAAGCGAATGTCTGGACTCGTCAGAATGCGTCTGGGATGAAACGGAGGGCTGCATTTACCAGGAGGATGGGAACAGTGAGGAGGACTATTTTACTTTTCGTGCTCATGCAAAATTCGAAATCGTCGATGACGAAAATGACGATGACATGTTCGGTAAATTGAAAATTCGGATTACCGAGGCCTCCGTCAATATCCTTGAATTCGATCTCAGCAATCTGACTCCCCTGGCTGTTTATTCAGTACTGATTGACGGAACCTGGCAGTACTCATTCACGACGGATAATGGCGGTGAGTTTGTCTGGCTAATGCGTTCCGACGGCAACGGTGACGAAATGCTGCCGGATCAGCTGATACCCGTATCCAGCCTCATCGCCGTGGACCTGCTGGACGGCAGCGGAAGTCTGATTGTTAGTGAATTATTTGCTCCGGATGACCAGGGCTGTGAGGATCTGGTCCAGGATATATGTACCTCTCTTCCTTATTGTGTTTGGGATTCGGAAGAAGG
Organism: Fidelibacterota bacterium; assembly: GCA_024277615.1. Lineage (GTDB taxonomy): Bacteria > Fidelibacterota > Marinisomatia > SCGC-AAA003-L08 > JACNLC01 > JAADGM01. The sequence continues at coordinate 32,243 of JAJRUW010000036.1, read as the reverse complement.
TTGTAACCACAGTGACTGGAGCTTTGAGCCGGGTGAAAACTGGGAACCCGGGGATGAATTTTATGATGATCTGGTTGGAGAATACAGCGAATATCTCGACAACTATAACCAAACCGGTGAAGGCCTTTTTAATTACATCACACTTACTGCAGGTGCCCTGAGAGGAGGCCGCTCTATTGATATCGGTAGTGAAATTGGTCTGCTCGATTATAACGGTGTCATTAGCGGCCCGGGCTGTACACCGAGTTATGGGCAGACAGTTGTAGGTTCGGGTGTTTGGAACGGGGGACCCTTAACCATGTTCGCCTTTGGTTCATTCAGCACTTGTAATTCGGGAGGGAGTCTCTTTCCGGGATTTGTCACCTCCAACCCCATCGTGGTCAGGGTATTGGATCCGGTGACTCAGTTTTCCTATGATTTGGTGATGACGACTACATGGGGAGGCAGCCAGTCCTATGGCAACCTCATTTTAACCGCTGCCCCTGTTGACATCAATGGTGACGGCGTTCTGAATATTGTCGATATCGTCGAAATGGTTGATATGGCTCTGGGCGGAACGACGCCGACTCCCGAAGCCGATTATAACCAGGATGGCAATGTGGATATTATGGACATTATTCTCCTCGTCGGTATAATTCTGGGCAACAGTTAGCTTTTAAGCTTTATCTGTATTTTGTTGGTGATCTCAAGAATTCGGAAAGAATTCAGGCTCCGTTCGTTTCACCTGCCGTTGATGATCATATCCACAATGGCCACAATATCGATTACATTCAATTCACCGTCTCCGTTAAAATCCCCGGCCCAGAGCTGATAGGCGTCACCCGGGATCTGCCCGATGATGATGCCCACCGCCAATACGATATCATTTACGTTGACGGTACCGTCCAAGTCCAGATCACCGGCCATGCCGTAGCAGCTGCCGTCATCGCTCACGGCAGAGGGATTGAAATTGTAAGCTCCCGGGTCCGTACAGCCCGGGGTTAAAAGCAGGGGTTCGAGATAGCCGGGGATATGCACAAAGTCCGTACTGTTCACAGAGCTATTGGCAATGCCCCCGGAAGCCATGGCTTTCATTGGATAGCCGGGCGAGACAGGAGGTGCAGCAGAGTTTGGTACACCCCCCAGAACACCATATTTTGTGAGTGTGTAATGGGTACTGGCAGGCTGATCGGCCCGGAGCGGTGCACAGATCAGCAGAGATACCAATAGAATTTTGAAGCCCTGTGTTCTGATTTTTATATACTGCATTGCCGGCTCCCTATCGTAAATATTCTTCTCGTTTGGGGTCATAGGCCGTTCCCATACTTTCCGGCAGGCCATAGGCTTCCGGGTTTAGATATTTCCCCACTTCATTGGGTTTTTTATTTTCTTCAACGACGATTCGATTGGCTTCAGCCACCGGGTCGTGGCGGATACCGGTAACCATCCAGGAGACTTCCATACCGGGCTGACCCCCGGCAATACTGAACTGATTGGATTGAATTTTATCGGCAATATAAACCGGAGCAAAGCCGCCGATACAAGTCAGCTGATAGCGAAAATCCTGATTCAGGGCCTCAAAATATTCTGGCAGTTCAACAATGGCTTCCCCGCGGCTGTCCAGGATGACATTACCGTTGTAAACATTCATCATATCGGGGCTTTCAACACTGCTGTGATTCAGGTATTGATGTTCCGGATCCAAGGGATGGTCGATCCTCGAAGCCCTGATGCTGCCGCGGATATTGTAGGCATATAAATTTCCGGCAAAATAACCGGCCTAGTTTGTATTGCCGCCGTAAGCAAAACCGTAAAGGGTGTAGTTGGTGCCCGAGCTGCTAATAACTGCACCTTCCAGGCCGTAATGGTAATTACCCGTATTGGTAACAGATTTGCCCAAGGCTCCCATATAACCCCCATCAAACCAGCCCCCATATCCATGAGAATCAGAATTAATACAGGAGCCGTAAACACCATACCCGTCTGTATAGGATGTATTTTGAAAATGACCAACGCCAACGTCGTCTGATGCATAGCCGGTGACTTCCAGTAAGTGTTCCGGTGAAGTGGTTCCGATGCCAACATTGCCGTTTTTCAAAATCGTCATGGCATTGGAAGGAGTTGTCCCCCCACCGTTTCCAACTTCAAAGATAGGATCTGTTGACACCCAAGCAGAGCTATTCCCAAGACCGATGTTAAGCATACCTACAGCAACAGACGAAAAAGCAACTGCAGTAGTATGATAACCAAATGCCGTTGAATATATACCATCCGCAGTTGAGTGATACCCGGCTGAGAAGGAATAATCGCCCGCAGCAGTAGTATTGTAATTGAAAGCAGCACTACTTACTCCTTCAGCATTATTCGCGTACCCCATAGCAACAGCATTATTAGCTGCATCACAATTCCAACCAGCAGCGAAGGACGCAAGTCCATAAGGATTTGTATCATGTCCAAAACCAGTTGAATAATCGGCAGCTTCATTGCTGTCCCAGGCCGAACCCTCTATTAATCCAGCTCTAAAAGCGCCTTTTTCTGGTATCCACAGCATGTGAACGCCCGGGGCAGGCTCAATTGGATCTCCGAGGCTGTGAGTCCCTGCGAAATCAACACCATTATTTCCCGTTATCTGCAAACTTGTTTGGGGATTGGAAACCCCGATACCTACATTATGTGTTATGCTGTTATAATAAATCTCTGCCCCTGCTGCATTGCCATTATTATTAAAGATGATCTGTCCGTCACTGCCGGCTACGGGTCCGGCAGGACCCTGGAGGCCTTGTGGTCCTATATCCCCTTGAGGACCTTGCGGTCCGGGATTGGCCGCCACCAGGGCAAAGGGCACACTAACGAGGCGTGTGCGTGGTGTCATCTCACCATCGCCGTTCACCGAGAGCCCTACCCAGCGGTCGGGAGCATCGAATAAACTTTCGGGCAGTGCCGTCACGGATCCCAGCAGGACATGAAACAGGCCGTCTGTGACGGTCACCGGATTTTGGGTCTCGCTCCAGAGAGCCGAGCCTCCGGTTTCCGTGCCATAGACGGCAAAAGTGATGGAAACATCTTATGATAGTGGAATGCCTAGATCATCCGTGAGAGAGCCCTGGTAATCCAGCAGGGCCGGGACGGATTGAGCCCATAGCAAAGAAATAACGAAGAATATGAAACATGATTTATAGAAGTGTGTGTGCATGAGGTCTCCTTTTTTTAGGATTTCCCTTCAGCGCTGGAGTAGAAGAGGAGTGGAACCCGTCGGTGAGACAGTTTTTAAAGAAATTACGCTAATTAAAAATCCGTAGGGATTAAAAAATAGACGTTTTGTCCGGGAAAATTTCGTTCCGGAAGCGGTGTAATATTACATATTTTTCATAATAACCGAAATAATTAATAACAGTAGGAAATGTTGATTTTAACACCTAACCGGCACAAGACAATGAATATGAAAAAAGTCAGTGGAGGGTAAGCAATTCAGGTTTGGGAGGATTATTCTGTGGACAATCGAGTCTCGTATTAAATGAATTTTCCGCAACATTGTCATTTTTCACCATCGAGTAAGTACTGTAAATTTTGGGTCATTATGGCAGACTTTAAAGTACAATCCGCTTTTAAACCTGCAGGAGATCAGCCCAAATCCATTGCTGAACTTGTGCGTGGAGTGCAGTCCGGAGACGAGCATCAGGTACTGTTAGGTATCACCGGCTCGGGCAAAACCTTTACCATGGCCAAGGTCATTGAGCAGATCGGAAAACCAACGCTGATCCTGTCCCACAACAAGACGCTGGCGGCCCAGTTGTACAGCGAATTCAAGACCCTGTTTCCGCAGAATGCCGTAGAGTTTTTCATCTCCTATTACGATTATTACCAGCCCGAAGCTTATCTGCCGGTGACGGATACTTTTATTGAGAAGGATTCTTCCGTAGATGAAGAAATCGACCGCCTGCGGCTCAGGGCTACTGCTGCACTCATGAGCCGGCGGGATGTGATCATTGTTGCCAGTGTGAGTTGCATCTACGGAATTGGCTCGCCTGAAGATTACAGCAGAATGGTAGTGCCTTTTCAGGTTGGGGAGACTTTGAATCTGAAACAGACGCTGCATAAGCTGGTGGAAATCCATTATGGACGTAATGATCTGGTGCTGGAACCCAAAGTATTCAGGCTGCGGGGTGATGTTCTGGAAATTTTCCCGGCTTATGAAGAAAATGCTATTCGTGTAGAACTTTTCGGTGAACAAATCGAGAGCATTCAATCCTTTGATCCCCTCACGGGTGAGATAATCAGAGAGCTGTCGGGAACCTATATTTTCCCAGCCAAGCATTTTGTAACCAGCCGCGAAAACCTGAATCGGGCCATGGAGGCAATTCGCGCCGAGCTCGGAGAGCAACTGGACATTCTGAGGCGGGAAAATAAACTCCTCGAGGCTCAGCGTCTGGAACAGCGGACACTCTTCGATCTCGAGATGATGACGGAACTGGGCTATTGTTCGGGGATCGAGAATTATTCCCGTCATCTCGACGGACGGGCTGAAGGAGAACGCCCCAATACGCTGCTGGATTTTTTCCCCGATGATTATCTCATGTTTGTGGATGAATCCCATGTTTCAATTCCCCAGGTCAGGGCCATGTACAACGGCGACCGTTCCAGGAAGCTGAACCTTGTGGAATACGGCTTCCGCCTGCCCTCGGCGCTGGACAACCGCCCCATGAAATTTGAAGAATTTGAAAAAAGAATCAACCAGATAATCTATGTTTCAGCGACACCCGGTGATTACGAGCTGGAAAAAACCGGCGGGGCAATTGTTGAGCAGATCATCCGGCCTACGGGGTTGCCGGATCCCCGGATCATGGTCAAGCCCACTGCGGGTCAGATTGATGATCTGATCGGTGAAATCAAGACCGTAACGGCCAGAAAAGAACGGGTATTGATCACCACGCTCACTAAAAGGATGGCAGAGGACCTCACTGAATACCTCACAGGCGTGAATATCGACAGCCGCTACATGCATCATAAAACGGAGACCATCGAACGGATTAAAATTCTGCGTTCTCTGCGTCTCGGTGAATTTGATGTTCTGGTGGGAATCAATCTCCTGCGTGAAGGCCTTGACCTGCCGGAAGTCTCCCTGGTCATCGTGCTGGATGCAGACAAAGAGGGCTTTTTACGTTCTAAATCTTCCCTGATGCAGGTGTCAGGCAGAGCCGCGCGGAATGTCAACGGCAGGGTAATTTTTTATGCCGACCGCATAACCAGGTCCATGCAGTACGTCATCGATGAAACTACCCGTCGGCGGAAAATCCAGCTGGAACATAACAAAGTTCACGGGATAAAGCCGGCAACTATTTACAAATCTCTCGAGGATATCAGGCTTTCCACGGCCGTTGCCGATGAAAAACAGGACTACATAGCGGCTGAAAAGATCGATCCGGCCCATGCGACACTGGATGAAATGGAGTTGGAGGATCTGCTGGAGGAATTACGGAAAAAAATGCTCAAATGTGCCCGTGACCTGCAATTTGAAGAAGCCGCTTTGCTCAGAGACAAAATAGCCGAACTGGAAAAACATTCCGGGCTGCAGCCCGTAACAGGTCAAAATGAGTAAAATATAAAAATGAATATCCTCGTACTGGGCAGCGGCGGCAGAGAGCATGCCTTTGTGAAAGCCTTCTCCACGGAAAGTGATGTGGACAGGCTCTACTGTGCGCCGGGAAACGGGGGTACGGGCCTCGAGGCGGTGAACGTTCCGCTGAATATCCTCGATAACGCTGCCGTCCTGAACTTCGTTGAGCAGCAAAATATCGATTTCACCTTAGTGGGTCCTGAAGCGCCGCTGGCCAAAGGACTGGTGGATTATCTGCAGGCAGCAGGGAGGCGTGTTTTTGGTCCCGGAAAATTGGCTGCACGGCTGGAATCCAGCAAGCTCTTCACCCGCAGGCTGTTGGAGAAATATAAGATACGTCAGCCCCGTTATATTGCCTGCACAAATGCGGATCAGGTTAGGGCAGCGGCAGACAGCTTAGGCTTTCCGCTGGTTTTAAAAGCAGATGGTCTGGCCGCCGGCAAGGGTGTTTTTATTTGCAATACTTCAGCAGAATTTGAACCGGCTTTGCACAACCTGCTGGAGGGAGAAAACAGTGCCGCGGCTTCCGGGCGGATATCCGTTGAGGAATGTCTAACGGGCGAAGAGCTTTCAGTTTTTGCAATTTGTGACGGCACTCGTCACATCCTGTTGAATTCAGCACAGGATCATAAGCGCGTTTTTGATGGTGACCTGGGTCCCAACACGGGCGGAATGGGTGCCTATTCTCCCACGCCTCTGTCCACCGGCAAACTGCTGCAGCAGGTAAGCGCTGAGATCATTGAGCCCGTTTTGCAGGCCATGCGGCAGGAGGGCTGCCCCTTTCGAGGCATCCTGTATGTCGGACTGATGATTTCCAGTGGTCAGCCTTTTGTGATTGAATTCAATGTCCGCATGGGGGATCCGGAAGCCCAGGTGGTCTTACCGCTGCTGGAATCGTCTCTGCTGGAATTGTGTTTTAACGCCGCCGGGGGAGATTTAAAAAATGCCCGGGTCAGCGTGTCTCCGAAAACAGCCGTTACGGTTGTGCTGACTTCCGAGGGCTATCCCGGTAAATATGCAAAAGGCTTCCCCATCAGGGGACTGGAAAGTGTGCCGGAAGGTCAGCTCTATCACGCCGGTACACTGCGGCTGGGTGATACGGTTGTAACCAATGGCGGCCGCGTACTGAATGCAGTGGGCTTCGGATCGGATCTGGAATCCGCCATCCACAATGCGTATGAAATTGCCGACAAAATTGAATTCAACGGTAAATTTTACCGCTCGGATATCGGCCAACGCGGGGTAAATTACCTAAAGGGAAAGCAAAATGATTGATATCGAAAAAATTCAAAAGTCCGTAGGGATTATCGGCGAGAGCGAACCTATCAGAGATATGCTGCTGCTCATCGGCCAGATTGCCGACACGGATATTTCCGTTTTGATCGACGGGCCCTCGGGTGCAGGTAAAGAGATGGTGGCCAAAGCCATTCATAAAAACAGCCGCCGTAAATTTGAACCCATGATCACAGTGAACTGCGGGGCCATCCCTGCCGGCATTATCGAGAGCGAATTGTTCGGGCACAAGCGCGGTTCTTTCACCGGTGCGCATGAAGAGCGTAAGGGTTATTTTGAAGCCGCAGACAAGGGGACGATCTTTCTGGATGAGATCGGAGAGACTCCTCTGGAAACTCAGGCCAAATTACTCCGGGTAATTGAACAGGGTGAATTCATGCGTGTAGGGGATACAAAAACGAGGAAGGTGGATGTACGCATCGTAGCTGCTACCAATCGCGACCTGGCTGACGATGTCGTGAAAGGACATTTCCGCAAGGATCTCTATTTTCGTCTGAAAACCGTGACTGTCCGCGTGCCGCCTCTGAAAGATCATGTATCTGACATTCATCTCTATGTTGAACGGTTCGGTCTCATGTTTTGCGCCAAAAACGACATCCCTTTCAAGGGTTTTTCAGCCGAAGCGTTACGGGTGTTACGCAGTCATCACTGGCCGGGGAATATCAGGGAATTGAAAAATATGGTCGAAAGTCTCATCGTCATGCACCGTGGTGAGCGTATCGATGAAGAGATGGTTCTCAAAGCTTTGGGGCGTTCGGAAAAACAACTGAATACAAATCTGCCGGTTCTCATCGGCGACGATACTGATAAGATTGAGCGCGAGTTGATCCTGAAGCAGCTGCTCTTTTTGCGGCAGGATGTCAATGAGATCAAGCAGCTGCTTTTTAGCGGCGGTCATCCGGGGGCGCCTCCGGTACAGCCCGCTAATCCGGCTCTTTTTCTCCCTGCCCCGGGACAACAGGGCCTTCCCACAGGATCGGCGGAAACACACCATTCAGCTGTAGAGGACGGGAAACTCTATGCGGTGGAGGATTTTGCCGTGGGTGAAGTGACCATGAAAGAACTTGAACACGAGATGATCGAAAGGACCCTGGAGAAATTCAATCAGAATCGACGTAAAACCGCCCGGGCGCTTGATATTTCTGAACGGACCCTCTACCGCAAGATCACGGAATACGGTATTTCAAAAAAATGAGCCCGGCTGCGGCAGATACTTAAATATAGAGAGCAGAAATGAAACGCTTTATAAAAATAGGGGAGGTCTCTCTGGCAGTGCTGTTTTTATCAGCCTGCGGTTATTATTCTCTCAAAGGATCACTGCCCGCCAATATTGCCAGTATTTCAATTTCACCGGTCATTAATGAAACCGGCGAATTCGGTGTGGGAGAAACAGTGAATGAACAGATCTCAGATCTGCTAATCCGGGAGAATGTTCTGCAGCTGGCAAATGAGGATGTTGCCGACAGCCGGCTCAATATCACCATTACTTCCGTAAAGGATGAACCCTATACTTATACGGCCTCCGGCAATACGGAATATGAGCAGGTAGAAGAATGGCGGATTACCGTAAAGGCTAAAATCGTCTGGTATGACCTCACCAGAGACGAAGCCCTGTTCGACATTACCAAACAGGAGTGGGGAGCTTACGGCACCGGCGTCGATATTGGCAGCGACGGCATCGATAATGACGGCGATCTGCTGATTGACAGCGAAGACGATGATGAATTTGGCTCTCCCAGAGAGAGCGCAATGAGATTAGCGATAAAAAAATTATCCGAAGATATTATCAGTGAGGTAACCTCCACCTGGTGAGCTAAACCCGGTCTGAGACCGGGCATCGGATGTGAAGCAAAGCGACTAAAAGCGGGAGAGAGATGCAGACAGAATTAATTAAACGAATCGGGAAATACGAAAACCGGGAAGTACGCGTAAATGGCTGGGTTTATAATACGAGGAGAAGCGGTAAAATTGGCTTTCTGTTACTTCGCGACGGTACCGGGATCCTCCAGGGAGTTGTGATCAAAAATGAGATCGGCGAATCGAAATTTGAGGAATTCAAGCGGCTGACACAGGAAAGTTCTCTCTCAGTCACCGGTAAAATTGTATCCAATGAAAGAGCGCCCGGCGGCTTTGAAATGCAGGTGGCAGATTTTTCAGTTTACCAGCTGAGTCAGGACTATCCCATTACACCCAAAGAACACGGAACCGATTTTCTGATGAATAACCGCCATCTGTGGCTCCGGTCCCGCAGGCAGGTTGCCATTTTACGCATCCGGCATGAGATCATCAAGGCCACGCGCGATTTTTTTGACTCACATGATTTTACACTGGTGGACACGCCTATTTTAACTCCCAATGCAGCGGAAGGAACGACAACCCTGTTTGAGACCGAGTATTTCGGAGAAAAGGCTTACCTGGCTCAAACCGGACAACTATACGGCGAAGCCAACGCCATGGCAACCGGCCGGCAGTATAACTTTGGTCCGACCTTCAGGGCAGAAAAAAGCAAGACCAGACGGCACCTCATTGAATTTTGGATGGTGGAGCCGGAAATTGCTTTCTGCGATCTGGAAGAAAATATGCAATGGGCGGAAAGAATGCTGGAATTCATTCTTGCCCGGGTAGTGGAAAACCGCCGTGACGATCTGGCCACTCTCGAACGGGATGTGGCCATGCTGGAACGCATCAGAGCCCCCTTCCCGAGGATCAGTTATACCGAATGCGTGGACCTGCTCAACCGGGCAGGGAAGAAGTTCACCTGGGGACAAGATTTCGGCGCTCCGGAAGAGACCTTCATTTCAGAACAGTTTAACAAACCTGTTATGGTGCATCGCTTTCCGGCAGAGATCAAGGCTTTTTATATGAAGAGGGACCCTGAAAATGAAAAAGTCGTGCTGGGGATGGATGTGCTGGCTCCCGAGGGCTACGGTGAGATCATCGGCGGCGCCGAACGCGAAGCGGATTATGAAACACTGCTGAAAAGGATCGAAAAAGAGGGTCTGCCCCGGGAGGATTTTGAATGGTATCTGGATCTGAGACGCTACGGCTCCGTACCACACGCCGGTTTCGGCATGGGTATCGAGCGGCTGGTGGCCTGGGTCTGCAAACTTCCCCATGTACGCGAAACGATCCCCTTCCCCCGTATGCTGGGCAGAATGACTCCCTGACATGAAAGTTGCTGTGGCCCAGCTTAACCCCACTGTGGGCGCATTGGAAGACAACGCGCAGCAGATTCTGCGGGTCATAGCTGATTATCGCCAAAACGCAGATTTGATTGTCTTCCCGGAAATGATGCTCACCGGGTATCCACCCCAGGATTTGCTACTGGAGGACCGTTTCATCACACGATTGAAGCAGAAGCTTCAGCAAATAGCGGCTCAATGCACTGCAGTCCCGGTCATCGTCGGGGCGGTCAGGCGGGTTGGCGGGAAACTTTACAACTCAGCTGCTACACTTACGGGTGGTGAGATAATTGCCTGGCGGGCCAAATCGCTGCTGCCCACTTACGATGTATTTGACGAAGCCCGCTATTTTGAACCCGCCGGGAAGATTGAACCCCTGACCCTGGAAATTGCCGGGCGATCCTTTACAATAGGCCTGGAGATTTGCGAAGACCTGTGGGACCAGGATTATTCTCTGAAAGTCACGCAACAACTGGTCGAAAGCGGAGCAGACCTGATCCTGAATATCTCGGCGTCTCCCTTTAGTGTTGATCGACTCTCTGAAAGAATGCAGACGGTCAAACTGAAAGTCAACCAATTTAATAAACCCTTCCTGTATTGTAACCTGGTGGGTGCCCAGGATGAACTCGTTTTTGATGGGGGCTCTTTTTTTATAGATGGCAAAGGACAATTGTCGGGTTTAGCGCCCCAATTTGAGAGCGGTGTGTACATCTTCGATACCGAGCAGTCAACCATCGTCAAAGAACCGGATCTGTCCGCAGCAGAACAGATTTTCAGAGCGCTTTCGCTGGGTGTAAGTGATTATTTTCGCAAAACCGGTCATACACAAGCCGTCCTCGGTTTGAGCGGAGGAATTGATTCGGCCTTAGTGGCCGTCATCGCCGCCCACGCTCTCGGGAAAGAGCATGTCCTCGGTATCACAATGCCATCAGTCTATTCGTCCGGGCACAGCGTGACGGATTCCCGGAAGCTGGCCGAAAATCTCGGTATTGAGTTTGAGGAGATCCCCATAAAGCAGATCAATGAGGAGATGCTCAGCGCTCTGGAGCCGGTTTTCAGCGGAACACAGGCCGGACTTGCCGAAGAGAATCTGCAGGCCCGCATTCGCGGCGGACTGCTCATGGCCGTGGCCAACAAGCGTAACGCCCTGCTGCTGAATACGGGCAACAAGACGGAAACAGCCTTGGGCTATTGCACGCTGTACGGGGATATGTGCGGCGCTGTCGGTGTGATCAGTGATCTGAACAAACTGCAGGTCTATGCCGTCGCCCGCTGGTATAACCGGCAATACGGGGCAGAGATCATTCCTCACAATACACTGACCAAACCGCCCTCAGCCGAATTAAAACCGGATCAGGTGGATCCCTTTGACTACAATTTAATCGCCCCTCTGGTAGATGAGATCGTCACCGGGAATAAACATCTCAACGAGCTGGTGAAACAGGGTTATGATCGTGGGATGGTGACAGAGGTCTTGAAGAAAATCCGTCTCAACGAATACAAACGACGCCAGGCAGCCCCGGGTATCCGTATTTCCCGGAAAGCCTTTGGAGTGGGGCGCTGCTACCCCATAGTGAATGGTTTCGGTGAGTGAAATGCAGAGGAATTAAAGGTCAGATGATCAGACCAACATTCCAGTATTAGCAAATACCAGATATTATTTCAACAGGATCAGCTTGCGGGTTGAGTTGAAATCGCCTGCTTCCAATCGGACAAAATAGATTCCCGAAGGATTTTGATTTGCATCCCACTGTATCAGGTAATCCCCGGCTTCAAACCATCCATTTGCCAGTGTCTCTACCGGTTCACCCTGCAGGTTGAGGACAGTGAGCTGCAACTGTCCCCGCACCGGAACGGTAAAGCATATATTTGTTACGGGATTGAAAGGATTGGGATAGACCGAGGCAAGTTTATATTCCATGGCAATTTCATGATCAGCAACAGCAAGTGTACTGCCGGCAGACCCAAGCGTAAACATACCGAAGGTATTGACATAACCGGAAGTAATGCTGCCCCGGCATTCCATGGAATTGGTGCAGGGGTCTGGGTCCCAGTAACCCGATTGGCCCAGATCATCCCATGAGGCCGTAGTGGTGTTCCAGCCGGCAACTCGCAGATCGAAGATATTGTCTGCAAGACGCCACATCTCACTGGGATAACAGGGCGCACTATCGGTACCCCAGTGCAGGGTTACCAGGGCATTGCCTGATCCGGCGCTGCGCTCCAGCTGCCAGTATTCCCGTCTCTGAATCCGGGTCAAATCTGAACTGCCCGTGTTGGTCTGACCGTGGTCACCTATGTGATATTCGGCCACAAAAGTATTGGCCGAGCTGGTCTGGATTTCCAGGGGGCGGACCTGTGCGGTTGTAGCGTTGACATCACCGATGGGGAAGGAAAAATTATCCAGGTAGGACGGTGTTTCTTTTGCCAGGGGTCCATCCACAAAAGTACTGCAGCCGGTTGAGGTGAGTGAAAGGGTACCCGTCGCTCCAATAGTCAGCAGGTTTGTCATGGTTGTGTGGACCTGGCCGCTTATTAGGATGAAACTCCCGTCAACCCTGCCGGAGCCGCTGCCGCTGAAATTCAGATCACCGCCATCCAGCGTGAGCGTATTGCCGGCCGGGACGGTCAGCGTTCCCTTCACATCCAATTCATCCGTCAGGATAAGTCCGGCTGCTCCGTTGTTGATCTGTACATCGTTCAGCGTATAGAGACTGGTTCCGTCAACGGATTGCTGAGTGTCACCGCTGAAGGAGGTGCTTCCGCCTGAGGCTGTAAAGCTCCCGCAACTGTAAAAATCACCTTTAACGGTCAGATTATAAGCAGAATCGATCAAAGCACCAGCGGAAGTCAATTCGATATCGGCAACGCTGATGTCCGTATCCAGAGTGAGCGAATGGCCCACCGTTACCATTGCGCCAATGCCGTTGGGGACTGTGTTACTAAGCCAGGTTGAAGGTGCACTCCAGTTGCCGTCGTTTACGGTGGCAAAAGGAATAGGAGCAGTTGAGTTCAGCCATTCCGCGCCGGACATATTGGTGAGTGTACCGTCATTGCCATTGCCGCTTCCATCGGTGACGTTAAGCCCGCTCGATGCATTCAATTTCCAGTAGGCCACCAAATTGGCGGGAATAAGTGTGAATTCACGATGCATGTTTTGCTGCAGCTGGGTCTGTGTGCGGGCTTCATTCCAGACTCTGATTTCTTCGAGCTGCCCCTCAAAGCCGTTTGAGCCAACTGAGTTACCGTCATGGAAGAGCGTCTTACCATCTACGCAGCCCACGCCGATATCGCCCTTGTGGCCCCAAAGCTGTGAACCTTCCCCGGAACCGAAAAGCTGCCCATCCAGATAGCCCCTGATGGCGTCGGGCAGGAGCGCCGAAGTACCGTCAAGCACCAGCGCTACATGGTGCCATTGTCCTGAATTGATGGTTGGTGCGGTTAGAAAAGTACCCGCCCAGCCGGACTGATTACCCGGTCTGTTCCAGCCTCCAATATACAGACTGTTATCAAAAATGTAAATGTTCAGACCCCGGGTTGTGCCACCCTCCTCATAAATGACCTGCTTCCTGGAGTTGACGGATTTATCAACGATTTTAAACCAGCATTCAATAGTGCGCTGAGCGTGAATGCCATTATTGATCAGAGGTGTATCGGGTACATCAATGCGGTCATCTACGCCGTCGAATGCCAGGTCATTACCGCCCACTGGGTTATTACTGCAATCCGTGTAAGCGAAGCTGACGGCAAATAAAATCGAAAGGAGTGATATTTTATACATTTTTCCTGTTTCTCCTTTAATAATACTATAATTTCAATATCATGCTTCAATTTTGTGGAATAATTTCAAAGCAAATATTATGCGGAAAAATTATAAACATTGTTTATTAAAGAGATAGGATGTTATTTTGCAGAATATATACTCAAAACAACTTTTAGGAACTCGTATATACCATAAATTGTATTAATGTGTAATAAATATAAGACACTAAATTGTGCTTTAATAAACTAATTCCGTAAAATCAATAAAATATCATAATTTATCACCGGCGTAAAGTTGTATAATCAAATCGCCGGGGTTTGGAAAACCGTTGTGCGGATCTTGTGTAAACTACTGCGTTTTCTGTCCCGGACTTAGGTATTGCGGACGAGAGCCTTTTGAAATCATTGTCTAAATTATTATGCAAAGCTCCGATTCTGAAACTGTTGCCGTTGCAGATAGCGGGCATCCTTTTAGCGCAGACTCTCCAGTTGCCTGCGGGCTTCCTCCTGCTCCTGTTTGGTGCAGAGCTACTGGTTTTATTCACAGCTGTGTATCGTTGGGTTATCCCCCTGATCATGTTAACAATAATGCTCTTACGCTGGCAAAGTGTCAGTATCCGGCCGCTACCCGACATAGAACCGGGAGCTCGATACAGGATGACCGGTATCGTCAGGAATGTCAAAAGGTCGGCCTATGATCTGAAAGTTAAGCTCGGTTCATTGGATGAAAGATGGAACCTCCTGGCACGATTTGATAAAAGCCTCGTCGTACTGCCCGGAGACACGCTCACCCTGGAAGGTATTATCACACTGCCGGATCCCGCCCGAAATCCCGGTGCTTTTAATTACAGAGCTTACCTGAAAAGACAGGGAATTGCACTTATAACCGATGGGAAAGCGGTACTGGTGAAACAAAAGCCCGGCGGCTGGTCCCTAAACCGTCAATATGCGCTCATCCGGAGCCGTATCGACAGCATCCTTAAAAAGACCATCGATGCGCCTTTTGCAGGGGTCATGCAGGGACTTCTGTTAGGGGAACGCGGTGAAATTGACCCTGACATCAGGGCAAGATTCCAGCAGATCGGGGTTGTGCATATTCTGGCTGTTTCCGGTCTGCATGTGGGCTTCATCCTGCTGATACTCACACTCATCGGTAAGACCTTGAGGCTGAATGACGGACCCCGGACGCTGGTCATCATCATGGGTCTGGTGTTTTATATGGGACTTACCGGCTATCCTTCCAGTGTGGTTCGGGCGGGGCTCATGGCTATTTTATATGTCGTGGGTAAATATCTTGAGAAAGAAGTGAATCCCTGGAATATTATTGGAATTACGGCATTTCTCATCCTGTTCGTCAAACCGGATGAACTCTATTCGCCGGCTTTTCAGCTGTCCTTTGGTGCCGTGGCCGGAATCCTGCTCGTTTTCCCCCGGCTGCAGTACTGGGAGATCATCTTTCCCCGCTGGAAAAGGTTGCGCAGGTTCAGGGTTGTCAGATTGGCCACGGACCTGGCGGGACTCTCGGCAGGTGCCCAGCTGGGTACATTTATCCCGGCAGCGCTGCTGTTCAGGTCCTATCCCGTTTTGGGGATACTGGCCAATATTTTCATTGTCCCCCTAACCGGTCTGGCAGTGACGGGAGGGATTCTCACAGTAGTTTCCTATTGTTTACATCCCTTCGTTGGACGTGCTTACGGCGGAACGAGCTGGGGGATTCTCTATCTGATGAATGCTATCAGTCAATTCTTCGGCAATCTGCCGCTCAGTCGCCTGCCCCTGGGAGGGTTGAGTCTGGCAGGTATCCTTGTGATCCCGGTCTTTTTGTACGCCCTTCTCACACCGGCAAAGCGATATTTCCAGCGGCTGGCCATTATGGTTCTGTTTGTATCTGCTTTGTTTGTGTGGGAGCAGGTAATTAAGGAGCAGACCGTGCGGGTCACTTTTCTGGATGTGGGGCAGGGGGACTGCTGTGTGATTGAAGATGACGGGCACGGGATAGTTATCGATACGGGCTATGCCGGCTTTGGTAAGGATTATGGCAAAAGAGTACTGCTGCCCTATCTGAATTACAGGGGAATAACTACCATTGACCTGCTGATCCTGACCCATCCCCATGCAGATCATATCGGTGGTGCGGTGAGCCTGCTGGAGAATCTGAAAGTCCGTACCGTCTGGGAACCCAATACAAACTACGGCTCGGAACTCTTTAAATTAGTTCAGGCAACTGCGCAGAGCCGCCACTGCATTGTGTCCCACCCTGATGTCGGGGCGCTTTACAGACTGGGTCACCTGGCCCTGACTATTCTCTACCCGGACAGTCTGTTTGCTCTGCGTTCCGACAATCTGAACAATGCTTCACTCATTATCCGGGTTGACCATGCTGCAAACTCTTTTTTGTTCATGGGGGATGCCGAAAGTTCTGCATAAAAGATCGTGGCACAGATGGCTGCCATAAAAGATATGGATTTGGTAAAAATCGGACATCATGGTTCGGTGACCAGTTCATCTCCGGTATTTGCCGGTAAAGTTTCTGCAAAAATCGGCATCATTTCAGTGGGACGGGGCAATAAGTTCGGTCATCCCTCTTCAAAAGTCGTAGAACGTTGGCGGACTCTCGGTACGCAGCCCTGGCGTACTGACTTATCAGGTGCAGTTACCGTGATCTCAAACGGGGAGAATCTGCATCTATTCCCCATGTTAAAAGAAAAAAGCCCGTCGTAAAGGGCATCCTGAAAAGCCAGTAAAACTATTATTTTATTATGAAAAAATCCCCAAAGAAAAAATCGCAGTCCTGCGTAATTTTGCCGTCTGTTTTGGCACTAAAATTTTGCTGTTTGATTAAAAATAACCTAAAAAAAAGGAAATGGAATGATCAAAAGACGATCCTGGGCTGAACCCTGGAAAATAAAAATGGTCGAGCACTTGCGTATGACGACCCGTGAAGAGCGTTTGAAAGCAATTGAAGCGGCGGGATACAATACCTTTTTACTAAAATCCGAGGATGTTTATATCGATCTGTTGACTGACAGCGGAACCAATGCCATGAGTGACCGGCAGTGGGCCGGCCTCATGATAGGCGATGAAGCCTATGCCGGCAGCCGCAACTTTTTCCATCTGGATGCAACAGTCAGGGAATATTATGCCTATGAGCACATGGTTCCCACACATCAGGGCCGGGGCGCTGAACATATTCTCTCGCAGATCCTGATCAAAAAAGGAGATTTCATTCC
This sequence comes from Fidelibacterota bacterium, assembly GCA_024277615.1. GTDB lineage: Bacteria > Fidelibacterota > Marinisomatia > SCGC-AAA003-L08 > JACNLC01 > JAADGM01. The sequence goes on along the minus strand of JAJRUW010000036.1, from coordinate 15,183 downwards.
CGGAAATATGTACTTCACAACTACCCGTCTGCATCAGGAACTTGCCGGAGGTACTTTTGTGGATGTGATCGTGGATGAAGCTCATGACACGGAAAGTGAATTTCCCTTCAAAGGTAATGTTGACTTGGAAAAACTGGAAAATCTGATTCATCGGGTGGGTGCGGATAAGATTCCATATATCTGCATTGCTACTACGGTTAACATGGCCGGCGGTCAGCCTATCTCGCTGGAAAATATTAAAGCGCTGCGGAAAATTGCGGATAAGCACGGGATTCGCATCGTTCACGACATGACGCGCGTAGCTGAAAATGCCTGGTTCATCAAAGAACGTGAAGCCGGATATGCCGATAAATCCGTCAGTGAGATTGTGCATGAGATCTGCTCCCTCACGGACCATGCCACCATGAGTGCAAAAAAAGATCCTCTGGTCAATATCGGTGGTTTCCTCGCTACCAATGATGAGGATGTTTTCCGCAAGGCTCAAAATATGGTGGTTATCTATGAGGGACTGCATACTTACGGAGGTATGGCGGGCCGTGATATGGAAGCTCTCGCCATCGGTATCAAAGAATCACTGCACGATGACCACATCCAGGCCAGGGTCGGTCAGACCCAATACCTGGGCAAAAAGCTGCTGGAATATGGTATCCCCATTGTCAAACCCATCGGCAGCCACGGTGTCTTCATCGATGCAAAAAAATTCCTGCCGCATTTGAGTCAGGATGTTTTTCCGGCTCAGACTCTGGCAGCAGAGATCTATATCGAAGCCGGTGTTCGAACCATGGAAAGGGGAATCATCTCCGCCGGCCGGAACAAAACGACCGGTGAACATAACCGGCCAAAACTGGAACTGGTGCGGATCACACTGCCGCGGCGTGTTTACACCCAGGCGCATATCGATGTAACTGCCGAATCCATTGCCGATGTCTTTGCCCGGCGGGATTCCATCAAAGGATTGCGTTTTACCTATGAACCGGAGTATCTGCGTTTCTTCCAGGCCAGGTTTGAGCCCATCGAGGCCGGCGAAGCCTGATCAGGGTATAAAACCGCTCTACGGAAAGCCGGAACCGTTCGTCGATTCCGGCTTCTTTTTTATATGACAATTGACCGGAAATGCGTCAAATTATCACCCTGAAATTCGATCAAAGGAATCATCTATGAGTAAATTATTGTGGGAACCTGACCCGGAAAAAATCCAATTATCGCAAATGACACAATTTCGGCAGTATGTGAATAATGCTGCCGGGATGCAGCTTGAGGATTATAACGAATTGTACGACTGGTCCGTCCGCTCTATAGATCAGTTCTGGAAACATTTCTGGGAGTGGACTCATGTTCTGCATTCGGGTGAGATTAATTCTGTCGTCGATGATCCGCAAAAAATGCCCGGCGCCGAATGGTTTTCCGGGATTACTCTCAATTATGCGGAAAACCTGCTGCAGAACAGAGGCAGTCGGACAGCCCTGGAATTTTACGGTGAAGACCGGCTGCAAAAAAGTCTGACCTATGCCGAGCTCTACAGCGAAGTTGAAAAATTGGCCGATGCCCTGCACAAAGCCGGCGTCACACGCGGGGACAGGATAGCCGGATTCATGCCGAATCTCCCGGAAACGGTCATTGCCATGCTGGCGGCGGCCAGCCTCGGGGCCATCTGGTCCTCTTCTTCTCCCGACTTTGGCATCAAGGGAGTGCTGGACCGTTTTAGTCAGATCAAACCGAAGATCATTTTTGCAGCGGACGGATACTTTTACAACGGGAAACGATTCAATTCGCTGGAAAAACTCCGGGGGATTCTGTCCAGTCTGCCCTCCGTTGAAAAAGTCGTGGTCGTGCCCTATACTGCAGAACCGCAGTTAGATTCTATCCGGAATGCCGTAGCGTGGGATGATTTTCTAACCCGGCAGCCGACACCCCTGACTTTTGAAAGACTGCCGTTTTCACAGCCCTTGTATGTGATGTATTCCTCGGGCACGACCGGTCTGCCCAAAAGCATCGTTCATTCTGCAGGCGGCACTCTGCTGCAGCATCTGAAAGAATTACGGCTGCATTGTGATTTGAGAGAAAACGACAAGATCTTTTATTTCACGACCTGTGGCTGGATGATGTGGAACTGGCTGGTTTCGAGTCTGGCCGTAGGGGCCACTGTCGTACTCTATGATGGTAACCCTTTCTACCCTCACCCTGACAGATTGGTCAAACTTGCAGCGGAATCCGGGTTCAGTTATTTTGGGACCAGCGCCAAATACATCGCTTCCCTGGAGGCTGCAGGCGTGCGTCCGGCGGAACTATCAGATTTCTCAAAGCTGAAAGCCATTCTTTCCACAGGTTCACCGCTGTCTGAAGAGAGTTTCGAGTATGTGTACCGCAAATGGAAAGCCGATGTGCAGCTGAGCTCCATCTCCGGAGGTACGGACATCATCTCCTGTTTCGTTTTGGGGAATCCCGTCCTGCCCGTGTATTCCGGTGAAATCCAGTGCCGGGGACTGGGCATGCAGGTCTCGAGTTTTGACTCCCATGGCAGGGCAGTGCAGGGCGAAAGGGGCGAACTGGTTTGCGAGAAGCCCTTTCCTTCCATGCCGGTTTATTTTTGGAATGATGAAGACGGCAGCAAATATCGCAAAGCTTATTTCGAGACCTATCCCAATGTCTGGCATCACGGTGATTTTATGATCATCACAGAAACCGGTGGAATTGTCATGCTGGGGCGCTCGGATGCCACCCTGAATCCCGGGGGTGTCCGTATCGGGACGGCGGAGATCTACCGGGTTGTGGAGACTTTACCGGAGATTGCCGATTCGGTTGTGGTGGGGCAGAAATGGCAGCAGGATGAACGAGTGATCTTATTTGTGAAACTTGCATCCGGGCAGGAGCTGACAGCGGAATTGAAAGACAGACTGCGCAATATCATTCGTTCCGGCTGTTCCCCCCGGCATGTGCCCCGGAAGATCATCGCCGTAGAGGATATCCCCTATACCATCAACGGGAAAAAAGTAGAGATTGCCGTCAACCGCATCATCCAAGGAGACGATGTGGCCAATAAGGACGCTTTGAGAAATCCCGAAGCACTGGACCTCTACAAAAATATCCCCGAACTGCTGGAAGATTAAACGGATTTGATGCCGGATGAGCTCTGTATATTAAAGGTGAGAAATTTATCTAAAACCGGGCTTTATCAGGGCAGTATTTCATTGAATCATTTAAGGTACTTGCTGCAAAATGTTCTTCATACTTTTTTTAATCCCGGGTCGATAGAAGAATCAGCCTGTCATATTCAGAAAGGAATCTTATTTTGAATTTCCTGTCGATCGTTTCATTATTTTGGCTGGTTTCGGAAGTAAGTCTTGCCTACATGAAGAGAGCGTCTGCTTCTTCAAAGGATTTGGATAAATCGTCCGTAAAATTACTTTGGATTATCATTGCCGGAAGTATTAGTCTTGGGATCCATTTCGGAAATTCCGGAAAAGGAATAATCCAATCTAACGGTAATGAAACCTATGCAGTCGGATTATTATTAATATGTTTGGGCCTGGCTTTGCGATGGATTTCGATATTGCAATTGAAGAAATATTTCACGGTGACCGTAACCATCAGTGAAGATCATCAATTAATCCGGGAAGGTCTTTACAAATACATCCGGCATCCGTCTTATACCGGAAGTTTGTTGTCCTTTTTTGGATTAGGAATTGCGTTCAATAATTGGCTGAGCCTATTGATAATATTTTTCCGATTTTGTTTTCCTTTTTGTATCGCATTTCGATCGAAGAGGCGGCTTTGAGCAAAGCTTTTGGTGCAGACTATGAGGATTATCGGAAGAAGAGCAAAAGATTAATCCCCTGGGTTTATTGAGAAAAACGCATGAATAATGCCCTTGGCAAAATAGAATCAAAAATTCAGAATCTATTGCATTTTTCATGTAAGAGAGGAGTCACTTATGCAAACATTGATCTTGAAGAATTGATTGCCCAGGTTTTTGATCCGTTTTATACGACCAAAGCAGAAGGGATGGGGACGGGACTTGGATTATCCATTTGTAAAAATATCCTTGAGGATCACAGGGGCACTATTGATTTAACCAGTCAATCCGGTATCGGGACCGTTGTATCCATAAGAATCCCTTCGGTGAGCAGTAAAACACCTACTGGGGATTCAATTGGCGCAGCAATTCTTGCCGGCGGCAAATCATCGAAAATCGGGAGAGATAAAGCATTAATTAAACTCGGTGGAAAGTCAATCGTCGAAAAAATATTGGAAACTGTTTAGCCAATTGTCCCGAACCCTGTCATTATCAGCAATGAACCTGAAAAATTCGAGCATCTGCATTTAGCCCAATACAAAGATATCTATCCGGGATTAGGTCCGATCAGCGGTATTCATAGTGCGTTGACGCATTGCAGCGAAAATGAGGTCCTCATTCTTGCCTGTGATCTTCCTTTTCTTTCGGAGAATATTCTTAAGGCGGTTCTTAAACACTCGGGAGTCCATGATGTTGTAGTTGTTGATGCCGGATCCGGTGTGGAGCCGCTTTGTGCGATTTACCGTAAAACCTGCTTGCCGGTTATTGAAAAGCAAATTACCGAGGGGAACTACAAAGTCACAGTTCTTTTCAGGAAATTAGATGTCAAAGTAGTTTATCTGGAACTCTTGAGCGGACCCCTAAATTCTAATATGCTCCTGAATGTCAATACCCCCGAAGACCTGAAACTCGCAGAAATGCTGCTTAAACAGGAGAAAACCGAATGAAAATCATGATCGTGGATGACGAAGAGATACAGAGAATAACGATTCGGGATGACCTGGTGGATATGGGATATAATGTTGTTGCCCAGGCCTCTGCCGAAAGAGCTCTTAAAACTCTTGAAACATTCAAGCCTGATCTTGATAATCACAGATTTAAGAATGCCGGGCATAGACGGTCTGGTATTTCTTAAGAAGGTAAATAACAGATCGCCGGTAACAGAGATCATCCTGATGACCGCCTATGCAACTAAAAAAACCGCTGTGGAAGCCATCCAGAACGGAGCCTTTAATTATGTCACAAAGCCGTTTGATCCGGATGAACTAAAACTGCAAATTAGAAAAGTCGAGATATAAAAAATCTCCGGGACGAAAATACGCGGCTTCGAGAAGAACTACAGCGAAAACACAAGCTCCACAATCTTGTTGGCAAAAGCTCAATCAGAAAACTTAATTCCGAACAATACTATTGCGCCTATTGGTGGATTTTGGTCGTTCGATCAACTAACTTCAGCCGGTCAATAAAATTCTGACTTTTATATAGAGAAATTCCCCCGTTGAGAAAAGTTTAAACAGTATCTTTTTCTTCTGTTGGAATAATAGTTGAGAAAGGATGACTGTTTTGAAATCAACAATTTTGTTATAACTGTTATCAATTAAAATCGAGAGGATAAAATGGGAAAAATAATCGTTACACTGCTTATGGTTATTTCTTTACTGTATTCATCAGATGGCAAAATAGGAGGGAAAGTATATTTTAATTATACCTATAACTCAGCCGTTGATGCCGACTTGGTACATTCCTTCGGATTGACCAGAGTCTATTTTTCTTATGAAAAAGGACTGGCTGATAATCTCAAGTACAGATTCCAAACGGATATAGATCATGGTGCAACTCCTTTTAATGTTTATTTAAAGAATGCTAAAGTCGAGTTGAAAACCAGGCTCGGTAAATTCATCTTTGGGCTGCAGGGAATGAATGTTTTCAATGTACAGGAAACAACCTGGGGCAGGAGATTTATTGAGGAATCGGCTATGGATAAATACAAATTTGCCAGTTCTGCCGATATGGGACTGGGCTTTGCGAACAAACTTGGTGATAATGTACATTTTTCTGTGTTATTGACCAATGGTACAGGTTATAAACATTCAGAGAACGATGATAACAAAAAATTATCCACACAGGTAGTGATGGGCCAAAAAAAATTGACCGGTTAAGGCCATAATGTTGGCGGCGTATTCACGTACGAGCCATACAACATGGAGGATGGCACTACCGAAAATAAAACCGTTATGGGCGTCTTCGGCGGCTACAGTGCCAATGGACTACGTGCCGGGGCTGAATTTGATCTTTTAAAAGACTCGGGCGCAGATCTGACGAAACAGATCATCTCCGTTTATACCAACTACGTTTTTACGCAAAACATGTCCGCTTTCGGGATGGTAAACTTATTTGATCCTGACACCAATACTTCAGACGACAGCCATACTTTTATCATTGCTGGCATCGACTATGTACCTGCAAAGGGATTGACCATTGCACCCAACGTGCAGTACACAATACAGGAAATTGGTGATTCCTATTATCAGTTTGTCGTTAACTTTTTATTTAAAATATAAATAGACAGGATGTGTAAAATTCTTTCCGTAAATTCGTTTTAGAAAAGTGAGGTTCAGGGTTTTCTGAATTCATTCATTGAAGAAAAAGGAATTCCTGAACCTCACTGCAACATGATGGTTGTTGAATCGCTGGTGACCGTCAACATTAATCAGACCGTAAGGGGTTCAGAAAGTCTGTAAACTGGCTGTTTAGCACGCACTCTCTCCCTTTTTAAAAAGATGGCAGCTGCATACAATACCCCTTCTTGCCGGATGTGTATTCCCCAACCGGGTTTCGCCGGAATTCGATTGAAACTCCCAGAACAAATACAATCCTGGAAATATCAGACATCCCTCAGGAGAGCTTTCCCACAGATCAAACTGAAGACGGTTTCGGCGGGATTGGTTCCTCTTTCCCTGCAGCATCCGCCCGCTTCACAAACTGCTTGAAGAGACATCCAAATCACATGAACCTGTGCAAATAACGGGTAAAAACAGAAACGGGGTACTGTTATCTGAAGAAGATTGTAGATCTATTCAGGAGACCCTGTACCGGACATCAAATCCAGAAAAGCGCGAATCCATCATAGAAGGAATGAAGACTTCGGTCGATGAATGTCTTGAGAAAACTAAGTTGTGAGTTGGAAATTCGTTTACGCTAAATTCGCCCCAAAAGATGCAGAAAAGATAAGACAAAGCGGCCTCCGGCCAAAAGTGCGGGATTTATTAGAATTGCTAAAAGCAGATCCATTTACAAATCGACGGGGTTACGAAAAATTGGTCTGCGGTCTGACAGCTGCAGATTTCAAACGAACAAATAGTAAACACCGTTTGGTTTATCAAATCTTAGAAGAATTGAAAACTGTTAAAATACTTCGTATGTGATGACATTATGAATGAGATATTGGACCACAAGTCGATTGCAGTGCCAGAAGGGGTGTATTTCCCTGAAGGGGCAAGTGCATTTCTGCCGGCATCTTCCTTTTAGTTAACCCTGCCGACTAATATCCTCCGATCCGAACGGCAGCAGAGAACCTCCAAAGTTCTACAGCTGTCAAGTGCTTAACCCGTGTTTTGCAATCTGTTTTCCATGTATTTTTCCCCGCGGATTTGCCTTACTTTTTAACCATTAGAAGATACCTTATGAAACCGATTTCCGAATTAAAGACAGAATTGAAATATTGGACGATCCTCGCTGACCAGGTGGATCAGTGCATCGACATCATGTTGAACCTGAGTCAGAGTGGTCATCCGGGCGGGTCGAGATCGAAAGTTCCTGTTGTGCTGGCCACCCTGCTTTCCGGTGTGATGCGCTGGGATGTAAGCAATCCCGCGGCCCGTTTCGGCGATCGTTTTGTGCTCAGTGCCGGGCATACGAATCCCCTGATCTACGGCGCCCTGGCGGTTTTCAATGAAGCGTTGCGGCGCAAATACAAAGCCACCGGCGATGTGAAATACCGGCAGCCCATGGGTTCGGACTTTACCCTCTATTGGGAGGACCTGCTCACACTGCGCCGCGTGGGCGGACTGCCCGGTCATGCGGAGATGGAGGGCAAAACCCTTTTCTTCAAAGCCAATACTGGTCCCAGCGGTCACGGACTGCCCATTGCCGCAGGACAAGCCCTTGCCCTGAAACATGCCGGATTTGGGCAGGTCAAAGTCTTTGCCGTGGAAGGTGAGGGAGGACTTACGGCCGGGGTTTCCCATGAGACCAAAAACTCCGCGTACGGTTTGGGTCTGGGAAATTTTATTGCGGTTGTGGACTGGAATGACTGGGGCATCGACAACCGACCCTTCAGCAGCGTAGTCCATGGCTCTCCGCGTGACTGGTTCGAACCCTATGGCTGGAAGGTCGAAGGTGTGGAAGAGGGCAGTAATTTTGAGGCCATCCTGAAAGGCTATGAAAAGCTGTTTGCGGATGACGACCCCAATCAGCCAAAGATGCTCTATGTAAAAACCCGCAAGGGCAGGGGTTATTACAAATACGATGCCCCCAGCCACGGTGCACCCCATAAAACAAACTCCCCCGATTTCTGGCACACCAAAAGAGACTTTGCCCAAAAATACGGCCTGGAAATCCCTCTCATGGATGCCCCGGATCCCGGAGATTACGAGGAAACAAAAGGACAGATGGCGGAGGTCCTGAAGACCGTGATGTCACTGTTTGATCGCAAACCCGATTATCTGGATTTTCTGGCGGATAAGCTCATCAGCTTGGCCGACAGCGTCCCGGAAACACTGCCCGGTGCCGAGCGGTTCGAGACCAGTCCTCTGGATGACCCCGTTATTTACGATTACAAAAATTATCCTGTGAGCCTGTACAAGCCGGCCGGCGAAAAAGCGCCCAACCGGGCCGGATTTGCCAATTTCGGTTCCTGGGTCAACACCTATGTCAATCAAAAATACGGGCGTCCCTTGTTCCTGGTGAACTCTGCAGACCTGGCCGGGTCCACGAATATAGTGGGCTTTTCAAAAGGCTGGGACGGAGCGGAAGATTTTGGCATGTACGACCGCAACACCAATCTAAAGGGCACGCTCCTGCCCCAATGTATCACCGAGTTTGCCAATGCGGGTATAAATGTGGGCATCGCCTGTGTCAACCTCGGAACCTCACCTCTCGAGGGCAGCTATAACGGCTATCTCTCGGCAGGCAGCACTTACGGCGCCTTCGCTTATCTGAAATACGGTGCCTACCGGCTGTACAGTCAGATGACTCAGGACACCCAGATGAAAACGGGCAAAACCATCTGGGTAGCGGGTCATTCGGGACCCGAGACTGCCGAAGACAGCAGGACTCATTTTGGAATTTTTGCCCCCGGAGTTACGCATCTGTTTCCCGGAGGGCAAATCCTTAACCTCTATCCTTACGAATACAACGAGGTCCCGGTGATGCTCGGTGCGGCGCTGGCAACTGAGGTGCCCATTATCGCTCTGCATCTCACGCGACCGGCAGTGGAAATTCCCGACCGGAAGGCACTGGGAATGGCCAGTCACTTCGAAGCCGCCAAAGGAGCCTATCTGATACGCGATTATGCGGACGGGAAACCTGCAGAGGGAGTGGTAATCGTCCGGGGCACAAAAGTGATCGACGAACTGGTGAGCATCCTGCCGGAAATAAATGCCAAAGGACCCAATGTCAAGATCGTGGCGGCGCTATCCTACGGACTCTTTCAACTGCAGGATAAAACCTATCAGGAGTCGGTTATCAGCTCAAATGAGTGGCAGGATGCGATGATCATCACAAATACAGCCCTGATGCTGATGGAAAACTGGATCCAACATCCGTTGGTGAAAGCCTATTCTCTGTCATCAGACTGGGATGACCGCTGGCGTTCGGGGGGTACGATACCAGAGGTAATAGAAGAGGCCCATTTATCGGCCGGATGGCAGCGCACGGCCATTCAGAAATTTGCTGCCGACCGATCGGCGCGGCTGGAGAAAATCGAGCGTATGCTGCCGAAAAGATAACTTCAACATTAACTCAAAATAATTCGGAGAATTTTTCTTGGCAACTGTGAAACCCTTCAGGGCCCTGCGCCCGAAGCCTGAATTTGCAAAAGAAGTTGCGGCGCCACCTTATGATGTACTCAGTGCAGGTGAGGCCCGTGAAATCGTGAAACATAACCCCAATTCTTTTCTGCGCGTAAACAAAGCCGAACTGGAATTTGATAACGGGGCGGACCCCTACAGCGCCGAAGTTTATCGGAGAGGGAAAGAGAACCTGTGGGATTTGGAGTCCCGCGGTCTGATGATAAGAGACCCCAGACCCTGCTTTTATCTTTACCGCCTGACCATGGGAGAAGTTTGTCAAACTGGTCTGGTGGCCCTGACATCGGTTGCTGAATATGACAAGGAGATAATTAAAAAACACGAACACACCCGTCCGGAAAAAGTGAGTGACCGGGCTAATCATATCGCCTGCCTGAATGCACAGGTCGGACCGGTTTTCCTCACCTATCGGGCAAGCGCTCAAATAAATGAGATCTTTGCAGAATTGACAGGCACAAACCCGGAAATTGATTTCACGGCCGACGATGGTGTCCGGCATGAATTCTGGGTCATCGAATCAGCGGACAGCCTCGATGAGATACAGGCGGCCTTTGGGAAAATCCCGCACCTGTATATTGCGGACGGGCATCACCGCAGTGAAGCGGCATCTGAAGTCTGCAGGCGCAAAAGGATTGCAAATCCCCGACATAACGGCAGTGAAAGTTATAATTATTTTCTCACCGTGATCTTCCCTGATGCCGAGCTTAAAATACTGCCTTACAACAGGGTCGTGCGGGATTTGAACGGGCTTTCAGCCCGGGATTTACTTGACCGGGCCGGAGAGTGGTTCGAGGTGGAATCGCTCACCGAAGCATTGGCCCCGGAAATTCCGAGAACTTTCGGTATTTATCTGGGAGGCAGGTGGTTCCGGCTGACATCCCGGGATGGCAGTTTTGATCCCGACGATCCCACCGGTTCCATCGATGCGGCCATTTTACAGTCAAATTTCATCGATCCGCTCCTGGGGATTAAAGACCCCAAAACGGACACGAGGATTAAATTTATCGGAGGCATCAGAGGCACCGCCGAACTGGAAAAGTTGGTGGATTCCGGAGAATTCGCTATAGCTTTTTCACTCTGCCCAACGACTATTTCCCAGTTGCTGGAAGTAGCCGATGCCGGTCAGGTCATGCCTCCGAAATCCACCTGGTTCGAGCCGAAACTGCGCAGCGGGATGGCCGTGTACATCCTTTAAGCTCGCTGCGGACAGTGTCGTTCATCGGGAAAAGAACCTCGGAACCATGGTAATTAAAATAACAATTCAGAAAAAAATGGAAAGGAAGTTTTCATGCTGATCTTAATTTCGGATGCATTTGACGCCGGTTTACCTGCAAAACTCACTAAATTCGGGGAGGTGACCGACGATAAGTCACGTCTGGCTGAAGCGGAAGTTGTACTCATCCGCAGTAAAACCAAAGTAACAAAAGAATATCTGGACCATGCACCCGCTCTTAAACTGGTGATTCGCGGGGGAGTCGGACTGGACAATGTGGATCTCGACTACGCTCGTGAGAAAGGCGTTACCGTGCATAATACAGCTGCAGCCTCGGCCATTGCCGTAGCGGAACTAGCCTTTACGCTGATGATGGCCGTAACCAACCATATTGCAAAAGCGCATCAGTCCATGTCGGAGGGGAAATGGCTGAAAAAGGAGCTGAAAAGAACAGAACTTTATGGCAAAACTCTGGGTATTGTGGGCCTGGGTCGTATCGGTACGGAATTGGCAATCCGGGCCAAAGCCTTTGGTATGACTGTGGTGGCCTACGATCCGTATGTGAAGTCCAGCTCACAGGCCGCCTTAAAAACAACCCTGAAAGAACTGCTGAATATCTCGGACTATGTTTCCATGCACATGCCGCTCACCGCTGAGACTGAGGGGCTTATCAACAGTGAACTGCTGGCGGAATTTAAAGATGGGGCTATCCTCATCAATACAGGCCGGGGGAAAACGGTAGTGGAGGAAGATGTGGCGGCAGCACTGAAGTCGGGGAAGCTGGCCGGTTTTGGCAACGATGTCTGGTATTCCGACCCACCGGAGAGCACACCGCTTAGGGATGCACCGCATGTAACCATGACTCCCCACCTGGGGGCATCCACGAAGGAAAATCTCCTGCGCATTGGAGATATCATCGAAGAGCTCATCGGAGATTATGTGAGCAGTAAATAAATTACCGCTCACAGAGAGCATCACAAGGGACTGTATTTACAAAAAAATATCAATTGAAGGAACGGAGGAGACGATGACAAAGAGAATTTATAATTTCAATCCGGGACCATCCACGCTGCCCCTGGAAGTATTGAAAATCGTGCAGCAGGAACTTTTGGATTTTAAGGGTACGGGAATGTCCATTATGGAAATCTCCCACCGCTCGCCTGAATATGATGAGGTACACAATAAGGCAATAGCTCTCATGCATGAACTCATGGGACTGGACGACACTTACAAAGTACTTTTTGTGGGGGGCGGGGCTTCGACGCAGTTTGCCTACATACCTATGAATTTCCTGCCGGAGGGCCGCACCGCCGCCTATGTCGATACTGGCACCTGGTCATCCAAGGCCATTAAAGAGGCGGAAAAACTGGGGTCCGTCCAACTGGCTGCCTCCTCCAAAGCGTCCGGCTATACATTTATCCCCAAACCGGCAGACATCAACTTTTCAGAGGATGTTGCCTACCTGCACCTGACGTCAAACAATACGATCAAGGGCACACAATTCCGGGACTTTCCGGATACAGGTGCGGTACCGCTGATCTGCGATATGTCCTCGGATATCTTATCTCATCAGGTTGATTTCTCAAAGTTCTCAATGATCTATGCGGGGGCACAGAAAAATCTGGGGCCGTCCGGTGTGACAGTACTCATTATCCGTGAATCCATGCTGGAAAAATGTGCTGATGGTCTGCCGACGATGATCGACTATCGTACCCATGCAGCAAAGAATTCACTCTTCAATACACCCCCTTCACTTACAATCTACATCGTGAAACTGGTGCTGGAATGGCTGAAAGCGCAGGGTGGAGTGCCCGGAATTGAAGCCGTCAACCGCCGGAAAAAAGATCTGATCTACAACCTGATCGATACTTATCCCGATTTCTTCCGCGGGCCCGTTCAACGGGACAGCCGGAGCTGGATGAATATCGCTTTGAGACTGCCCAGCGAAGAATTGGAAGCCAAATTCATAGCCGAAGCCCTGGCAGCTGGTTTTGTTGGACTCAAGGGTCACCGCAGTGTGGGCGGGATACGGGTTTCACTCTATAACGCCATGACGCTGGAAGGTGCTGAAAAAGTAGCCGATTTTATGGACAGCTTCAGGAAGGCCAACTCCTGACCGCTGACTCTGGTCCCGCAGTATGCTGAAGCGGCTGTATTTTTCGAATTTCGGCTGCGTCTGTCTCGTCATACCCCTGCTGCTGGGTGCATTGCAGGCCGGGTCTTTTTTTTCGAGATTTTATTATGAGATCGATGGTGGTTTTCATCTTCCCCAGGCCGCTTATGAGAAATATGTCGATCCGGGTGTTTCCCTGAGAATTGTTGCCTCATATATTGATCCGGATTTCCCCTTCATCCGCTACGATACGGGCTTTCAGTATTTGCAGTTTCGCCGGGAAGAGTGGTGGGAGGAGGATATGTGGGCGGACGTGCTGGTTACCAATTCGGAACAGAGTTACGGACTGACTGTCGGTCCCAGGCTGACTTCACCCAGTTCAAAAGGGGCAATCCGACCCTATATCGGTCTCAAAGGCGGTTTGTTTCTTTTTACAGAAACGATGAAATGGGACTGGAGCGGGAACTCCGGGTTGTGGTGCTGGTTGTGGGGTGACTGTGAGGAGGATTCGGAAGAAGATACTTATACCGAAGTGCTGGATGCCCGCCTGCATTACGGCTGGATGCTGGAACTGGGAACCAATATCTTCCTGCGCCGGCATTTCGGTTTGGATATAGGTGTGCAATATAATGTGATTCCCGGGATCAGCAGACCCGTCACGGTAATCGACGAAGATCAGCAGACCATCGGATACATCAGCCGCAAACTTAACGCAACCTATATGACATTTTATATCGGAACATCGATTCCCTTATTCACCGACTGATCAACGATCTGGTATCGGGACTGCTGTTTACCTCATGTTTAGTGAAGGAGCTCTACGGGTTTTGTAAGCGTTCGCTCCATGAGGGTGGCGTGATCCAGAATTATGATCCGTCATTGGGTCTGCCAACAGCTATTCATCGGCCAGGGTCTTTTGCGGCACAGCGGGGTTCAACTCTCAGACATTTACCTTCATACTATTTTAGCGCCGCTTCGGTAAGATCGACCTCATAAGCTGTGCTAAGGGCTCTTAGTAGCCTGCCGATCTCCTGTAACGATTTTGCCCGCATAAATTTAACGCGCCATTCGGGAGCGCCCGGAAAACCTTTCAGATACCATGCAAAATGTTTTTTAGTCATATTTAGGGCGTGGATCTCCCGGTGTACGGCTTTGAGCATTTCATGATGCCTGCTGCAGAGCCGGATGCGATCACCGAGCGTAGGCCGCGCCGTCGGCTTACCCTTGCAGTAATTCAATACTTCAGTGAATATCCAGGGGTTCCCCAGGGCGGCACGTCCCAGCATCACACCGTCACAGCCCGTTTCATCCAGCATTTTTTTGGCATCGGCTCCACAGGTGATGTCGCCGTTACCGATTACGGGGATGGATACGGCTTCCTTCATCTCCCGGATGAGGTGCCAATCGGCGTAACCGGTGTACTGCTGTTTCATGGTGCGGGGGTGGAGGGTTATAGCCTTGATTCCCAGAGCTTCCAGGCGCAGGGCTGCTTCGGTTGAGACAATTGAGTTATGATCAACACCGGCGCGCATTTTCACGGTAACCGGGATATCCGGAACAGCCGAAACCACGGAAGAGACGATCTCAGCCATCAGGCAGAGATCTTTGAGGGCACCGGAGCCCGCCCCGCGTTTTACGATTTTCGGTACGGGGCAGCCGAAATTTATATCGATGATATCCGGTTTGACCTGCTCATAGAGGGTGCGTGCAGATTCGCCCACCGACAGTGGATCATGTCCGAAAATTTGGATACCGATGGGTCTTTCATCATCCGTGAAATAGACCATGTCCAGTGTCCGGTCACTGCCCCGGACAATACCTTCTGCACTGACGAACTCGGTATAGACCACACCGGCTCCGAACTCCCTGCAGAGTACTCGAAAGGGGTGATCCGTGACGCCGGCCATAGGAGCGAGAAAGACCGGATTTTCGATCTTTAGTTTGCCGATGTACATTGATCAGCGGCGGAATTTCG
>JAJRUW010000035.1 GCA_024277615.1 Fidelibacterota bacterium | reverse complement strand
TTATAAATTGAAGCATCGTGCCGTCCGCCGCGAATGGAGCCTGAAAAGTAAATTTTCATCGGATAATAAGTTCTCCCTTTAGTTTATCTGATCATCCTGCGATTGTGGTTCGCTGTCACCGGGTTTTTCAGTGGCAGGAAATTTTTTCTTTGTGCCCTGGTAGAGGTCGTATTTCAATAAACGGCAGTCGATATTACCGTTGCGCAGTGGTATTTTGGCGGATGTCCTAAGCCCCACCGCTTTTCCCAGTTCGGGATTTCCGGTAAAAATGAAAGCACTGTGACCGGCACAATGTTGTTTGAAAATGTCTCCCACCAGGCGATAGAGGGTTTTCAACTGCTCAGGGTCTCCCAGCCGCTCTCCGTAGGGAGGGTTGCAGATTATCAGACCCGTATCACCGCCAGGTCTGAAAGCCCTGATATCTTTTACTGACCAGTTGATGATTCCTGAAAGCCCGGCGGCTTTGGCATTGCGTTTGGCCAGGGTAATATTGTCGCCTCGTGCATCACTGCCGAATATGGCAGGAATGCGGGAGTGGTCTATACGCTGCTGAGCCTCAGTTCGCAGGGATTCCCAAAGTTCCCGGTTGAAATGCTTCCAGCCCATGAACCCGAAGCGGCTCCGCAAGAGACCCGGAGCCTGATCTGCTGCCATCAGAGCGGCTTCAATGGGAAATGTCCCCGAACCGCAGAGCGGATCATACAGAGCCGACCTGCCGTCCCATCCGGTAAGATAGAGTAGCCCGGCAGCCAGCGCTTCATTCAGCGAGGCTTTGTGTAGAACGGTCCGGTACCCGCGTCTTGAGAGAGGTGTTCCCGAACTGTCCATATAAAGGTTTGCGATATTGTTATTCAGATGCAGGTTGAACTGAACATCGGGATGCTCTGTGTCCACGTTCGGCCTCGCACCGTATTTCCTGCGCATGGCATCCGCCAGAGCATCCTTCAGTTTTAAGGCGGCGTATTTGCTGTGACGTATTTTCGAATTGCTCACAAAACCGTGGATTGCAAAGGTCATGCGATTTGTCAGATAGAGTTCCCAGGGGATCTTCAGAGCATGATTATACAGTTCATCTTCACTGGAGCAGTGGTATTTGGCAATTTTTACCAGTAACCGGATGCCGACGCGGCTATACAGGTTGACCCTGTACACTGTTTTAAGATCACCGGTGAAGTGGACACCGCCGATTGCAGGCCTGCAACCAGTAATTTTCAGACTTGCCAGTTCCCGGCAGCAGACCTCCTCCAGTCCACCGGCGCAAGTCAGGAATAGATTGAATATTTTGGCCATAATTGAGGGGGAAATACTAAGGTAATCCCGTTGGTGAATCAAAGCCGCAAATTGGTTTGTTGAAGGCCTTAGAAAGCAAACTCAATTATAAGAGAATATCAGTTAAAATGCTGATTACCGGCGGGTGCCGTCAGGATTTTTTATCACCCTCCAATGTAACGTTGGTGGTTTCCCGTTTTAGAAGTTCGTTTAGAATATTTTTCCAGGGGAATGTACCGTATATTTCAATTGGTTCTCGAAAAACATCTCTCCGCTCAATCCGGTTTAAATTAATGCCGGTAAGCCGTTCAATAAAAATGTTCAACGCCGTTGAGTTCGATAAATGTCATAATTCTATTTCCGCAATTTGTTCGTCCAATTCTGCTATTTGTTGCAAAATCTCTTTTGGCTCACGCAAAGGTGCTTCTTCGGCCGTGTTAGGGTTTTAACTGAAAGGTCACAGGTTGTTTGGTCTATGTCTTTTATATTTACCGTCCAGGAATTTTCACTCTCTGCAGTCCCTTTGGCAGTGTTCGCTAATGCTTGTGTTATGCTTTATTTCTTAATTTATTTCCCAATCAATCTCTACAAATGCCATTGCCATTCGGCCCAAATGAAAACCAAATAGTATTATTATCATCACTTGCTATTGAGTGAATAAAATTATCGGTCAGACTGTCATTAGTGGTGTAGGTCTCCCAATTAGATCCATTGTAATTATGGATACGCCCCATTTATTTGAGTGCAAACCAATATTTAACGGGAATATCATCACGGATGAATAATTTATTATCAGGATGGAGAATCATGACACAATTTAAACCTGTATAGAGATGAATTACAATGATTTATTAGAAATATCCTATTGTAGTGAGCATATCCGCCAATCCAGGTAATGAGTTGAATCAGTAATATTACCTGTCGTTTAAATCGTATTTGCCCCTATTAATTCCTGATTTGATGATAACTGATGAATTTTCAATATCAATACACCGGTGTAGAAAAGTGTTTAAATACCCGGCGCAGTTCCTCCACTTACTCAAATTGTATTATCACAATTTTAACCAGTCGAATTGTCTTGTATTTTGGGACAAAAGCATAACGGGAATGCTTTAAATTACGCACCGGAAAATTGAGAGGAACTATGCGCTCTGTTAATCCCGCAAACAACAAATTGATAAAAGAATACCCCTGCATAAGTCCCCGGCAGGCTGAAGAGATTATTGCCCTGACAGCAGCTCAGCAGAAGAGCTGGCGAAAAACCGGCTTTGCCGTGAGAGCTGAAAAGATGCGCAAAGCCGCAAGTCTGCTGCGGTCGGGAAAAACCGGCTATGCCGAACTCATGACCCGGGAAATGGGCAAACCGATTCGCGAGTCCCTGGCAGAAGTGGAAAAATGCGCCTGGGTCTGTGAGTACTACGCTGATAACGCCCGGGAGATACTGTCCGACCGGGAGGTGGTGACCGATGCGGGAAAGAGCTTTATTGCCTTTGAAGCGCTGGGAGTAGTGCTGGCCGTGATGCCCTGGAATTTCCCCTTTTGGCAGGTTTTCCGTTTTGCAGCGCCGGCCCTGATGGCTGGAAACGGCGGACTCCTGAAACATGCCTCAAATGTGTCGGGGTGCGCTGCTGCCATTGAGGCTATTTTCAGAGAGGCCGGTTTTCCGGAAAATCTATTCAGCTGGTTGAAGCTCTCATCAGACCGGATACAGGAGGTCATTGCTGATGAAAACGTCAGAGCGGTAACCCTCACCGGCAGTGAAGCTGCCGGCCGTTCAGTGGCTTCGATCGCCGGCGGCCGGATCAAAAAAACCGTACTCGAGCTTGGGGGTTCGGACCCCTTTATAGTACTTGAGGATGCCGACATTTCAGATTGTACATCAACGGGCATTACTGCCCGTTTCCTCAACACCGGGCAAAGCTGCATCGCTGCCAAGCGGTTCATCGTTGTCCGCAAAGTCCTCGGGGAATTCACCGCACAGATACTCCAAAAGACTGCCGCCCTGCTGGTGGGAAATCCCCTGGATGAGGGAACAGACATCGGTCCTCTGGCGAGACCCGATCTGGTGGCCGAGCTCCACAGTCAGGTAACGCGTTCGGTGGAGCAGGGGGCCAAACTGCTTCTGGGCGGTAAGAAAATCAAGGGGCCGGGCTGTTATTACGAACCTACTGTAATCACAGACGTTAGGCCCGGCTTACCGGTTTATGAAGAGGAAGTTTTCGGACCCGTGCTGGTGATCATTCCCGTAGACGACAATCAAGAGGCCATTGCCGTGGCCAACGATACAAAATTCGGCCTGGGGGCGAGTCTCTGGACAGCGGACATGGCCTTAGCTGAAAAATTTGTGCGCAAAATTGAGGCGGGAAATATCTTCGTCAACGGCATGGTAAAATCAGACCCGCGGCTGCCCTTCGGAGGGATCAAGCAATCCGGATACGGCCGGGAACTGGGAGCTTACGGTATTCGGGAATTTGTAAATATTAAGACTGTGTGGATCAAATAGTCTGTCAGGTGCGGTCTGGCGGGAGGTTTTTGTACTTCAACAGGTAGGCAGTCCCCAGAACCGATATTTCTCTGATCAAGGGCCATTTGCCAAAGGGTGCCGGCCTCGTGTGCCAGCCGTAGCGGATCTCATGGGAAGGACGCACGCTAAAAAAACGTTCCTCCAAAATTACCATACCGGCCTGAGACAATAATTTTTTAAAGGCCGCGATGGTCATGCGGCAGTTGCGGATCTCCAGTACATTTGAAATTGCGGCAGGACTTTCTCCGGCCAATTTGAGAACACCCCTCAGCAGAGGTAGAGGCAGACAGCCCAGAAAAGGAATCGAGCGGGCGGAAGATTTCAGCAAAGTCTGCTGGTGCAGACCGAAGGGTGAATAAAAGGGTGGGAAGGTAACCAGCACCCTGGTGGCTGCAGAAGCAAACCGGCCCAGGGAAATTAAAAAATCCGGTTTCAGCTCAAGGGGGATGTGCTCAATCACATCCCTGAGAATGATCAGGTCAAAATTCTCTCCCAGAGCCGAGGGTGCCGAATCCGAAGTAATATCCGCAACCACAAATTTCAAATTTTCTTCCGGCTGCCAGGGGAATTCTCTGATCTCCACGGCGGTACACTCTGCACCCTGCCTGGCAAAGGCAGTGATGAAACCGCCGTCTCCGCATCCCACATCCAGAATATTTTTACCTTGCGGATGAACACCCCAGCTCTCAAGCAAAGGCAGATAATATTGTTCAGCCAGGAGATATTGATAGCGTCGATAATAGGCATCCCAGTTTGGGAAATCCGTATGGGAAATTTTAGTAAGGGTCATACGTCGTATTTAACAATAGTTCGGATGGGGAAGGGAATTTGGATTCCTTCTGCATCAAAGCGCTTTTTCAGCCGTTTGATAAACTCGGTTCTCACGCGGTGCTGGGCAGGAAAATTGGTTGCCATCATAATAGCCGTGAAGTCAATGCTGGAGTCATTAAACCGGCGATAGCGAAATTCCACTTTGTAATCGGGGACACCGCCTTCGACAGTCTCCATCACCTGCTGTGCAATTTCACGGGTGACCTTTTCCACCTGTTCCAGGTCGCTGTCATAAGCAACGCCACAATCCACCGAGACCCGCAGGTTTTTTTTGGGTATATTGTAATTCAGCACGGTTTCAATGGCGAGCGTTGCATTGGGTACAACGATTGTATTGTTGTCACGACTTATCAGCGTAGTATTTCGCAAGGTAATATCCGTAATGGTTCCTTCCTGCCCGGAGCTCAGGCGGATAAAATCCCCTGTTCGAATCTGTTTCGAGAGCAGGATCTGGATACCGGAGAAAAAGTTGGCCAGTGTATCTTTCAGGGCAAAACCCGCTGCCAGTGAACCGATACCCATGGCACCGAGAATCGGTGTGATGGATATGCCAAAGGTCTGGAGCAGCATGAGAACTCCGATGGCGATAATCAATCCTCGTATAAGATTCACGAACAAATTTGTGTTCTGGAATTCCGAGCTGAATTTTAAAGTATAAGATGAGACCAGCTTCCCCGTGAGCCCGGCAACGGCCAGAGCCACGGACATTATGGCAAAAACGAGCAGCACCGATTCTGCCGGACGACTTATGCCTTGTGGAATCGCTTTCAACTGCAGTGCAAGCGCCAATCCGATCAGGAAAAGCCAGAAACGAATATATTTACGCAGCGCCTCCAATAAAATATCGTCGAGACCGGTGTCGGTTTTTCTGGTGACTTTCTCCAGTCGTCCCAGTAAATAGCGGTTAAAGATACTCCCGGCTGCCAGACCAGCCACCACCAGAATCAGGGGGAAAATGAAGGGTTTAATGGAATTAAAGATCTCGAGGATGTCCATGTCGGGTTACCTGCTTTTTCGAAGTTGTTGAAAATCCAGTCCGCTTGGATTCTGGAAAATTCGCAGTTCAAATTCCGGAACCACTGCGAGGATATGATCAAAAATATCGGCCTGCAGCGCCTCAAACTGAATCCATCGTGTATCCTTTGCAAAAGCGTAGATCTCCAGAGGCAGTCCGCGTTCCGTGGGTGCCAGCTGCCGGACCATCAAGGTCATTTTCTCATGGATGCCGGGATGCTTCTGCAAATAAAAGGTCACATAGGAACGAAAAGTACCGATATTGGTCAGGCGCCTGCCATTAACCGTCGAAGAAGTATCCACTTTATGAGTTCTGTTGTAGTCTTCAAGTTCGGCAATTTTCCGGCGGGTGTAATCCGTCAGCAGCTGGTATTTCTCAAAGCGCTTGAGCATTTCCGAGGTGCAGAATTTGATGGAAGTCAGATCGATGAAGACTGCGCGCTTGATCCGGCGGCCACCGCTTTCCGTCATGAAACGCCAGTTCTTGAAAGATGAACTCACCAGCGCATGCGTGGGAATTGTGGAGATGGTTTTGTCCCAGTTTTGAATTTTAACATGGTGGAGGGCGATATCGGTAACATCACCGTCCGCACCGAATTCAGGAACTGACAGCCAGTCTCCAACTGCCAGTAAATCATTACCGGATATCTGAATGCTGGCGACGAAAGACAGAATCGTGTCTCTGAAGATCAGCATCAGCACAGCCGTCATAGCGCCGATACCACTTAGCAGGAGCAATGGTGAACGGCCTAAAATCGTGGAGATTACGAGAATCAATCCTATAATTACGATTATAATCCTCAGCGTCTGCAGATAACTCTTCATTGGTATCCGGCGGGAGAGTTTTAATCTGGAATATACCTTGTCTATGGCAGTGAGGAAAGAATTCAGGATCAGGAAAATGATCAGTATGATGAGGCCTCCCAGCAGCCGTCTGAGAAACAGCCCCGAACCTGGTATCAGCGGTATGCTGAGATAAAAGATCAGAGCGGGAGCCAGAGCGGCTGTCCTGCTGAAGATCCGGGTTTCCAGAATGACATCGTCCAGCTGATTTTGCGATTTCCTGATAATCCTGCCCACTATTCTGAAAAGGATTATCCGCAATAAAAAGTAAACCAGGACCGACAGAAGTGCCACCCACAGCAGATTTGACCAGGTTGGCGCATCCGCACGTGGCAGGATGTACGAAAGGTAATCAGTCAGACGCATTATTCTTCAACTCCATATTCTAAAAAGACAAGCAGGGTTCCATGGCTGAACTCCACCCGGAAAGATTCCCCGAGGCATTCGTTTAAGATTCCCGAATGAAAGGTCGCAAAAGTCGATTTCTGCAGCGGATATTTCAATCCGTCGGTGCTGACCTGAATTGTCCGGTCCCAGGTGAACAGGGATATCTGCTGGCCGGGAATCCCCGGAAGTTCGGTAGAACATGTCAAGGGCAGGAAAATTCCTGTGTCGGTGTACAGGCACAGATCGAACTTTGCTGCATAGTCGAACAACAAAAAGATATTTCCCAGAGTGTGGTCTTCCCTAAGTCCCGTGGCCCCAACGATGGCAACCTCGTCCCGTTTTTCCGTCACACACCATTTGAGAGCTTTTTCAAGGTCCGTATCGGTTTGCCTTTCAATTTGTATGATCCGGGCTTTCCGCAGCCGCCGGTACTTCTGGGAAATGGAATCCATATCGCCGATAATCACGTCAGGCTCCAGTCCATAGTTCAGCAGCTTTTGGGTTGCTCCGTTGCAGCTGATGATGAAATCTGCAGTTGTCAATACGCGCAGGGGAGCCGTCTGAGTCGGGAAAGCCCCATTCGCCAGGATGACCGTTGCCGGTTTAGCCATGGATTGCATCAGGCGGTTCTGCCCCGAGCCAGCTGCGGTAACTGGCTTTTCGGGATATGTCGGGGTTTTCGATTGTTTTCAGATGGTACCGATCCGGGGGTCGTCGTCGTGGTTTTACGGATAATTTACGGACACTGCCCCGGCGTGAGATAAGAAATACTGCTTTACGTTTCAGGTTCAGTTCAGAGAGCAGCCGGTCTTTATTTTTACTGGTCAGCCTCAGATCATTAACGGCCAGCAGTTCATCTCCGCTATTCAAGCCATACTCCCAGGCCGGAGCCCCTGAATACAAACGCGTAATACTGAGCTTATCATCGATCTCCATTCCAAACCAGGCCTGCGTCTGATCGCTTTCCTTTTTATATGTTTTTTCCAGGCAGAGCCCAAACGGTTTAAGGAGTTTTGTAAAATTGATCTCATCAGTAGTGTTTAAATAACTCCAGATATGCTCCAGGCCGCTCCCGGCGGTTTTTTCGCAAAGGCTTTTAAAATGTTTTTCCGTGAAACCCCGGCCGTCATGCTGATATTCCTTCCAAAGTGTTCGGTACACATCATCGAGCGATTTTTTATTGCCGGAAAGGCGGCGGATCTCCAGATCCAGACCAAGGGCGATAAGACTGCCGGACAAATAATAAGAGATCACGATATTCTGTGTGTTTTCGTCCGGTTGGTAAAGCTTTATCCACTGATCGAAAGAAGCCTCTTCAGTTGTCTGAATGCGTCTGCCGGGTGTGTTATAATACTTCCGGATATCCTCTGCGATGAGATCGAGATATTCACTTATTGAAATAACCTGTGACCTGAGCAGCAGTTGGTTATCAAAGTAACTGGTAATACCCTCGGTGATCCAGTGCAGCTTCGAATAGAATTCTTCGTTATAGTTGAAAGGTCCCAGTCCCCGTGGTCTGATACGCTTGACATTGTAAGTATGAAAGAACTCATGCGAAACGAGGCCCAGGAAGCGGATATAGTCCTTGCGTTCCCTGAACTTGAATTGTCCGAACATCATGTGGCAGGAATTGTGATGCTCCAATCCGCCAAACCCTTCAGGGAGCAGATGCAGGAAAAAGATGTAGCGTTTGTACGGTACCGAACCGAAAAGGTCATGAGCTGCAGTAAGGATTTTTACGGTATCCTCAATCAGCTTGTTAATCTCATAATTCCCCGTCCCGAAAATCACAAACTCATGGGGGATTCCGGACACTTTGAAGTTATAGAGCTGCTGATTTCCCACTGCAATGGGGGAATCGATGAGACGATCATAATTTTCGGCCCGAAAAGTATTTTTTTGAAGCGGAATTTTTTCAAGGCCTGTGGAGATATTCTGCCAGCGCTCAGGTTTAACAATAGTGACTGAGTGGGGCCGGTTTTTGTGTCCGACTAGATACAGAAACAGACCGGCGCCGTTGAGCATGGCATGATCGGCATCGAGATAGCTGGTCCGCACGGTCAGTTCAAAAGCATAAACCTGATAGGTAAGGACAACTCTGTCGTAATTCCCGGTTATCACCCGCCAGGTGTGTTTATCGGTTTTCTCTACAGTCAACTGATCATTCCCGGCTGCTGCGGTCAAACTGATAACGTGTCGGGCATAATCGCGGATCTTATAAGATCCCGGTGTCCAGGCCGGGAGTGCGAAGTCCAAATATTTTGTCTTCACAGCATCGACGGTCATTTCAATCTTGACTATATGCTTGTGAGGCTCCGCGATAATAACTGTATAATGAATATCGCTTTTTCCCATAATTCATCCCGTTTTGTTAAATAATAGGTTATCTGTACCGTTTAGAACCAAGGGAATATTAATGACATTACACAACACGAAAGAACGGGATAATTAAGCCCCGGAAAGATTGCCCCTAAATTGTCCGCTTCAATCAGACTTTAGCACTGTAACCCCGGCAGCAGAGATTTGCACCGGGTTTGCCCTGAATCCCGGTTTTGAAGTCTGCTCCGGGAGCCATACAAGTCATTTTTAAAGTAACATCTTATTTTACTTAATACTCACTGATTAAACCCAAAGGCCGATAAGTCCACAGGTCCTGCTCAATTTAAATATTGATAAGTCCCTTAATAAATTTGAAAAAAAGTTGACAATGGGGTAAATTCGAAGGCTTTAAATGGGAACAAAATAATAAATTCGGAGCCGTGACAACTGACCGGATACAAAGAATAAAATTACAGTTAATCAGCGGGGGTCAGATAAAATACGGGATTTCCTATGAAAGATAAAAAATCTAACGAAGATGAGAATTTGCAGGAATCTGCAAAAATTCGGGCAGAAATCAGCCGGCTTAAAGCCGAAAATAAAAGGTTAGCTCAGCAGTTGATGCACTCCAGCAGGCTTGCATCACTGGGAGAGATGTCTGCCGGAATTGCCCATGAGATCAACCAGCCGCTTGCTATCATACGCGCCAGAACAGAGTTGCTGCGGATGCGTTCCAGAGAGGAAGGTATCTCCGCTGAGGAGCTGATTGAAGAACTCAGTGAAATATTATTAAAAGTTGATAAAGCGGTTTTGCTTATCGAGCAGATGCGGGGGTTTTCCAGAAAAGACAGCGGCTTTGTGGAACATATCGATATTACTGAACCGGTGGACCGGGCACTGATCTATTTTAGGGAACAATTCCGCATGCACAAAATCAAGCTGACAGTTTCCATTGAAGAGAATCTGCCTAAAGTCAGAGCCAATGCGCAGAATGTTGAGCAGATGATCATTAACTTCATCTCGAATGCCAGACATGCGGTGGAAAAAAAGATTCCTGAGGGAAAATCCGGAGACAAAAATGTGTCGATCAGAGTTATGCTCGACGACAAACAGAAATCCGTTGTGATTGAAGTGACGGATAACGGAACGGGCATGACCCCTGAAGAAAAGAAGCGATGCCTTGATCCTTTTTATACGACCAAGGCAAAAGGAGAAGGGACCGGCCTGGGTTTGTCCATTGTGCACAGCATTATTAAAGAGATGAACGGGAAACTGGAGATCACATCATCTGTCGAAGCGGGCACAACCATGCGTGTACTGATACCGGTTGATTGAGCGGGCAGCGGAGCAGATTTCCTTGAAACAAAAATTTACTACCATTGAGTCTGAATGATCGGAGAATCCATGAGTGCAGTCCGAATACTGATTGTTGATGATGAAGCCGAATTATGTGATCTGCTGATTCGCGGATTGGTGCATCTGTCAAAAGAGTACCAAATTTCCTCGGTAAATTCCGGAGAGGAAGCCCTGGCATTTCTCCAAGAGCATGAGATTGATATCCTCGTAACGGATATCCGCATGCCCGGAATTGACGGCATTGATCTGCTGCGCCGCGTCCAGAAACTGCAGCCTGATGTTGCAACGATCATTATTACTGGTCACGGTGACCTGGATAATGCTATTGAAGCCCTGCGTCTGGGAGCCACAAATTTTATCCGCAAACCCATTTCCCATGAGATTCTGCATCTGTCTATTTTAAAAGCTTACGAGAAAAAAGAGTTGGAGCAAAAACTGAACGACAGTGAAACCATGTTTCGGCGCATCACCAGTTCCGCTCACGACGGGATTATTCTCATTACTACTGCCGGCGAGATCTCCTATTGGAACAGCTCAGCGGAAAAACTGTTTGGCATCCAGGAAAAGGATGCGCTGGGCATGGAGTTATCCGCACTTCTGAAGTCAGTTGCTTACCAGGGCGATTTTTTTGCGGATCTGAAGGGTTTTTTAAGTGGCGAGAATGCGGTCTTTTTGGAGGATATTGTAGAGATGCGCGGCAACAGACCCGACGGCGGGGAGTTCCCCTGTGAACTAACCATCTCAAAAGTTCACTTCAAGGGTCAGTGGAACGGAATCGTCATCATCAGAGATATTACTGAAAGAAAAAAAGCTGAAGAAGAACTGCAGCTGGGATTTATCCGCTTAAAAAAATCTCTTGAAGGTACGGTGAGCGTTCTGGCAACCGTCGCCGAGAAGCGGGACCCCTATACGGCCGGGCATCAGGAAAGAGTTTCCAGACTCGGGACTGCCATCGCCAGGGAAATGGGCTTGTCAGAAGATCAAATTGAAGGAATCAGAGTCAGCGGCGTGCTGCACGATATCGGCAAAATGTCGATTCCCGCAGAAATTTTAAGCAAACCGGGGCGTCTGAGCAAACTGGAATTCGGCATTATCCAGACGCATTCCGAAGTTGGATATGAAATTTTGAAAGGAGTTGAATTCCCATGGCCTGTGGCAGATATCGTCTATCAACATCACGAGCGATTGAACGGCAGCGGGTATCCAAACGGTCTGCAGGGAGACCAGATTCTACTCGAGGCCAGGATTCTGGCAGTGGCCGATGTGGTAGAGGCCATGAGCTCCCATCGTCCCTACCGCACTGCTCTGGGGATTGAAAAAGCCCTGAAGGAAATCCGTAAGGGCCAAAAAAAATTATATGACCCGGAGGTTGTCAAGGCCTGCCTTACCCTGTTCAATGAAAAAGGGTTTACAATGGACCTGATTACTTCCAATCAGAATTAAACTATTTTTTTTATCAAATGTGTGTTCAGGTTATCCGATGATACCGGCTTCTCTTTATATAAAACCGCAAAGGTTTGACTATTAAGTATTAGGACGAATTGATGGCAAAAGTACTCGTTGTAGATGATGAAAAAAGTCTAAGAAGAACAATGCAGGCTTTCCTCTCGCAGGAAGAGCGCGAAGTTCTGACTGCTGAAACCGCGGAAGAAGCCTGGGACATCATCCGGCAAAATGATATTGACGTAGTCCTCTCGGACATCATTCTGCCGCGGTGGAGTGGCCTGGACCTGTTGAGAAAAGTTCGTAAGGCATACCCCACAGTGCAGGTCATCATGATCACCGGCGAGCCAACAGCGGATGCAGTTGCCGAAATCGTTCGTCTCGGTGCGACGGACTTCCTCATAAAACCAATCAATAAAAAAGATATCCGCAGAGTTGTGGAAAAAGCCATTGAACTCAAAGGCTTTAAAGATGAAATTGAGCGTTTGTCAAAAGAGAACCTGGAGTACAGTTATAATCTCGAAAACCTGGTCAAAGAGAGAACCCGGGAACTCCACAAAAGAGAAGAGCAATACCGGACGCTGTTTGAATCTGCAGGTGATGCTATTTTTATCATGAAAGATGATATCTTTGTAAACTGTAATGAAAAAACCTTTGAGATGTTCGGCTGCACAAAAGAGCAGATTATCGGACATCCGCCCTATGAATTTTCACCGCCCTATCAGCCCGACGGGAGAGATTCCAGGGAAAAAGCATTGGAAAAGATCAATGCGGTACTGGCCGGTAAATCTCAATTTTTTGAATGGCAGCATAAGCGGTATGACGGGACGCTTTTCGATGCGGAAGTGAGCCTGAACAGTATCAAGATATCATCGGGTCAGAGTATCCTGGCCATTGTAAGGGATACGACCGATCGGAAAAAGGCTCTGTTCAAACATGCCCGGAGCCGTCGAAACCTGCTCCAGGCTCAAAAACTTGCGCATATCGGGCACTGGGATTGGGACTCCGATACGGGCGAACTGTACATGTCCCTTGAGATCTGGAATATTTTAGGATTAAAAACGGAATCTCACAAGACGACTCCCGACACACTTTTCAAGGCTGTGCATCCGGATGATCTGGCCAGGGCTAAACCGTACTTCAAAGAAATCCTCGGTGGTAAAGCAAAAAAAATAGAACTGTCTTTTCGAATTCGACGGCCGGATGGAGAGATCCGTGTAGTAAAAAATCTGGGTATCGTCGATGAAGAATACGGCGGTCCCACAGCAAGAATCCATGGGATAATTCAGGATATCACCGAGCAGGAGCAGCTCCAGACAGCCCGGATGGAAAGTGAAGCATTATTTCAAACTTTAATTCAGACTGCAAATGATGCAATTATTACAATCGACGAAAAGGGAACTATCAAGGTTTGGAACGCTGCCGCCGAAAAAATCTTTGGCTGGACACCGGATGAAGCTATCGGCGCCAATATGCACGAACTGCTGGTACCCTCGGACAGGCAGCCAAAGGCAGCCAAAGGGTTCATTGAGGCGATAGACGCAGGAAAGATCAAAATAGCCGGGAACCGGACGGAATTTATTGCCAGACAAAAATCCGGTGCAACGATTCCGGTTGAAATATCCCTTTCTCCCATTACGTCGATTGGTAATAAACATATTACTGCGATCATCCGGGATATTTCAGAACAAAAAGCCCAAATTCAGGTGCTTCACGCCAAAGAAGAACGCTACCGTCAGTTGTTTAACTCACTGCCTTTTGGCGGGGAGGTGCTTTCAAAAAAGGGACTAATCGAGCAGGCCAGCCGGCAGACGGGCAGCTTACTGGGTTATGCACCCGGGGATATGGTCGGGAAGCAGTTTACGGATTACCTTTCCAGCGCCTCAAAAGAGCAATTTCACCACCATTTCGAAAAAATGCTGCAGGGCGACAGAATTTCAATGGATGTTGAAATGGTGGGGAAAAAGGGTCGCATAATTAAAGTGCTTTTGAGCACCAGTCCGCTCTTTAATGCTGCCGGGGATCTCGATTCTGTGTTATGTATTAATGTGGACATAACAGAACGAGAACAGTACAAACGCAAACTCTTTGAAAACGAGAAAAGATTTCGTTCTATTATTGAAAATTCACATGATGGTATTATGATAGCGGATGAGAAACTCGACCTGCAGTTCGTTAATTCACAATTCTGTGAAATAATCGGCAGAAGCGAAGACCAGCTGCTGGGTCAGAATTTCACCGGGTTTTTCGATCAGACCAGCGCTCAAACGATTTCCCGGCAGCTTCTGGCCGAGGATATTGACACACGCATTCCAGCCAGATTTGAATCGGATGTGACCCATGATGACGGGGAGACCAAAAGGGTTGAATTTACCGGAAGTCTCATCAGATCTGATAACGGGAAAAAACAAATTCTGGGCCAGCTGCTGGATGTCACAGAAAAGTATAAAAACAGACTTAAACTCATCAATAATGAAAGGAAATACAGGACTCTGTTCGAACTAAGTCCTTCCGGGATTTTGATCCTCGATGCCCATGGAAAGATATTAACCATTAATAAATCGTACTGCGATGTGTTAGGTTACGAACCACGAGAGCTGGTCGGAAAACACGTGAGTACAATCTCAGTTTCCAGCAATAAAAAGACGATCGGGCAGAACATAGCCCGCATTCTGAAAGGTGAACGTCTCAAGCATCGCGTTACCAGTCGTAAGAAAAATGGCGAGACCTGCGAACTGGAAATTCACGAGGAAAAAATTCCCTTTCCGGATGGGAATTTCGGCATTGTCAGTACTGCCCGGGATCTTTCGGATGAAATACGGTCCAGGCAGGAATTAGAGGTCAGTGAAGAAAATTACCGCACACTGTTCGAGAATCAGGCTATCGGACTTTATAAAACAACCGTCTCCGGAAAAGTTATCAGCGCAAACCGGGAATTGATTCAAATGCTGGGTTACAGAGACCTGAAAGAGATTCAGAGTCTTGATATTTCGCTTGCAGAGTGCACCGAATATAACCGGCCGGATTTCATCAGGACACTTGAAAAACAAGGTCGAATATTTGACCTTCAGGCCATGTGGACCGGTAAGGACGGACGCACCTTACCCGTTAGCGAGAATGCCGTAGCGGTCAGAAACGATCAGGGCGAAATAGAGTATATTATCGGTACGGCCATTGATATCACTGAACGTATCACTCAGGAAAACGCAGAGAAAAACCGTACTAAAATTATGGGACAATTGGCCGATTATGCCGTTGAAATGCTGCATCTGCCGACTTCGGAAGCGTTTTTCCAATATATTGCAGAAAAAACTGCTGCCCTGGCACCTGATTGTATTGTCTGTGTCAGTCAAATAGATTCCGCCGGAGAAACTGTAGCGCCTTATGCAGTTACAGGTCTTGGAAGATTCGGCAGGTTTGTGAACAATTTATTGAAAAATGAACTCCGGAATATTGCCTTTCCCAGGCAGAATGAATTTACCCGGGATACCGAGCACCTGAAATTGAGTGAACTTGAACCTGATATTCAGAAACTGACTTCAGGCAGAGTCGGTGCGTCCCTGGCAAAAAAATAGCGGGGAAGCTTAGAATCAATAAGGTCCTCACTGCAGACCTGCTGGCAGCGGGTCGGGCAGTGGGGAATGTGGCAATATTAACCAGAGATAAAAATGATCTGGAAAACACAGAGTATATAGAGCTGTTTTTGAGGCAGGCAGTTATCGGGCTTAATAAAAAAATAACGGATGAAAAGCTGGAGTTCAGTGAAGACCGTTTTAAGGCCCTGATTGAAAAATCCACTGACTGGATCTGGGAAATTGATGAGAACCTGAGGTTTACATACACGAGTCCTTCCATATTCACAATTCTGGGGTATTCACCGGAGGAGATTTTGGGAAAAACACCCTTTGACTTGATGGACCCCCTCGTGGCAAAGCGCAGGAGGAAAGAGTTATCCGACTTCATTCGGGGGAAGAAATCAATAACCAGTATGGTGAATGTGAATCTTCATAAAAACGGCAGTACAGTCTATATGGAAACCTCCGGTGTTCCGATAATTGACAAAGAAGGAAAATTTAGGGGATTTCGGGGAATTGACCGCGATATTTCGAGTCGTGAAAAGCATCTCACCGAGCTGATCGAAAGCGAAGAGCGTTTCAGAAAATTATTTTTGGATAACCGGGCCGTAATTCTGCTGATCAAAACAGCAGATTCAGGGGAGCCGGTGATACTGGATGCTAATCCTGCTGCCTGTAAATTTTACGGATACCCGCGTAAAAAACTGGTATCTATGAAATTGAGCAAACTTGATATGACCTCAGGCGGAAGCACCGGGGATCTGATGAAGGTAGTCAAAAGTGAAGGTTCCAAATATTTTGAATCCCGACACAGCCGCGCCGACGGCAGTATCAGGGATGTTGAAATCTATGCCTCGAGAGTGGAAGTCAATTATGAACCCCTGATCTTTGCCATAATCCACGATATTACTGATAGAAAAGAATATTTTGACGCCGTGGTCGAAAATGAAAAACAATTTCATACACTCATCGAGCATGCAACGGATGCCCTTTTCATAGCTGATTTGAAAGGTGATTTCATCCTTGTCAATCGGCAGGCCTGCGAATCCCTGGGATACAATGAAAACGAATTGCTTAAGATGAATATCAGAGATTTTTCCTTGGATGCCAGGGCAAATAATACACCTGAAAAGATGTGGCCCGCCTTGAAAGAGGGCGAACCGGTATTGGTTGAAGCAGAACATGAACGTAAAGATGGAACCCGGTTTCAGGTTGAAGTCAATATTGGCCGTATTTCATATAAAGGCCAACCGGCTGTTATAGGCTTTGCCCGGGATATTACCCGTCGATTAGAGTCTCTAAAGGAATTGCAGGACAGCCGCGAACGCTTTGAAAGCGTATCCCGTCTAACATCCGACTATGCTTTTTCATATAGAGTTAACGGGGACGGCACTCTGGAACTGGAATGGGTTACCGGAGCGCTTAAAAACATCACCGGCTATTCACAGGCAGCATTGAAAAAGAAAGGCGGCTGGGCGGCCATTATTTATCCACCGGATATCGGTATCCCTGCCGGACAGTTGGAGAAACTAATGCAAGGTATCTCCGAAACGGTGGAATATCGCATTACTACCAAAAAGGGTGAGTTGCGTTGGATGCGGGATTCGGCCGAACCAGTCTGGAATGACGAGCGCACACAGATCATCCGCATTTTCGGAGCGGTAAAGGATGTAACGGAAAGTAAGGTTGCCCGTCTGAAGCTGGAAACGGCGGCACGGCGGTGGGATACTACTTTCAATGCAATCGAGGACGGCATCGCATTGGTAACTCTGGACGGTAAAATAACGCAGTGCAACCAGGCACTCTGTGATATTCTGGGCAAAACCGAATCCGAGGTAAAGGCGGCGGATATTCCCATGCTGGTTTACGGCTCCCGGGACATGCCCGAGGATTGCCCCATCCGCAAAATGCTGCACTCACATCGCAGGGAATCAAAGATTTTTGAAAAAGATGGCAGATTTCTGGAGATAATCGTTGATCCGGAACTGAATTCCAATAAAGAATTGACCGGATATATCCATATTATGCGGGATGTTACAACGCTGGTTAGAAATGCAGCACTGAATGAGATTGCGGGTGAAATCTCCAGGGCTGCAAATAATCTCCCCGACTTAGTGGATTTTTATAAAATCGTCCATGAAAATGTGAAGAAAGTGGTTAAAACCGATAATTTTTACATCGCCCGTCCGGATGAAAAAAATGAGCGGCTGTTATTCTCCTATCTCGTTGATGAATCTGTGCCGGTCACAGACTCCAGACCTTTGGGTAAAGGCCTGTCCGAATACGTCATCAATTCAGGGAAAGCATTCATGTGCACCTACCGGGAACTGGAAGAACTGGTTCAGCGGGGTGAAGTGGAGCATCTTGGGAGCCCGTGCAAACAATGGATGGGGGTCCCGCTCATCGTTGACGGTAAACCCATCGGCATGATGGCGGTTCAGGATTATAAAAACGAACAGGCCTTCGATGAAGAGTCCTTATCGATATTGCAGTTCATCGGCAGCGAAGTCGCCAGGGCCATGGCAAAGGCAGTGGCCGATGCCACTATCCTGAAAGAACGTAACCGCGCACAGCAATACCTCGATGTAGCCTCGGTTATCTTTGTGGTTTTAGATGCGGCCGGAAACATCAGTATGATCAATAGGAAAGGGGCCGAGATCCTCGGTTATTCCATCAACTCCCTGGTTGGATTGAACTGGTATGAAAAATGTGTACCGGCTGAGAAACGCGCTGCCGGGTTAGCAAATTATCTCAAGACAGTTAAAGGCGAATCCCGTCTTGAGGAGTACAATGAAAATCCGATTCAGACAAAAACCGGTGCCCTACGTACAATTGCCTGGCATAATGCCTTTGTTCATAATGAAGCGGGTGAGATCGTTGGAACGATTGGCTCCGGCATCGATATTACGGATAAACAGAAAGCCGAGGAAGAAAAAAAGATCATGCAGGCACAGTTGATCCAGGGACAAAAACTCGAATCCATCGGTACCCTTGCCAGCGGTATTGCACATGAGGTGAATAACCCCATAATGGGTATAATCAACTATGCGGATCTCATCACGGACGAAACTGAGAATAGCTCCATCATTGAGTTGGCAGAAGGTATAATGGAAGAGGGACACCGAGTGGCGGAAATCGTAAAAAGTTTACTCTCCTTTTCCCGTATTGATAAGCAATCTCACAGCCCGGCATATCTTAAGGATATAATCCACTCTACCCTGAACCTCATTTTGTCCTCCCTGCGGAAGGATGATATAGAGCTGCGTCTTGATATTACCGATAAACTGACAAAAGTAAAATGCAGGACGCAACAGATCCAGCAGGTACTGCTGAATCTGCTGACTAACTCACGTTATGCATTGAATCAAAAATATAAGCGTTGGGATGAAGATAAGGTCATCCTGATAAAAGTCGAATCCTTCAGAAAAAATAAGGAGCAATGGCAGCGTCTGATCGTAGAGGACCACGGTACCGGCATCCCCGCTGAGAATATGGATATCATCTTTGACCCCTTTTTCACGACCAAAGGCAGAGTTGACGGTACGGGGCTCGGTCTGTCGGTGAGTTACGGGATCATCAAAGAACACGACGGGTCCATGCGCTGTGAATCCGTCGAAGGAGAATATACGCGAATAATTATTGAGCTGAGGGCGGATAATGGCTGGGAACTGGAAAAACAGACTTAGCGGATCCCGGCCATACTGAAAGCAGACCATGCGCCAAGAGATATTCGGTTCTGCAGGAAACGGTCAATAGATTCATGAATAAAATATTAAACCAAAGTGATCAGGCCTGCCTAAATTACAGTTTCCATTCTCGAACAGGATATGAGCGAATGAAGCAAATATTAACCTTTTTCCTCTGCTTAAGTGCAACTTTATTGTGGGGGTTTACGCCCTTCGATGCGGATACCGGCGGCTATCTTGAAGGCTTTGTGACCATCTCCGACAGCCGGCTCGATTTCGGCACAGCGGAGACGGGAACACAAGCATCTCTGACGCTCACTATTTATAACGGTGGCAGTGAAGTCCTCTCATTTCAGATGGTGGCGACAACGGGAGAGAATTTTTCAGCTTGGGCAGCACCCCAAACAATAATGCCGGCATCCGCCTTTGAACTGCCGGTCACCTTTGCCCCGACCCAAAACCTGACAACCTTCGGAATGCTGCTCATCAGACTTTACAACACAGACAGCGATATTTTGGTTGCGCTCAGGGGCACAGGGGATTATCAGGGCACTTACTACGATGCGACAACCGATCTCTGGGGAGAAGATTTAAAGGCGCAATTGTCCAATATCATTGATGGCCATCATGACCTGGGTTATAACACTGCCCGGGACCGCATGTATGACACCATCGACAACGAGAATTGTACTGTCCAGGGCGTATATTCCGGGATCATTATTACAGCCTGTAATCGTAGTGAAGCACAGGCTCAGGGTTTTGACACGGAACATACCTGGCCAAAAAGCATGGGTGCTCAGAGTTCACCGCCAAAGTCAGACCTGCATCATTTATTCCCGACCTATGCCCAGTTTAACAGTACCCGCGGCAATTTACCTTTTGGGAATGTAATCATCTCGAACTGGCCTTCGGGTGTGCCTAACAACTCCGATTCCGACAGAGGTTATGATTCCAACGGGGTTGAAGTGTTTGAGCCCCGCGATGTCCACAAGGGCGATGTGGCCCGGGCAATGTTCTATTTTGCACTACGTTACGGCAACCCCTATAATTTTCTCGACAACCAGGAAGCGGCCCTGAGACAATGGTTTTACCAAGACCCGGTCAGTCAGAAAGAGCTTGATCGAAATGAGGCTATTTACGGGTATCAATACAACCGCAGCCCCTTTGTCGATCACCCTGAATTTCTGGAGCGTATCTCCTCAATCTCCGGAACTGCGGCAGACCCCGTCTCCGTACCGGATCTGGTGGTCGCTGCAGACACCTTATGGTTGTATTCCTGGATGACAGACTACAATCTGGCGCTCGGGAATTCGGGTACTGCCAGTCTGGTAATAAACCAAATTGATATAACGCCGCCGGTCTTTTCAGTCGGCGAAAGTCAGACAACTGTTCCTCCGGATAGCACAGGGCATGTGAGTGTCAGCTTTTTCAGTTCAGCCACGGGTATTTTCACGGGTGTGCTGACGCTGAATAGCAATGATCCCGATAATTTGGATTTCACACTTCCGGTAAAAGCCGTTAACTATGCCCTTGGAGATGCAAATACGGACGGTGCCATAGACGTTCTGGATGTGGTATTAATGATCGGCTTTATTTACCAGTTGGAGATACCCGATACCGTACAGCAATTCCTCACAGATATCAATTTTGACAACCAGATGGATGTACTGGACATCGTCACAGTGGTGGACATTCTCCTTTCCAATTGAGCCGCATAAAAAAAAATAATGCAGAATTAAAGGCCTCCCGGCCCACACTTGAGGAAGTAAAATTTATTCCCCGCATACCTCTTTCCATACTGGTCGAAAATGTAAGGTCCGTTCATAATGTCGGTGCGATCTTTCGTTCTGCAGATGGTTTCGGTGCCGAAAAAATATTTCTCACCGGATATACGGCTTATCCTCCCCGTGAAGATTTGCATAAAACTGCTCTCGGTGCGGAAAAATCCGTGCCGTGGGAATATTCACCCGACCCCATGGAGACAGCAAAGCAACTGCAAGCCCGTGGCATAACCCTGGCAGCTTTGGAGCAGACTAGTGATGCCCGGTCTATCTACCTGACCGACTGGGTATTTCCGCTATGTTTGATGGTGGGTAATGAAGTGACCGGCATCTCGGATGAACTGGTCAAGCTGGCCGACCTGGCTGTTGAAATACCCATGCAGGGTATTAAACAGAGTCTGAATGTGTCGGTTGCCGCTGGTGTTGCCGGATACGAAATAGCCAGAAATTATTACCGGCAAAAGGAGTTACAATTTTAAGCGGACAGGAAAAATTTAACAGGAAATTTTTATGAAATATGGTATTCTCGGTGCCGGTCGTCAAGGTGTGGCCGCAGCCTTTGATCTGATAAAATTCGGCAATGCCGATGAAGTCTGTCTGTGGGATGCAGACGAAAAAGCAGCTCTCGATGGTTCGGGGCGGATCAATGAATTGTTAAATTCCAACCTTGCAAGCGGTAAAAGGCTTGATGTTTCCAACGCTCAAGCACTGCAAAATACCCTCGAAGGAGTGGACGGCGTTTTATGTGCTGTTCCCTTTAAATTTAATTTAGAGATTACAAAAGCCGCCATAGCAGCCCGCACCTCTATGGTTGACCTGGGGGGACATACGGCTACGGTCCAAAAGCAGCTTGAATTATCGTCCGCTGCGAGTGATGCAGGCATCTCGATAGTGCCGGACTGCGGTATGGGACCGGGGATGAATATCACACTTGCTCTGCTGGCAATGGAGCAAATGGAATCTCCGGAACATGTGCGGATATGGGATGGCGGCTTGCCCGAAAGTCCCGAGGATCCATGGAATTATGCGCTCTTCTTCAATATTAATGGCCTCACGAATGAATATGACGGTACTGCAATTTTTCTGGAGAACGGAATCCTCACGGAAGTTCCGGGCCTGTCTCAAATCGAAACGATCAGCTTCCCTGAGCCCTATGGAATGCTGGAGGCAGCCGTCACCACCGGGGGATTGTCCACGATGCCGTGGACGTATCAAGGCACACTCACTACACTGAAAAATAAAACCCTGCGGTATCCTGGGCATTGGACCTGGATGCAAGCCTATCGCGAACTGGGACTATTTTCCGAATCTCCGGTCAGACTCGATACTCAGCAAGTCGTACCGCGGGAATTTTATCATCGCCTGCTGGACCGGTGTATCAACAAAGGCAGGGTGCCGGACATTTGCCTGATCAGAATACAGTGCGATGGGATGAAAGGGGGGAAGGCTTTTTCGGTGAGGGTGGACGCCAGGGAAGCATATGACCCCGTAACGGGCTTCCTGGCAATGGAAAAATGGACCGGCTGGCATGCCTCCATCATGCTGACCAAAGCCGTGTCGGGGAGTCTGCCCAAAGGTGTGATACCCGTCGAAAAAGCGCTGACGGGAACGGATTTTCTGGCAGAAGCAGAAAAGAGAAACTTTGATATCACCGTTACATCCCTTTAATCAGGTTCTGATCAACCCTTTCGGGATGAACCGTACTCTGAATCTCAAGGGAAGGGAAATATTCAACCCGCTATTTTACTGCGCACCATCATCGGGGATGAAGTCAGTGAATTTTCGGATTAAAGTGATTATCGGAGAGCAAAATGCAGATACCGGGTCAGATAGGAACCCTGTGCCGAGGGTGGGACTCGAACCCACACGTTCCGAAGAACACCGGATTTTGAATCCGGCACGTCTACCAATTTCATCACCCCGGCAGCTGACAGGGCGGAAA
Organism: Fidelibacterota bacterium; assembly: GCA_024277615.1. Lineage (GTDB taxonomy): Bacteria > Fidelibacterota > Marinisomatia > SCGC-AAA003-L08 > JACNLC01 > JAADGM01. The sequence goes on along the minus strand of JAJRUW010000035.1, from coordinate 28,898 downwards.
ATTTATTAATCAAACGACATGACTTCCAACCAACCATTCTCAAAATCCCCGCTGAGACCATCCCGCAGGGCTCATAAATAGACTTGGAACTGTTTTAAGATAGTCGGTATGTTTTAACCCTTTTTTCTATGTGAATGGATATAAGATGTACGCCAGCACCATAGCGGAAATGTTTGTTAAAACTACGGAGACCTTCCCTGATTCGGATCTTCTTTATGAGAAGAAAAACGGCAAATGGGAAGGGATTTCCGGTTCCGAACTATTTGACCGGGTTAAATTTCTGACCCTGGCACTGAAGCGCTTCGGTGCCCGGAGCGGCATCAATATCGGCATTCTATCCCCTAATTCACCCACCTGGACACAGTGTGATTTTGCCATAGCCTGTACCGGAGCCGCCTCAGTTGGGATTTTTCATTCGCTGGTTCCACATCATATTGAATACATACTGAATGACTCCGGATTGAAACTCCTTTTTATTGATAATTCGGCGCGGTTTAAAGCACTGGAAACGATGTGGGGCCATTGTTCCCAGGTAGAGTACTTTGTCATTATGCAGAACGATTATGAAGGGTCTGATCCTAAAGTTGTTAATCTGAAGGAATTCGCCGCTCCTGCCGGGGAAGAAGTAAACCATTCGGTAGAGGACTTTCAGATCTGCGTTGAGGCAGTTAAGCCAGAGGATCTGGTTACTATTTTTTATACTTCAGGGACGCTGGGATCGCCTAAGGGCGTGATGCTTTCCCATCAGAATCTGATTGCAGATTTGAGGGCTGCTCTGGAAAAAGTTGAATATTCCGAAACAGACCGCTTACTTTCAGTGCTGCCCTTATCCTATGCTCTGGAACGTGTGGCGGGGAACTATATGCCGTTTTACAGCGGATGTGCAATTTATTATTCTTCGGGTCACGTTCAGCTTCAAAAAGATGTTCATGAGATCCAACCGACTATTCTCATCAGCGTCCCCTATATTATCGAAACTCTATATTGTGATATGCAGAAGAAAGCCGATTCACAGCTTTTCATTTATCGGATTTTATTTCGATTTTCGAAAGCCGTCGGCATTAAATATGTAACGCTGAAATTGGCCGGAAAAAGAATTCCCCTGATCTGCAGAATTAAATATGCTTTGATGAAACTGCTGGTTTATCGGAAACTCAGAAAAACATTAGGGGGTAAAATCAGGTTTATTGCGACCGGGGGCGCAGCGCTCACTCCTGATATTGCTGAATATTTTTATTCCATCGGTATCCCGATTCTCGAAGGATACGGACTCACCGAAGCCGGTCCCATTCTCACCATTAACACACTTACGGAGACAAGGTTTGGAACCGTTGGAAAGCCTTTGTCTCATGTAACCATTAAGATTGCGACTGACGGTGAGATCCTCGTTAAATCACCGAGTGTCATGATGAGTTATTATGAAAATGAAGAGGATACGGCAGCTGTTTTTGATAAGCAGGGATGGTTTCACACCGGTGATATTGGCAAAAAGGATGTGGATGGATTTATTACCATCACCGGCCGAAAGAAAAATATATTGATAACATCCTTGGGTAAAGCCATTGCACCTGCACCTTTGGAAAAGGCACTGATCGATTCACCTTTCATCGAAAATGCAGTGGTCTTAGGCGACAACCGAAAATTTATCAGCGCCATCCTGCTGCCTGATTTTGACAACCTGATCGATTATCTTGATACAAACGGTGTGACGCTCTCCGATCCGGAAGCCATCATCGAACACAGCCATGTCACGGCCCTGCTTGACGCAGAGATAAAACGGATCATGGCGGATTTTTCCGAGTATGAGCGGGTAAAAAAATATATTTTAATCACCCGGCCATTTCCTTCGGCGAACGGAGATCCGTCCGATACGGTTAAAGTTCGCCGCCAAAAGCTGCTCACTGAATATAATGAGCTGATTGAAGAGCTGTACCAAAGTGATTTAAACAGAGAAGTCAATGAAATATAAGGATGCCGGTGTCGATATAGAGGCGGGCCAGAGGTCTGTTTCGAGAATTAAACAATATGTAAGGACCACATTTACAGAGGCGGTTTTGACGGACATTGGTTCCTTCGGCGGTTGTTACCGGTTCCCTGTGGACAAATTTGATGAACCGGTGCTTGTATCCAGTGCAGATGGCGTTGGGACTAAACTCAAGATTGCTTTTTTAACCGGGGTTCATCATACTATCGGCCAATGTCTGGTCAATCACTGTGTAAATGATATTCTGGCAGTTGGTGCGCGCCCGCTGTATTTTCTGGATTATTTCGCTGCAGGCAAGCTGGATGAGCAGGTGTTCGAGGAAGTCGTCAAAGGCCTGTCCCGGGCCTGCCTCGAAAACGGCTGTGCTCTCATAGGCGGTGAAACTGCGGAAATGCCGGGTTTCTATAATCCCGGAGAATATGATATTTCGGGTACTATCACAGGAGTGGTTGACAAGCAGTTCCTGCTGGCCAATCGCCGCACTGCAGCCGGTGACATCCTGATCGGCTTGCCATCCACAGGTCTGCACACCAACGGATATTCGCTGGCCAGAAAAGTCCTATTGGGGAAATACGATGTGGGTGACTATTTCCCGGAACTGGGTTCAACACTCGGCGAGAGCCTGCTGGCGGTCCACAGGTCTTATTTGCCGGCCGTCGATGAAATCCTGGAAAAGCCCTGGTTACACAGTATCAGTCATATCACAGGCGGCGGGATCATTGATAATACAAACAGGGTCATCGAAAAAGGACAATCTCTGGATATCAGATGGGAGGCCTGGGAATGGCCGCCCATTTTCCGGTTGATCCAAAAAGAAGGAAATATTACACATGCGGAAATGCGCCGCTGCATGAATCTTGGAATAGGGTTAATTTTAATAATTGATCCTGTCGGTCTCAAAGAACTTGAGCTGAACTTTAAGAAATTAAATCAGACTTTTATGGAATTGGGTTATGTTAAATAAGAGGATACCATGCGGATATCTGTATTAGGAGCGGGAACCTGGGGAACGGCCCTGGCTCAGGTTCTGAATGATAACGGGCACGAAGTTTATCTATGGGATATAAATCCACACCTCATACAACGGCTGGACCGGGAACACACACATCCTAATTTACCGGAATTTAAGCTTGATCCGGGCATAATGGTTTCAACCTCCCTCGGGGAATTCCCATTTGAAGAGCTGATCCTGATAGTCGTTCCCAGCCAGGTTGTTCGGGCCGTCCTAAAAAGTATGCCCCCTGTTCCGGCTTCGGCCATCATCGTCTGTGCTGCCAAGGGGATTGAAAACAGTACACTGATGAGAATGTCCGAGGTCATTCACGATGTTGTTAAAATTTCACCCCGCAGGATAGTGGCGTTGTCGGGTCCGAGCCATGCCGAAGAAGTGGCCAGGCGCCTGCCCACTGCAGTTGTATCGGCCTGTAAAGATATAGAAACCGCCCGCAAGGTTCAGGCAATCTTCACAACGGCAAATTTCAGAGTATATGCCAATGATGATATTGTCGGTGTCGAACTGGGTGCCGCAGTAAAAAATGTAATCGCCATTGCTGGGGGGATCTGTGACGGGATCGGATTTGGAGATAACACCATGGCAGCTCTGATAACCAGGGGACTGGCAGAGACGGCCCGGTTGGGGAAGGCTCTCAACGCCAAAAGTACAACTTTCTTCGGTCTCAGCGGCATTGGCGACCTCGTGGTTACCGCCCAGAGCACCTTGAGCCGCAACCGCTATGTGGGGAGGCGCATTGGCAAAGGTGAAAAACTCAAAACAATTCTGGCGGAAATGGATATGGTCGCCGAAGGTGTTAAAACAGCCCGGTCAGTACATGATCTTGTACTGAAAACAGGCATTGAAATGCCGATTTGTGAGCAGGTTCACAAAGTTCTGTTTGAAGACAAAGACCCCCAAACAGCAATTAGTGAACTGATGATGCGCGACCTTGTGGATGAACAACTCCATTAGGATATTTAGCTTTATAATAATCTTTTCGGCTGTATATCCAAATGACATCGCCAGTCTCTGCGGACAGCCGGTAACCGAAATTCCGCTCACAAAACAGCAAATTGTCAGGGCAGACCGTGATTGTCCCGGGGGCGAAATTTTTCTGGTGCGCTCAAACGTGGAAAACCCTAATCCCACTTTTGAAGAGGTATGTTTTTATCCGGTGAACACGACTTCGGTTGCTTCTATTTATGCGGAGGCGGAACGCTATGATGCTGGTGATATTACAGATGCCGCCATAGCCCAAATAGCGGATATATTCAATCACACTACCTCTGATGCAGATCTGCCGGAATTGCAACAGGGCATATTCTCTGCCGAACTGCAAATGTTCGGTCCGCCGCCGGTAATTGACGGCTCCGACAGCGTCAATATCCTATTGCTCGATGTGAGAGATAATTTTGCCGGGACCGGCAACTACGTCGGTGGGTATTTTGACCCCAATGATCAGACGGACAATCCCACCAGCAATCGAAAAAATATCATCTACATTGACTGCGATCCGGTGGATCTGACTTCGTCCGACCCCGCTGAAGCACTTTTCACGCTGGCCCACGAATTCCAGCATCTTCTGCACTTTGCTGCCGATCCGAACGAACATGATGACGCCGGGAATTATAATCCCTGGCTCGACGAGGGTTTGTCTGATCTGGCCGCCTCCGTACTTGGGCTGGGGCATCGAAATTACGGCTATTATTTATCGGACACTTCAATCGGACTCGATAGTTGGGTGGGTAACGGCCTGGAATACTATGCAAAATCCGCTTTATTTTTTCAATATTTTTATGAGACGGAAGGTATTGATGCCGTCACTGCCATCTTTGAGGACAGTGAATACAGCAGAATTGAATCTCTTAAAAACTACCTTGGCCCTGCAAATTTCGATAATTTCTTTGCAAATTGGATTCAGGCAACAATCTCAGGTACCTACAGCGGAGGCGACTGTATCTTTGGGGTTGCGCCCCAAACCTCACTTTTGAATATGTTGCAGGCAGGGGAGAATGAAATCTTTCTGGAAGAGAATATAAATGTTGATCCTTACTCCAGCTGGCATGTCGCCATACCTTCAGTGGCAGGCAAGTCCGACATTGTAGACAGCCTGCCTTTGCACAGTACGGATCTGCTCTATAATTTAGAGGAGCATAATTTTATTTCAGCAGATTCTGAAAACGAATGGGTTTTGGATTCTGTAACGGATCCCCTTTTATTTTCTAAAATAATTTATAATTCAACACCGTCAATCTTAAGCGTGTATTTTCACATGGAGCTTGAGGTTGGACTTACGGAGCTGCAATATGACGAAGGCCTGTTAAGCATGTATTTGAATTACGACTCCGGCAGATTTTATGCGGTAAACGAATTTCCGATCAGCGGGCCGGCTTTGGTTACCGGAGTTGCTTTCAGGCTTGGGAATGATGGGCCTGTGACCCTGAAAATCAAAAAAAAAGGTATCAATTTTTCACCCTCATTCTCCCGGACGCTCTGTGCTGCGATTGGTCCGGGCTGGACAAGCGTTGACCTCTTGAGTGAGGGGATTTTTATAGATGATGCTGCGATATATGTTGAACTGGAAACGGATGACAATGCCATTGGATACTCAGATGCCTATCCGGAAGCTCATTCAGGCTCTGACAACCAACACTCCTATTATTCGGTCAACGGGACAAATTATAATTCGATATCCTCATTGACCGTCGGGGGGCAGGCACTTCAGGGGAATTGGGTTATGAGACTGTTTTATGCGGATTCAAGTCAAACTGCTTTGACGGCAGCAAACGGGGTGCTCCCACTATATCCCAATCCATATTTCCCCGGTTTACAGGAAGCTGTTGAGACACAGCTTCGGACTCAATCCAACGAGCATATCAGTTTGAAGATTTACGATATACGCGGTCGGCAAATTATCAGTCTCTATGAGGGTACACCTCCGCCGGATACGCCGGTCGTGCTTAACTGGTCCGGTAAAGATTCTGCCGGTAACAATGTATCCTCCGGTATTTATTTTTTTAAAGAAAGGATCGGGGGCAGGAATATTACGGCTAAACTTTTATTGTTACGGTAAATGTTTATTGTTTCAAAGACAGTTGACAGGCTAAATTTACAGGCTCTGGAATAAAAGATTATGACAAATTGAGCCCTCGTAGCTCAATAGGATAGAGCGTTCGCCTCCTAAGTGAAAGGTTTCCGGTTCGATTCCGGACGAGGGTACGATTTTAAGTAAAAGGAAGTTATGGCACACAAGGAAGAATTTAAACACGATGCAGTTCGGGAAACCCTTGCAAAAGTATTTGAATTTCTAAATCGGAATCAGAAAAAGATCATCCAATATGGTCCTATCGTCCTGATTGCAATTTTGTTTTTTGCATATTACAATTATCATCAGCAGAATCTTGAAACCGAGGCAAATGTGTTGTTCGGTAAAGCGCTAAACCTGTATGAAGACGGACAGACGGATTTGGCTTTATTGAATTTTCAGTCGGTTGAAGATGACTACAGCGGGACCAAATCTGCAGATTATGCGCGTTTGTTTCTCATCGAAGAGGCCCTGAAAAACGGAGAGACCGATAAAGTCAATTTGATGGTCGAAGAACTGGAGGATTCTGAAGATGAAGTTATTCGATCTTCGGTTTATGTTCTGAAAGGAAATCTGGCTTTAAACGACGGGGATGCCGATACGGCAATCAAATATTATAAAAAAGCCGGGTCACTGGAAGTATTTCCTTCGCTCATGGAAGAATATTCACTTAATATTATCAGGGCATATTTGTTAAAAGGCGATTACCAGAATGCCTATGAAGAAGCGCAGAAAATGCAGACTAAGGAGAATCTGAAATTTAATATTAAAAACGAATTAGAAGATCTGTTGGCGGAAGCCAAGTATCTGGCTCACATGTAAATAACAAGTTGGAATAATAAAAGGATACCGGTTAAATTTTGGCGTAAGAAAGTGGGCTTGAACCCACTTTCTGTTTATATGCACAATTATCATAAATTAACCTCTCGAGGAATAAGAAGTGAACAATAAGGAATTAATAGAAGCTTTTACCAGCGTAGCACGGGAAAAAAGCATCGACCGAACAAATCTCGGAACCATAATCGAGGATTTATTCATGACGCTGATCCAGAAAAAATATGGTGAAGATTGTGATAATTTCAGCGTCATTGTGAATATGGAAAGAGGGGAAATCGAGATATATCAGGAAATGACCGTGGTTGAAGGTGTACAGGACGGGGCACGTGAAATCAGTTTGGAAGAGGTAAATAAAATAGAACCTGACCTGGAATTAGGGGATCCGTTCATACGCGTTATCGACCCGAATCACTTTGGACGCAGGTTGATCAATCTTGCCAAACAGCAGCTTTCACAAAAAATCAGAGATATAGAAAAAGAAACGACTTATGACGAATATGTTGCAAGAATAGGTGAAATCGCCACGGGTTATGTGCATCAAATTCAGAGAAATGTCGTCTTTGTCAATATTGATAAGACAGAACTGATAATTCCAAAATCCGAGCAAATAGATAATGACCGCTACCGACGGGGACAGCCGATCCGGGGAATCATTAAAAGTGTGGAATGGACTCCCAAGGGTCCGGAAATCATACTATCCCGGTCCGATAACAAATTTCTTACGCGTCTGCTCGAAATGGAAGTTCCCGAAATCGAAGAGGAGATCATCGAGATCAAAGCTGTTTCCCGGGTACCGGGTGATCGCAGCAAAGTTGTTGTGTTTTCCTCAGACAGGCGCGTCGATGCTGTCGGTGCCTGTGTGGGAATGCGCGGCAGCAGAATTCAGGCAATTGTCCGCGAATTTAACGGTGAAAAGATTGACATTCTGAATTATAGTGACCAGCCCGAAATATTGATCACCCGGGCCCTGGCTCCGGCCAAACCGATTCAATTATATATTGATGAAGAAAAACCTTATGTTGTGGCCGTCTTTGAAGATGATGAACTCCCCATTGCCATTGGTAAAAACGGACAAAATATCAAACTCGCCTCGGATGTGACCGGTTATTCCATTGATGCCGTTAAGAAATCGGATTACGAAGGCGGGAAGAAAAAAGTGATCTACCTGGACGAAGTGCCCGGAATTACACCGGCCCAATTGGAGATATTATCGAAAGTCGATATCTTCACAGCCGATGATTTTCTTGATATGGACAGGAATGAACTCCTGTCATTGAAAGGGTTCGGTGAAAAAACAATTGATAAGATCAGCAATATAATTCTGGATATCGACAATAAGTACAATAGTGAAATCTCTGACGCTGAAGAAGAGGAAGTAGCTGAAGGGAAAATTGATTAACCCATGACAGAGGCTACGACAAAAAAGAGAATATTCCAGATAGCCAAAGAGCTCAACATCTCACATAAAGATATCATCGAATATCTTAACGATGAAGGTATCGAGGTAGTTAGCCTGAATGCCCCCATCGAATTTGAGGTTTACGAGAAAATCCTGAATGAATTTTCAAAAGAAAAACAACAGATTGAAAGATTCAGGAAAGAACAGGCTAGAAAAGTCGTAGTCGATACCCGCAGAAATGTAGATATTCAAAGGGAATCTAAAAAGGGTCTGACCAAACCTAAACCCACGGATTCAACTGGGGAGCAAAAGAGCGTTGATCCTTTACAAACACTTAGAGCAAAAATCAAGAAAGAGAAAGAACAGCGGCAGCTCGAAACCACCAAGGATGCCGGGAAAAAAGCAGAAACAGCTAAACCGGAAAAACCGAAAGTAGTAAAAGCACCCGAAGCAGGCGATAAGAAGCCTGAACCACCTGCAGTTACAAAGACATCCGGAGCCGAAGAGCCCGCCAAGAGGGGAAAAACCAAAGAAGAACCGCTTTCAACCCTGCGCATAATCAGCCGGCCGGATAAAGCCGAAAAAGAAGCCATGGAAAGGGAAAAATTAAAAAGTTCCAGACCCCGCAAAACATCCGCAGAAAAACCAAAGCCGGCAGAAGAAGGACCGAAACCTCACCGAAAACTGAAGAAAATCGACGTATCCACCATTGCGGATAAGATCAACAAGACCAAACGGGGTAAGTCGAGAGAAGAGAAGGATGCTGAAAAATCCAGAAAATCTGCACTGCATCCGCCGCTTCCCCAGTTCGGGAAAAAATCAGGTCGTAAGAAAAGTAAAAAATCAAGTAAAGCACCGGAAGTCCAGCCGGTTACACAGGAGACCAAGAGCGTCAAAGTACCCGAATTTACTACTGTGGACGATCTTGCGCGCACCATGGATGTTGCGGTGAATGATGTGATCAAAGTCTGTCTGAATGATGGCATGATGGTGACCATCAACCAGCGTTTGGATATGGAAACGATCATTCTCATTGCCGATGAATTCGGTTTTACAGTTGACACACAAATAGAAATCGGTGAAGAGCTGATCCAGACGGAAGAAGCAGAGGAAGACCTGGAAAATGCTACCAAACGCCCGCCTGTGGTGACCATAATGGGTCATGTTGATCATGGTAAAACATCGCTGCTTGATTTCATCCGGAATGAAAATGTAGTTGCCGGGGAATTTGGTGGTATTACTCAACATATTGGGGCTTATTCGGTGATTCTTGAAACCGGAGAAAAGATCACATTTCTGGACACACCCGGTCATGCAGCATTTACGGCCATGAGAGCCAGAGGGGCCAATATCACCGATATTGTTGTCGTCATTATCGCTGCAGACGACGGCGTAATGCCCCAGACGATTGAAGCTCTTGACCACGCCAAAGCCGCCGGAGTCCCGATCATCATCGCCATCAATAAAGTTGATAAACCGGCTGCTGATGCTGAAAAAATCAAACGTGAATTATCCGATCAGAATATCTTAGTGGAAGACTGGGGCGGGAAATATCAGTGCACGGAACTTTCAGCGAAAACCGGACAGGGTGTGGAAGACCTGCTCGAAACCATTTTACTGGAAGCCGAGGTACTCGATCTTAAAGCAAACCGGGAAACGATTGCCAGGGCAACCGTGATCGAGTCCAGGTTGGACAGGGGCTTGGGGCCCGTAGCTACAGTACTGGTACAAAGAGGTACACTCCGCAAAGGAGACATTTTTATCTGCGGATCACAATACTCAAGGGTACGGGCGATCATGGATGAACGCAATACCCGTATCGCCGAGGCCTATCCGGCCGATCCGGTGCAGCTGCTTGGGTTCACTGAAGTTCCCAAAGCCGGTGATATTCTGGCAGTTATGAAAGATGAGCGGGAAGCCAGAAAGATTTCTTTGCAACGGTCGCAGCTGGAACGGGAAGCAGAACAAAGACGCTTCAGGCATCTCACACTTGAACAGATCGGGAAACAAATTGCCGAGGGTGAAATCCGGAATCTCGATATCATCATCAAGGGTGATGTGGACGGTTCGATTGAAGCCCTCAGCGACTCACTGATGAGCCTGTCCGGAGCAGAAGTTGCCGTAAATATTATACACCGGTCTGTTGGGATGATTACGGAAACGGATGTATCCCTGGCTTCGGCATCACGAGCAATCATTATTGCTTTCCATGTCACTGCTTCACCGGAAGCTAAAGCCCAGGCCCGGCTGGAAAATGTTGAAATCAGACATTATTCGGTTATCTATGAAGCTGTTAACGATGTTAAACTGGCCTTAGAGGGCATGTTACGTCCTGATGAGGTGGAGGAAAGCATCGGGTTGGCAGAAGTCAGGGCGGTATTCAAAATGAGACGCAAAGATACGATTGCCGGTGCCTATATTAGATCAGGTAAAGCCATCCGCAATGCCAGACTGAGGATCAAACGGGACGGCGAAATAATCCATGAGGGTAAACTCACTACCTTAAAAAGGTTTAAAGACGATGTATCCGAAGTGGCTGAAGGCTATGAATGCGGTATCAGCGTCGAAGGCTTTAACGATTTTCATGAGGGTGATTTCATCGAATTTTTCGAAATTAAGGAAATTAAAAGGGTGTTTTCCTGATGCCTTACTCGCACAAACCCTATAAACGGACCGACCGTCTCGCAGATGAAATCAAGCAGGTGCTGGCAGAAATTCTCATCAAACAGGTGCAAATAACTGAGGCCGATATGCTCACTGTTTTAAAAGTCTCGCTCTCTCCCGATCTGATGACGGCAAATGTCTATTTCAGCTACCTGAATGATCAAAAAACACCGGATGAAATTCTGAATATTCTGAAAAAAAAGGTCAAGACTATCCGTTATCTGATGGGTAAAGAAATTGTTGTAAAAAATCTGCCCCAGATCCGCTTTCATTACGATGACTCAATGGAAAAAGCTGAAAAAATTGAGCAGATACTTTATAAACTGCATAAGGGTGAACTTTGATTTATGGACGCGATTGTTCCCGTATGGAAACCCGTGGACTGGACCTCTTTCGACGTAGTAAAAAAAATGAAATCTTTTGTGAAACCCAGCAAAGTCGGGCACGCCGGTACGCTGGATCCTTTTGCGGAGGGTGTTCTCATCCTCTGTATCGGTAAGAAGACTTCGGAAGTTGAATCCCTGATGGAATTAAAAAAGACCTATGTCGCAACCATCCGGCTTGGAGTTACAACAGATACACTCGACCCCACGGGTAAATTTTCAAAAGAAAAGCCGGTACCGAAATTATCCGAATCCAGTCTTGATCAGACATTGTCGGAATTTATTGGCGAGATCAGCCAAATCCCGCCTATGTACTCGGCCCTGAAAAAAAATGGGGTACCGCTCTACAAACTTGCCAGACAGGGGCTTACCGTACCCCGGAATCCCAGGACAGTACGGATTTATACAATCGAACTGCTGAATTTTAACAGATTGGAATTAGAACTCCGGGTAGTATGCGGCCGCGGAACCTATATCCGGGTTCTGGGGAGCGACATTGCCGCAGCGCTGGGAACCATAGGGTATGTAAAAAAATTGACCCGAACCCGGATCGGTGATTATACTGCTGATAACTCTGTTCGTGTGCAGGATTTTTCAAAATGGTTATTTACCGCAGCCTGAGCGAAATAACGCCCTTAACAGCATCCGTGCTTACTATCGGTACGTTCGATGGCGTTCACCTCGGCCATCAGACAATTTTCCGGGAGGTTCGGGCCTATGCGCTAAAAAATAACATGCCTTCAGTTGCCATAACTTTTGAACCGCATCCGCAGCACATTACAAGAACACCGGGGCAGAAAAAAAAACAACTGCTGACGGGAATTACGGATAAGATCAGGAGAATTGAAAAAACCGGTATTGATATTTTACTCATTTTACCGTTTGACGAAGAGTTTTCAAGACAAACAGCTCTGGAATTTTTACAGGACGTGATCATCGGGAATTTCCAACCGAAACAAATCATTGTAGGCTATGATCACCACTTTGGCTGCAGACGGGAAGGCAACAGTGAGTTTCTCGAAAAACAGGCACCTCATTTCCGGTATGAGCTCCGTATCGTCGGACCGGTAAAAAAAGGTGATCAGGTAATCAGCAGTTCCATCATTCGGAAACTGTTGCAGGATCATCGGATCGAACAGGCAAACGAATATCTGGGCTATCCCTTTAGCCTGACCGGAACGATTACCAGAGGTCTCAGCCGGGGGCGGTCACTGGGATATCCGACCGCAAATGTGTTGCCCCTTCGGGAGGATCTGCTGATACCGGCAGACGGTGTGTATTGTGTCACCACATCCATCAAAGGGAAACAGTATCGGGGATTATGCAACATCGGTTACCGGCCGACCTTCGGTGATACCGATTGCAAAACAATTGAAGTGCACCTTTTGGCAGGAAAACTCCCGGACCTGTACGGGCAGGAATTGCAGGTGATATTTCAGAGATTCATCAGGGAAGAAATCAAATTCGATGGCACTGATTTATTGACACGACAGATACAGAGTGATATCGAATTTTGTGAAAATTTATTAAAAGGACAATAAGAAAAAAGGAGATTCGTGAGAATGTCAATTACAAAAGAACGCACGAGTGAATTAGTTCAGGAATTTGGATTAAACAGTGCTGATTCAGGTAATGTATCTGTGCAGATTGCTATACTGACACAAAGGATAAGAACCATCACAGAACATGTTAAAATACACAAAAAAGATCATTCCGGCAGAAGAGGACTGATCCAGCTGGTTTCGAAAAGACGTCGGCTGCTGAATTATTTAAAGAGAACAGAACCCAAAACGTATGTTGAATTAATTGCCAAACTGGGTATCAGAAAATAAAACGAAGAGAAGAAAAGGAAATTGAATAAGGTAAAAATATGATAACAAAGACTCTCGAATTATCGGGAAAGAAATTGATTTTAGAAACAGGCCATCTCGCCAAGCAGGCCTCAGGAGCTGTTTTGTTGCGATATGGTGATACCATGCTTTTGGCGACAGTCACTGCAAATTTAAAAGAAGAAAGCGATAGAGGATTTTTCCCTCTGTCCGTTGAATACAGAGAAAAATATTATGCTTCGGGGAAAATTCCGGGTGGATTTTTCAAAAGAGAAGCCAGACCTTCCGACCACGAAGTGATTGCTTCCAGGCTCACGGACCGTCCCCTCAGACCGCTGTTCCCGAAGGGCTTCATGAATGAGGTCCAGATCATCATAAACGTTCTCTCTTATGACCGCGAGAACCTGGCGGATGTTCTCGGTACCGTAGCTGCCTCGGCCGCTTTGAGTATTTCGGAAATTCCCTGGGATGGACCTGTTGCCACCGTCCGTATCGGAAAGATCAACGGTAAATATGAGGTCAATCCATCCAATTCCATCATGGAAAATAGTGAGATGGAACTCATCGTATCGGGGACCAAGGACTCCATCATCATGGTAGAAGGTGAAGCAGATTTTGTATCGGAAGATAATATTTTATCGGCTATCCAGTATGCACATGAAGCTATTAAAGATTTAATTAACCTCCAGTTGGAGCTTGTCGCTGAATGCGGGATGAAAAAAGTATCCGTCAAGGAGCCCGAAACATTCCCCGAGCTGGATGCCGCCATTGACAAACTTATCGATGGGAAATATGAGGCCCTGAACGAACCCAAAGATAAAAAGACGCGCTACAGCGATATTGATAATTTCATCCGCAGCGTTCTGGATCAGCTTGCCGAGGAGTTCCCGGAAAAAGAAAAGTATATCAAATCCTATATCGATGATAAAATCACCGAAGACCTCAGGCGGCGAACCCTTGAGGGTACCAGAGCCGATGGCAGAGGCCTGGAAGATGTCCGGGATATTAGCATTGAAACGGGTTATATTCCCAGAGCTCATGGATCGTCCGTTTTTACGAGAGGAGAAACACAGGCTCTGGTTTCTATTACCCTGGGCGGTAAAAAGGATGAGCAGATGATAGATGATCTGGAGGGCTTAAGTTATCGGAATTTCCTGGTTCATTATAACTTTCCCCCTTTCAGTGTTGGCGAAGTGAAACCCCTGAGAGGGACTTCCCGGAGAGAGGTGGGACATGGTAACCTGGCAGAAAGAGCCATTAAATCGGTTATGCCTGAACATGACAAATTTCCCTACACCGTAAGAATTGTTTCCGAAATTCTCGAATCCAATGGCTCCTCCTCCATGGCAACGGTTTGTGGAGGTGTGATGGCATTGATGGATGCGGGCGTTCCGATAAAAAAACCCGTTGCCGGCATTGCTATGGGGCTGGTGATGAACAGTGAGGAAGAGTACGCCATTCTTACGGATATCCTTGGCACCGAGGACCATCTTGGTGATATGGATTTCAAAGTGGCGGGGTCCGAAGACGGAATCACGGCTATACAAATGGACCTCAAAGTCGCCTGATTGCCAATTGAGCTGATGCGTAAAGCCCTCGACCAGGCACGCCGCGGTCGTTTGCATATCCTGAAAAAAATGACAGATGCACTCGACCAGCCGCGTGAAGAAATCTCCCAATACGCTCCGAAAATCCTGCAGTCCCGTATTCCGGTGGACATGATCAGCATCTTTATCGGTCCCGGCGGGAAGAATATCAAACAGTTGATCCTGGATTACGAATGCGAGATATCCGTTGAGGATGATGGACAGGTATTCATTTACGGCATGGACAATCAGAAACTCAAGGCTCTCAAAGAGCATGTGGACTCATATAATCTGAAACCCGTGGTGGGAAATACATATCATGGAGTTATTGACCGGATCATGGATTTCGGTGCCTTTGTGAATGTCTCGCCTACCTTATCCGGTTTGATCCACATCTCGGAATTGCGGTGGGAAAGAGTAAACCGGGTAGAGGATATTGTGCGGTTGAACGATGAGGTTGAAGTGAAACTGATCAAGATTGACGATCAGGGGAGAAATAACTTCAGTATCAAAGCTCTGCTGCCGAAACCGGAGGGTTATGTCGAACGCAGTACGCAAGATCGGCCAAGGTCGGGTGGACACAACCGCGGGCCCAGCCGTGGAAGGCGTTTTAACCCGAGGAGAAGTAACGACTAACCGTCTCCTGTAATCTAAGCAAAAAGTAAAAACCGGGCGGAGGGATTTTCTGATGAAAATCCCTCCGCTTTTTCTGTAAATTTGGGTCGTGTCAAATCCCGTTAATTACCAAAACAGACCGGTCCCCGCTCTGACCTACCATAAAATCGCTCAAAAACATGAATTGGGGCTGAATGTGGTTTCGCCCCACAGATTTCGCAGCCACCTGTATTGTCTGCAAAAGAACAGCTATAGGACCGTGGTATCAAATCAGGATACGGTGCATAATCCGCTCTACCTGACTTTTGACGATGCTTATGAATGCATCTACTCAGAGGCCTTCCCCATCTGCCAGGAAGTTGGTTACAGGGGAATTATCTTCGTCATCACCGATTATATCGGTAAATTGAATGACTGGGATATAAACTTCGGGATTAACCGGTCAAGGCATCTGACGAAGGACCAGCTATGTGAATTAAGTAAAGCCGGCTGGGAAATAGCCTCGCACGGTCGGACACACCAGGCACATACCGGAATGAATGTGGGGGAGATTCTCAGAGATATGCGGGAATCCAGGGAAATTATAGAGGACCTCACAGGAATCTCCGTCTTTAGTTACACACCGCCTTTCAATACATTTTTACCGAATCTGTTTGAACTGGCTAAAAATGCCGGATATGAAAATGTATTCCTTCAGAAGTCCGTTACACCCATCCGGCGGGAGACTCCCATCCGCATAATTGAAAGACGTATGGTGTATGGTTTTGATGATCCTGCCAACATCATGAAAAAAGTTGAAGACAATTCCCATTACGAACTCTATAAGGAGAATATCATCCATTTTTGCTCAAATGCAACTATTGGAGTCAGAGCGCTGTTTACGAAAAGTAACGTTCCCCGCTGACGGAGTGCCCCGGGAGGCTTCAATTGCAGAACTCCCGTGTTGCAAAAATTTTTGTCATCCGCAGAGAAAAGTTGGTAAGGTTTATCGAAATACTCTTAACTTCAAGTGTCACTTTAAATAGATAATCTTAATAAATCATGCCGGAAAAAGTAAAAAAGTTATATTATTCCATCAGTGAAGTCAGCGAAATGACCGGACTTAAACAATATGTGTTGCGGTATTGGGAAACTGAATTTCCCAATTTAAAACCACCCAAGAACAAAGCCGGGAATCGAGCCTATCGCGAGAGTGATATAGCAATGGTCAATGAGATCAAGCGTTTGCTGTACGATAAGAAATTTACCATTGAAGGTGCCCGGCAATATTTTAAGGGAAAAAAAACACAGGCTGCAATTGAGCCTGAAGGTCCTGTGATGAAAAGGGAAGGACCGGATCAGAAGGTTCTGCGGGATTTAAAAACCGGCCTGGATGATCTGTTGAAAACGGTGAGAGAATATAAAAATTAGTTCAGGGAAGTCGGAAAATCATTGTAATTTTTCTCATCAGGAAACAAGCCTGAGATAACATTATGGTAGATCGGGGCGTGGCGTAGTCCGGTAGCGCACCTGAATGGGGTTCAGGGGGTCGGAGGTTCAAATCCTCTCGCTCCGACAGAAAAGCCCGGCAACTGCCGGGCTTTTCTGTTAAATCAATCTGTCTGTCCGGACTTCAGGGAAACAGGATCATATCCACCAGTATCACAATGTCTGCGACCGTAAGATTATTATCCCCGTTGATATCACCGGCCTCGAACTGTTCAGCGCTCGGTTCGAGATCCCCGAGAATATAGGAAATCAGAAATACAATATCGGTGACGTTCAGCACACCGTTTTGATCAATATCTCCGGGGATTTGCTGCACCAGCACAATATCCAGCCGGGTGATTGCAGAATCAGTTACTACTACAGCAGATGCGTTCTGTGAAAAATATCCCTGCTTGCTGAAAGTGAAAGTATAACTGCCGGGCAGGAGCAGGCGGTAATACCGGCCGAAGGTTGAATCGCTGCGAACGGGCTCAACGGGCGTCATTCCGGATTGTTCATCTATTTCAGCAACATGCACTTCCGCTTCGAGAGGATTCCCGGCTGTATCTGTAATGTTACCAGTGACCGTGGCATAATTCACACGGTCCAGCATCAGCAAAGCGCCAGCCAGATTATCCTCACAAATAGTTGGAACCTGATATGCCGGCGGGATGAATGTATTTGCTAATTCAATGGTAAAAGTAAAAACCCTCTCCTCCGCATAGCCCCAGTCTCCCAAAGTGCCCTGACAGGTATAGCCGAAATCCACAGATTGCATGGGTTGATAGTTGCCGCTGCCACCGATCTTTGGAGTCACAGCAGCCATCTGAACTGCAAGTTCATCCATAATAGCGTGATCGTAGGAACTTGCACCCGGCAGATGCCCGAGAGGATATAGCACATATTCCCCATAGGAATGGTAGGTAATCCCCCCATAAAACTTATGCGCCTGTATCAAATCCCTGATATAAACCGTCTCAGGTTCCGACCAGGCATTCGGGCCATGGTACAATTGTGACTGGGGATTATTGGAAGAGCCGTTATCGCCCCAGACATATCCGAAATTTCGATTCAGATCAACTCCGTCGGTTGCGCTCAAATCCGGCAGACCGTTGGAATTGTTATCCCGCATGTTTTTGCGATGCATGAGGTGCGTACCGTCAATGACCAGCTTGTGCCCGTCCGGATTGATTAAAGGAACAAACCAGATCTGTGTGGAATTGATCCAGTCAGTGATTTGATCATCATTTCCATATCCTTCCAATAAATAGTACAAAAGATTCATGTCCACTTCCAGGCCGATAGGTTCTCTGGCATGGATTTCTGCAGCAAACAGAACATTGGGTTCGTCCTCATCAGTATCCGGATTATCGGATAATTTCAGGCACCATACTTCGTGCTGATAATCGGTGTAAGCATCATTTCCGTCCAGATAATATAAAAAATCACGAGATTCCCCCAGGGAGGTCAATGAAGTAATGGAGGCGTAAGTTGAGGCAATACTATCGAGCTCACTGGTCAGCGTCTGATAGTCTCTATAACCGGCGAGGTCACGCTGCAGGCCTGACTTTGTGTTGATCACCGAGAAAGTGTAATGCATTTCGTCCAAAAAGGATCTCTGGTTTTCGGTCACATAGAGATCAATGTAGTCCTTGCCTTTGGAGAAAGTTGTCTCGATCTCATTAGCGGAGATCCAGCGCGATAAGGCCGCATCCGGAGCCTGAACTCTAACAAGATATTCCTCGGCAAAAATAAATGTTGAAAGGGATAACACAAGGAAAATTGTAATGTTTTTAAGGGAAAACATGTTGACCTTTCAAGAAAACGACTTTAAAATCAGCATCAATTTAACTTGTTTCTAAAGTTATCAACAAAGGATTTACAAGTTTAACGATTAGTCTGGCTAATTTTCTTCGTTACTATTTAAGCTTCAGATTTTTATACGCCAGCGAACCCGGAGCGGTGGCTCCATGTCAAACGCAGTCCGTAATCTTACTGTGTCTCTCCGCAGACACCATTTATTATTTGGCCGGAAGAACGTGAATACACGAAGTTTGAACTTTATGAACGCAATTTCCGTTCACTTTGCACGGCAGAGATTGGGTAAATTTCAACGATATGACAGCAGCATTATTTTAAATGAAAACCCCCGGATATATTCTTGCGATCCCGGCCTACAATGCAGAAAGTACGATTCCCGAACTCATAGCCAGGCTGCGAATCATCACAGAGCTCCCCATTATGATCATCGATGACGGTTCGCGAATCCCCGTTGCCCAACTGGATTTGCCGGATGACATTACCGTCCATCGAATTACACCTAACAGGGGAAAAGGATACGCTTTGCGTCTGGCTTTTACGGAAGCTGAGAAGTCCGGATTCACGCATGTGATCAGTCTCGATGCGGATTTACAGCATGACCCGGCAGAGATTGGGAAATTCACTCTGCCTGCAGAAGACATCGATATCATTTACGGCCGGCGCAGCCTGGGAGGTAATATGCCCCTGCATCGCAGGCTTTCAAATTATTTTACTTCCCAAATTATCTCCTTGGTTGGTGGTGTAAAAGTGCTGGATTCACAATGCGGCTACCGGCGTTACAGGCTGGCGCGACTGAATGCACTGACTTTCAGAGAGAACGGTTTTCAGTTCGAAACGGAAGTCCTGCTGCGCGTTATCCGGGCAGGCGGTACGGTGACTCCCGTAGCGGTGAAAACAGTCTATCAAAATGAAAAAAGTTCAATCCGGAATATCCGGGATACGGTCAAATTCATAAAGCTAATTATCAGGAGTCTGTTTTGGTAGAATCCGTTGTACATTTGTTAAAGTCGGCCGTTGAGAGTCCGGGCTGGACGACTTTTTTCATGTCCATGCTGCCGGTCACGGAATTGAGACTGTCAGTTCCCTGGGCAATTACCATTGGCGGTTTACCCTGGACTTCTGCTTATCTAATCTCCATTGCCGGAAATTTTCTGGTCATTATTCCGGTTATTTTTTATCTCGAGCCGTGCTCTAATTTTCTGCGCCGCTGGGAAAGCGGAGATGTTTTCTTCAACTGGCTGTTTACCCGAACGCGCAGAAAAGGTGCCCGGATCGAAAAGATCGAATTTGTAGGTCTCATGCTGTTTGTGGGCATACCCCTTCCCATGACCGGAGCATGGACGGGCGCCATTGCGGCCTTTGTATTTGGTCTGGGGAATAAACGGGCTCTGCTGGCGATCTTTGCAGGCTTATTGATCAGCGCCACTGTAGTGACGGTTTTGACACTTTCGGGAACCGCGCTATTTGGTCATTTCACATACTGATATTGTAACTCTTTGGAGTGTCCCCTTTAATCTAAATTCACCGCCGGAAGCCGCCTTCATAACTGTTACACGCGTAGTTGAAATGCCGCTGGAAGTTATATTCTCCCATACATTGCATCTTCGTGTCTCCAGGTGCGTCATTATTTCTGCTAATGCATCGGCATTAAAAGCTGCCCCATTTGCATCTATCAGCGGCTGCATTGCCTATGAAGTAAATACATCCCCTCCTTAAATTCGCCACCGTGGAAACCGACTACATTCGCAACTTTTGCATCATTGCCCATATCGACCATGGCAAATCGACTCTTGCCGACCGCCTGCTGGAGTACACGCATACAATCAGTCAATCCGATATGCAGGATCAGGTTCTGGACGACATGGATCTCGAGCGTGAGCGGGGGATTACTATTAAATCCCATCCCATACAAATGAAATATAAATATGACGACGGCAAGATCTATACACTGAATCTGATCGATACTCCCGGGCATGTGGATTTTACTTATGAGGTCTCACGCAGCCTGGCTGCCTGTGAAGGTGCGCTCCTGCTGGTGGATGCCGCTCAGGGTGTGGAAGCACAAACGGTGAGTAACGCCTATCTGGCTATAGATGCGGATCTCGAGATCATTCCGGTGATCAATAAGATCGATATGGCCAATGCAGACGTGGAATCAGCCTCCGCACAGCTCACTGAACTTCTCGGATGTGATGAGTATAAGATCATTCACATCAGCGCCAGAACCGGAGTCGGTGTAAAAGAAATTCTTACGGCGATAATCGAAGAGATACCACCGCCGGAAGCAACAGGCTCAAAAGGTACCCGGGCGTTGATCTTCGATTCTACATTCGACCAGTTCAGGGGTGTTGTTCCCTATGTCCGCATTTTTGACGGTTATATTGAAAAAGGTATGACGGCCCAGTACTTTGTAGGCGGCCTAGATCACGAAATTACAGAAGTTGGTATTTTACGGCTAAAAAGGATCCCGGTTAAGCGGCTGGAAAATGGAGACGTGGGCTATCTGATTACGAATGTCAAAGATGTGCGGCAGATCAAGGTGGGAGATACACTCACCCTGAAAGAACATAAAGCAACCGAACCGCTGCCCGGATACAGACCGATCAAGCCCATGGTCTTTGCAGGCATGTATCCCATAGACTCACACGATTATGAAGACCTCAGAAGCAGTCTCGAAAAACTGCGGCTGAATGATTCGGCTTTATCCTATGAACCGAACACCTCTACGGCCCTCGGTTTCGGATTCCGCTGCGGTTTTCTGGGGCCTCTGCACATGGAAATCGTACAGGAACGCCTCGAACGTGAATTCAACATGGAACTCATTACAACCTCCCCGAATGTACGCTACCGGGTTATCCTGAAAAACAAACAGGAGATTCTCGTGAATAACCCGGCCGATATGCCGGATATTGGAAATATAGACAGGGTGCTGGAACCTTATATCCACGCCGAGATCATTACTCCCTCAGAATTTATTGGTGTGGTGATGAAAATCTGTATCGACAAACGGGGGATCTATAAATCCACAACTTATTTGACGCCTGCAAAAGTGCAACTGATCTTCGAGATGCCGCTGGGCGAAGTGATCTATGAATTTTTCGAAAAACTGAAATCGAACACGAGGGGTTATGCCTCATTTGATTATGAGGTCATTGATGACCGACCCGGTGAGTTGCAAAAGCTGGATATCCTCATCAGCGGTGAACCTGTCGATGCCCTTTCTCTTATCGTCCACAAAGATCGGGCCTATACCCAGGGTTCCGCACTGTGTAAAAAACTGAAGGAGGTCATCTCGCGGCATCAGTTTTTAATTCCTATTCAGGCAGCCATCGGGCACAAGATTATTGCCCGGGAGACTATCAAGGCTTTGCGCAAAAATGTAACCGCAAAATGTTACGGCGGTGACATTACGCGCAAGCGCAAACTCCTCGAAAAACAGAAGGAGGGAAAAAAGCGTATGAAACAGATCGGAACGGTGGACGTCCCTCAGGAGGCCTTTCTGGCAGTATTGAAAATTGACACTGACTAATTCAAAATTTCAGTATTACAACGTCTCCGCCTCTTTTTTTTACGGCTTTTTAATAGTCCTCCCGGCACTTGCCCTGTATGAGATCATGGGGATATTCCTTTATTTCTGCAGACCCGTACATGTACGGAACGGTATCGACGTGCTGATCAACCGCTGGTTTTTCGCCTGGGGACCAACCGGCAACCTCGTGATAGGAAGCGCTCTCACAGTGTTCATCAGCGGTTTGGTTGTAAAATATCGCAGAACCCTTGCAGGCGGGCTTAAATCCACTTTTTTCGGGATTATGCTGCTGGAAAGTATGGCCTGGGCTACCCTTTTTTTACTATTTTCCACCTTCACCATCCCCAAGATGCTGGCTTCACCCTCACAGGGTAATTTCATTGAACTGCTCTATCTGTCTATCGGAGCCGGAATTTATGAGGAATTCCTGTTTCGGTTCATCCTCGTATCGGGCTTATTCTATCTGTCCCACAGGATTTTCCGGGAGACAAAATTCCGTTCTGCACTGGTGGCTGTGGTGCTCTCGGGCCTGATTTTTTCTGTTTTCCATTATCTGGGATATTTTGGAGACGTATTTCGCTGGAGATCATTTATCTACCGTTTCTTTTCGGGCATATTTTTAAGTGTTTTGTTCCTGAAAAGAGGGTTTGGCATCACGGCCTACACGCATATATTTTATGATATCATTTTGGTTTCACTACCGGTCATTTTGAGTTAAACAAAGAAGGAAAAATGAAAAAAAGTATTTTAATTTTGCTGGTTACTCATCTGATTGCCATGGATGCGGCTCCTTTCACGACATTCGTCACGGGTTTCTGGCCGGAATATGATCATCCGGGAGTACTTGTAACTTTTGAGATTGTAACTCCCCATACCAGCCTGCCCGCCGGGTTGGGAATCTATCTGCCGGATAATGCGGCCATGGCCCTGCATTCCAGGGATACTGATCAGGGTGAGAAAGAACTTGTCGTGCAGGAGATCACGCAGACAGACCAAGGCAGTCTGATGAAGCTGGAGATAGATCAGACCCAGTATTATGCGCAGCTATACTATAATCCTTTCGATACAACCACCTTTCGCCAATTCGATTTTGATCTGAAATTTGACCGTGACATTGATTCCTCCTACGTTGTGATCCAGCAAAACCTGGCAGCTTTGAATTTCAACATGAATCTGACGAATGCCGAATCAATGACTGATGATTATGGTTTTACTTACTACCGGCAGGCAGTGAATAATCTGAAAGCAGGTGATATTTTTCATGTGCATTTCAGTTATGAAAACCCACAGCAGCTCAATTCAACCGATATTCTGCAAAAACGTATGGCAGATCATCCGGCCTTTGATCAGGACAGTTTGGCGGAGATTTCGTCAAGGGGTCGGCAGCACCTGGAAAAGGGCTTTGTGCATGGTCGGTTTCTGGTGATGCTTGGTCTGCCGCTGCTGTTGATCTTATTTTTCGTACTCAAAAAACTACTGAAACGAGACCACCCGGTGAGCAGAAATGCGGCGACTGCCGACCGATATTGTACTGAATGTGGAACCAAAGTTGAAATAGAGGCCTTATACTGTACTAACTGTGGAAAGGAAATAAATGCATCCTGAAATAATACGCTTCGGTAATTTTGCGATCTCCTCTTTCGGGCTGATGATGGTAATCGCATTTTTAACCGGAAATTACCTTTTGAGAAGAGATATGAAAGCGCTGGGCAATGAGCCCGACCTGGCCGACGAATTCACATTTAGGGCTGCCATCGGAGGTATCCTCGGTGCAAAAATTTATTATATCATTGAAAACATTCCCACGGGTTACGGTGCTGAAAACCTAAGAGGGCTCTGGGACATCCTGGCAGGAGCATTTACATTTAACGGGGGCCGTCTTGCAGAAGGAATTCAAAATTTTGGTGCCGGGATGGTGTTCTATGGCGGTTTCATCGGCGGCCTGATTGCCGTACTGATCTTTGTCCATAAACATAATCTTTCACTGACAAAAGTGTCAGACTGGATCGCTCCCTATCTCGTGCTGGGACATGCTATCGGCCGTATTGGCTGTTTCCTGGTGGGAGATGACTACGGGATACCCTCCAACCTGCCCTGGGCAGTTGCTTTCCCGCAGGGGGCTCCACCGACGGATATCCCCGTTCATCCCACACAGCTTTACGAAGTAATACTCTACAGTGCTATCTTCGTATTTTTATACCGCAGGCGTTTTAAAAGCCATTTTGAGGGTGAATTGATTTCCTATTATCTGATTCTTGTCGGGATTGCGAGATTTTTTGTAGAGTTCATCAGGACCAATACAAAGTATTTTTTGAATCTGTCCGGTGCCCAGTACATTTCTGTCATCATGGTCATCATCGGTTCGGTAGCGCTCATCCGGCACCGGCACCTGCAGACTGACAAATCTCCGGATTAGTGGAAACAAGTAACTGCATCATTTGCGGCAGCGATGAGCATACACACTTTGCTGACCTGCAGGACCGACTGGATCCGAAGGGACAACAGAGCTTTAGTCTGGTCCGTTGTAAATGCGGTTTTATCTATCTCAATCCCCGGCCCGCTGAATCCGAAATTTCAAAATATTATAATTCACCGGGTTATGACCCGCACAAATCTGCAAGCAAAACGCTTTTCGACCGCTTATATGGATGGGTGCAGAGACTCGCATTGATAGCAAAGCATCGAAGGATCAGCCCATATTTTGAGACAGGTGCACTGCTGGATATCGGCGGAGGACAGGGTGAGTTTTGCGAATATATGGCCAAAAGGGGATGGCAGGTCAGCTTACAGGATAACAGCCTTACGGCGCTGGCGGCAGCGCGTAAGAAAGGGATCAATTGCTTTACTTCACTGGACACAATTGACGATGATATAAAGTTCGACCTCATCACTCTATGGCATGCGCTGGAACATATTCACGATATCGGAGCATTGTTTAGCTGCATCCGTGATCACCTGAAAAAAAATGGTATCCTGGTTGTTGCGGTGCCCAATCACGATGCTCCTGAAAGAAAATGGTATCAAGATAAATGGGCACCTTACGATGCCCCCCGGCATCTGTATCATTTCACACCGGAGTCGCTGCGCAGGTTTCTCGGCAGCAGGGGCTATAAACCGGATAAACAATACGGTCTCCTGCAGGACACACCTTACAATATTTTACTGAGTATGGGACCAAAGTCACTAAAAAATATTTTCCGGGCAGGTTTAATTCTGGTAAATTCTGTGTACATTTTTTTATTGTATGGCGTTAATAGGGCTTCATCTGTTGTATTTATATGCAAAAAAGACTGATCATAACACTGCTTCCACTGATTTTTGCCTGTGGTTATCTGCCGGAGACGACCGGTGAGCTGAATGTCGTCCACATTTTTTGTTCTACTCTGGATAAACCCTATGTCGAACCAACCGTGGACTCGCTGTTTTCTGAACGGATCATCACGCCAAAACCGGAAAAGATTTTCAAGTTGAAGTGGCACAAACCCACGGAGTTTGAGAACTTCCGGAAGGGCCCCGGTCTGTTGGTCATCTCAATTAAGCGACCGGAGGATTCCACCGGAGATAAATTATTTGAAAGATTCAGGGAATCCACCAAAAAAGCTGAACCCGTTTTCTCAATCAATAATTTCTATGCCAAAAATCAATCTTTTATTGCCATACAGGGAGAGGATGCCATCGACTTTGAGATCAAGGTAAGTCAATATAGGGATTGGATTCTAAAAGAAATGTCCAATGCGCTTGACAAGCGCATTTTGAGCTATGTACGCTCCAAGGGACTGAACAAACCGCTCATGAAGCAGGTCAAACAGGAATTTGGCATCAGCATGACCTTGCAAAAAGATTTCATGGTGATTGATTCAGACACTACTCGTCGGTTTCTCTGGCTGGGCAGGGGCTTCCCCTACCGGTGGTTGATTTATCACCTCGAACCGGCAGATAAATTTATAAATCCGGAGGATTCGAAGATAGTACTTAAACAAATACTTGATAAAACAATTTCAGGGATTACGATTGAAAATATTTATCAGAGTGCAGCAGTTGAGCACCGGGACGGGCGGACTATCCGGGTGATCAGAGGGCTTTATTTTCATCCTGAGAGCAATTCCGGAGGTCCCTTTTTTACCTTTGTAATTAACATTCCGGATGCACCGGAAGTACTGCTGATCAGTGGTTTTGTGAATTTCCCCGGATATGAAAAAATGCTGCTGCTGCGTCAATTGGAGGTCATGGCGTTGACCTATCAGTTTGCGGATAACGCGGGGGAAGACAAATGAAAAAAGTTGCCGTCATAATAGGGAGTCCTACTGACAGAGATACAATCCTGGCCGCAGAGCCGTACTTCGATTATTTTCAAATCCCCTGGGAGCTTTTTATTTTATCCGCTCACCGGAATCCGGATGAAATTATCGAGCTGGCTGCTTCGGCCCGGGAAAAGGGTTACGGGATTCTGGTGGGTGCTGCCGGCATGGCCGCTCATTTGGCAGGCACTCTTAAGGCGCATACCACTCTTCCTGTCATAGGTGTGCCTTTAGCCGGCGGTGTATCCGACGGTTTGGATGCTTTGTTATCGACCGTACAAATGCCGAAGGGTGTTCCTGTAGCCACACTTGCCATAGGGAAAGCCGGTGCCATAAATGCGGCGGTATTGTCAGCCGAGATACTGGCACTCAGTGATGCCTCAATAAGGGAAAAATTAATCCGGTTTAAAAAGAAAGGATGCAAACTATGAAGATACTGTTAACCGGTGGTGCAGGGCAGTTAGGGCAGGTACTGGTGAAAAAATTATATCGGAAACATGAAGTGCTTCCGGTTGATATAGTGACGCATGGGGCTCCGGGTTCACCAATTGAGTTGCAGAGGCTGGATATAACAAAACACCGCCAGGTTAAGAGGCTCTTTTCGGAATATTCTCCGGAAATTGTTATCAACACGGCCGCAATGACCCGGGTTGACGCTTGCGAATTACACCGGGAAACGGCCAGTCTGGTGAATTCTGAAGCTGTGGAAAACCTCATCAATTGTTGTGAGAAATCCGTGCTGTTCGTTCAGATATCTACAGATTACGTCTTTGACGGCACTGCAGGACCGTACGATGAGAACGATGTTCCCAACCCAAACTCAATTTATGGTAAAACCAAACTGGCAGGTGAAAACCTCATCCGGGAAAAACATACGAATTCACTGATCATTCGACCGAATGTGCTTTATACATCTTCAACACAGAGTGCGGCCAGTTTTTTTGCATGGGTCTATACATCTTTAAAAACTAATTTGGTCATTAAGGTTGTGACTGATCAGGTGAGCAACCCTGCTTATGCTCCTGATCTTGCAGAAGCAATTGAATTTGCCCTCGATCATGACCTGACCGGCATATACCATTACGGAAGCCGCAATTATGTATCTCGTTATGAATTTGCCCTTGAGATTGCAGAATTTTTCTCATTACCGGCAGATTTGATCATTCCCGTCAAAACGGACGAGCTCAGACAGGCGGCGGCCAGGCCGGCCCACAGCGGGCTGAAAACCGATAAGATCACGGCAGCCGGTGTCAGGGTTCGCTCAACCCGCGAATGTCTGCAAACAATATTAGCTGAGCGGAGTTCCGGATGAAAACAGTGGCCATCTCGCCGACGTATAACGAGAGTAAAAATATCCGGGAGCTTATCGAACAGATCAGGTCCCACGGAGGAGACCCGGATATCCTCATCGTTGATGATAATTCTCCCGATGGCACTGGTAAGATTGTACAAACTCTGATGGAAAAAGATGAACATCTTTTCCTCATCGAGAGGGAGGGAAAGCAAGGGCTTGGAACCGCCTATTGTACAGGTTTCCGCTGGGCTCTTGAACACGGATATGACAGGATTATACAGATCGATGCCGATCTATCCCACAACCCGGCCGACATCCCCCGGCTGGTAAAAGCTTCGGAAGAATATGACCTCGTCATTGGCAGCCGTTATATTAACGGGGTGAACGTTGTGAACTGGCCACTCAGCCGGCTGATCCTTAGTTCCCTGGCAAATGTGTATGCCCGTGGGATAACGGGGATGCCCGTGACTGATGCGACCGGAGGATTCAAATGTTTCAACAGACGGGTACTGGAGAATATTGAACTTGAAAAAGTATCTTCCGAGGGATATTCATTCCAGATTGAGGTTAATTTCAGAGCCTGGGTCAAGGGTTATTCCATCAAAGAAGTTTCCATTGTATTTAATGATCGTACTGTGGGGGAGTCCAAAATGTCAAAAAAGATCATTCTCGAAGCGATTAAAATGGTGCCTGCACTTAAATTAAAGAAGATCTTCAAACGCCTGTGAAAATCTCCGTTATCATTATCAGCTACAATGTTCGCTCCTATCTGCGGCAGTGTCTGAATGCTTTGCTCCAAAGTAAAGTGGAGAGCGAACTTGAGATCATCGTTGTTGACAACCATTCTTTCGATAATTCTGCGGAGATGGTACACAATGAGTACGAGCAGGTAAAATTGATCACTAATTCTCAAAACATCGGATTTGCTGCCGCAGTGAACGCCGCCCTGCAGCAAACTACCGGAGATTATCTGTGTTTACTGAATCCCGATACAATGATTAAAAGGGATACTTTAAGTGTATTGCTTAACTACCTTAAAAATAATGAAAGAGTAGGTATTGTCGGTTGTAAGGTATTAGATGCCGACGGTAAACTTCAGCTGGCTTCGAGACG